>DDCR01000135.1 GCA_002335115.1 Oceanospirillaceae bacterium UBA2001
ATCTGCGGCTTTCTTGTCTGCAGCCTTTTTATCTGCAGCAGAAACAACCTGCTTTTGCTGTGCCAATAATGAGTCCAAATCAATCAAAGTTGCTTCAACACGCTGCTTTATTTGTACGGGCGGAGTGCGTTTACTCTGACTCTGCCATTCTGACATAAAGATAAATGCTACAACAATGTGTACCATCAATGCCATTAAACTGGGTAAAATATAAGAATGATCTAGTTTCACGGACTTTCCGAAACAAGCCCAACACTTTGGGCACCAGCCTGTTGTAATACGGTCATAATGCGCACGACAAGTCCATATTCTATCGCTTTATCACCTCGCAGTAGAACTTGGGTATCTGGCGCACGTTGCAATATTTTCCCAACTTGCACACCAATCCGTTCTAACGTCACCGGTTGCTTGTTATTTTCACCAAGCTCTAGATAGAAGTCACCCGTTTTGGTGACTGAAATAATTAGAGGTTGGTTAAGTTCGTCAGAAGCTACTGGATCAGACTTAGCTTGTGGCAAATCTACGTTTACACCTTGGGTCAACATAGGTGCTGTCACCATAAAGATCACTAACAACACCATCATCACGTCGATATAAGGCACAACATTAATCTCAGCGTTAGGTTTATGGCGCTTAGTTCTAGGTCGTCTTATCGTACTCATGGGGCAACCTATAGCTCAGATGCGTGGGCTTTGCGGTGTAATATACTGGAAAACTCTTCTGCAAAGGTCTCATAGCTAGATAATATAGAATCAACTGTATGGGAGAAGCGATTATAAGCAATCACTGCAGGTATGGCCGCAAACAGTCCCATCGCCGTAGCGATCAAGGCTTCTGAGATGCCAGGTGCTACCGTAGCCAAAGTAGCTTGATGCGCGTTGGCTAGCCCTCTAAACGAGTTCATAATACCCCACACTGTTCCAAACAACCCCACATAGGGGCTGACAGAGCCAACACTTGCCAAAAATGATAAGTGGGCTTCTAGTTTCTCTTCTTCTTTAGAAATGGCCACACGCATAGCCCGCTGAACACCCTCCATTACTGCATCACCGTCAGCATCAGTTTGCTGCCTCAACCGAGTAAATTCTTTTATGCCAGCCCGGAATATATTTTCTGCACCATTATCCGGGTTAGGTTCTGCACTGACCTGTCGAAACAATTGACTTAGATCGATACCCGACCAAAATTGCTCTTCAAAGGCCTTCATATTGACGCGGGCAAATTTTAATGCTCGACGGCGTTGAAAAATCATGACCCAAGACATCACTGAGGCGATCAACAACAGCAACATGACCATTTGTACCAAAAAACTGGCGTTCAAGATCAAACTCAGTACCGACATTTTATTGTCCACAGACCATTCCTCTCCAAGACTTTGCATTTTTCAATGCCAAGCCAATACTAAAAATTCTAAAAAAACAATAACGTAAGACTAGATAACTAAATTACCACATCATTCAACAATAACCTGTGAACAATAATACCATTATAAACCCTAAGTTAACGCAATAACCCTTGCTTTGAACTGCACGGTTAAAAAAAGTTCCTCGCACTAGCCCTACGCCTTAAATTTTAGCATCACCTTTTGGAGCAATAACGCCAAAATGGTCATAAGCTCGGTCAGTTACAATTCTGCCCCGCGGTGTGCGCATGATGAATCCCTGCTGAATGAGATAGGGTTCTAGGACATCTTCTATGGTTTCTCTTTGCTCACTAATGGCCGCTGCTAAATTATCAATGCCGACTGGCCCACCTGAAAATCTCTCAATAATTGCCAACATCAGGCACCTATCCATGCCATCAAATCCTAGATGATCTACGTTAAGCATGTTGAGCGCCTGATCTGCGACATGAGCATTAATCACACCATCAAACTTAACTTCAGCATAGTCTCTAGTTCGACGCAAAAGTCGATTGGCAATACGCGGTGTACCTCTTGATCTGCGGGCCACTTCTGCTGCACCTTCAGGTTGCAAGGAGACTTCAGACAAATGAGCAGAACGAGTGACAATAGTGGTTAAATCTTTCACCGAGTAATACTCTAAACGCTGAGTAATACCAAAACGATCTCGTAATGGAGAAGTCAAAGACCCAGCACGCGTGGTTGCACCCACCAGTGTAAATGGTGGCAAATCGAGTTTAATCGACCTAGCAGCTGGACCTTCACCAATCATAATATCAAGTTGATAGTCTTCCATTGCTGGATATAAGATTTCTTCTATCACTGGGCTTAAACGATGGATTTCGTCGATGAATAACACATCACCCGCTTCCAAGTTGGTTAACATGGCAGCTAAATCACCAGCTTTTTCGAGCACTGGACCAGACGTGGTTTTTAAATCACCGCCCATTTCATTGGCAATAATGTGAGCAAGAGTAGTTTTACCAAGTCCAGGTGGACCATAGATTAACGTGTGATCTAAGGCTTCAGCCCGGCCCTTGGCTGCCGCAATGTAGATCTGCATTTGTTCTTGAACTACGGGTTGACCAATATAGTCTTGCAATAGTTTGGGCCTAAGCGCCCGTTCCAAATGGTCTTCACCTAGTTGGCTTATTGCTTCTAACGGTGATCCAAAACGATCCGCTTCTATCATGCTCTACCTATTACTATTGATAATCCAGCTAAACTGCCCAAACCTCAGTCTAATCAAAACCTATAAAAACCCATATCCATAGGCCTATATCATGCCTTTTAATGATAAGCGGATGAGGTCTTCACAACTTCCATCTGGCGCAGATTTTACCGCTGCCAAAACTGCTTTAGAGGCTTGCACCGGCTTATAACCCAGACCCACTAATGCACTTTCTGCTTCTGACTGGGCACTGACTGCAAAGAGTGAGGCTTTGGCAGTTCCCGTTTGGACACCAGCGGAGCCTACAGTTTGCCACGCTGAAAGTTTATCACCTAACTCCAACACAAGCCGCTCTGCAGTTTTTTTGCCGACTCCTGGAATTTTCACCAACGTGGCTGCATCTTGATTTTGTACACATTGGCAAAACCCTTGAGCATCCATGCCCGATAATATTGCTAATCCCAACTTTGGCCCAACCCCATTTACTTTGATCAATATACGAAATAAGCTTCTTTCATCTAGCTCGGAGAATCCAAATAGTAATTGCGCGTCCTCTCTCACCACAAAATGAGTATGCAGCATGACTGAGTCACCTTCAGCGGGTAATTGACAGAAACTATTGAAAGAAATTTCAATCTCATATGCCACTCCCTGCACATCAATAACCACTTGAGCAGGCTGTTTACTTAACAACACTCCACTAATACGCGCAATCATCTTATCCGCCCTTTATAAACATTATATTTATCGAACACGTCCACGACGGCTTCCCTTAAGCTTTTGAAGTAAAATTTGTTTTTCGACACTTTTAGGACTACGACTAGTGGCTAATCTAACTAGACTAGCATGAGTATTCGCATGGCAAATAGCAATGGCTAAGGCATCGGCAGCATCTTCTTGGGGCAAACTAGGTAGCTTCAGCAAGCGCGCTACCATTTCTTGCACTTGATTTTTTGCTGCCGCACCATTGCCTACCACAGCTTGCTTTACCTGACGTGCTGAGTATTCTGCAACAGGCAAGCCATGGTTTACTGCTGCAACGATAGCCACACCCCTAGCTTGACCCAATTTAAGAGCAGAATCAGCGTTGCGGGCCATAAACACTTGCTCAATAGCAAATTCTTGAGGTACATAAGTTTCTATGATCTCATCAACCCCACGATAAATCTGGCCTAAACGTCCGGCCAGTTCGTCACCCGATATCTTTATATGACCACTGGCCACATAAATGCGTGAAGTTCCCACCGCATTGATAATACCGTAGCCAGTTTTGCGAGAGCCTGGATCTATTCCTAGTATGAGCGCCATAAATAGCATCCGCTGAAGAATTGATTGATGTACGAATACTAGCAAATACTGTACAAAATCACAGTAGTTTTTTACCCTAAAAACAACAAATAAAAAAGGCCCAACAATTTAATGGCGAGCCTTGTTTGCGATTTTAAGCGCTGCAGTTAAAAAACCTTAAGTTATTCAGAGACTACTTTTTCCCGTAACTTAATATTAAGTTCACGCAGTTGCTTATTGGCCACTAAGCCGGGTGCTTGGGTCATTACGCAAGCCGCACTTTGGGTCTTAGGAAATGCGATCACTTCACGGATAGAACTGGAACCAGTCATCAACATGACGAGCCGATCTAAACCAAACGCCAAGCCACCATGGGGAGGGCAGCCATATTTCAATGCATCCAACAAGAACCCAAACTTTTCTTGTTGTTCTTCTGCACCAATATTTAACAATTCAAAGACCTTAGTTTGCATATCTTGTTGGTGAATTCGTATCGAACCCCCACCCAATTCAGTACCATTCAATACCATGTCATAGGCGCGAGACAAGCCCGTTAGTGGAGACGCCTCGAGTTCTTCTGGAGTGCAAGAAGGTGCAGTAAACGGATGATGGATAGCCGTAATACCACCATCTGAAGTCGTTTCAAACATAGGAAAATCTACCACCCACAAAGGTGCCCAATCACAGGTCATTAATTCTAAGTCTTCACCCAACTTGCAGCGCAAGGCTCCCAAAGCTTCATTAACCACTTTTTCACTGTCTGCACCAAAGAAGATCAGGTCACCGTCTTTTGCTTCTAAGCGCTCAAGAATAGCGGCTCGCACTGGCAGAGGAAGAAACTTCACAATGGGTGATTGTAAACCTTCTTCCAAATCACTGACGTTGTTAACTTTGATATAGGCCAAACCCCGTGCCCCATAAATACCAACAAATTTAGTATAAGTATCAATTTGTTTGCGGGTTAAACTAGCGCCATCTGGTACTTTAAGGCCAGCGACCCGGCCGTTAACATCATTAGCTGGCCCTGCAAAAACCTTAAAATCCACATCTCTCATCAAATCACTCACGCTCACCAATGTTAGTGGAATACGCAAGTCTGGTTTATCACTGCCATAGGTTTCCATAGCTTCGCTATAAGACATGCTTGGAAATGGGCCTAAATCCACGTTGATCTGACTTTTGAATAACTCGACGACCATTTTTTCAGTAATAGCCATAATCTGAGTTTCATCCATAAAGGATGTCTCGATATCAATTTGAGTAAATTCGGGTTGCCGATCTGCCCGCAGATCTTCGTCTCTGAAACATTTGGCAATCTGGTAATAACGATCCATGCCAGAAACCATTAGTAGCTGCTTAAACAACTGTGGTGATTGCGGCAACGCAAAAAAGTGGCCTTCGTGAGTACGACTCGGCACCAAATAATCTCGCGCTCCCTCTGGTGTGGCGCGGGTCAGAATAGGTGTCTCAATATCTAAAAATCCATTTTGATCCAAAAAATTTCGGATAAATGTACTGACCTTAGAACGCAACTTTAATTTTGCAGCCATTTCTGGACGGCGCAAGTCTACATAACGATACTTAAGGCGCACGTCTTCACCCACAGACTGATGCTCATCCAATTGGAATGGTGGTGTTTCAGATTTATTTAAAATCTCAAGCTCTTGACCTAAAACTTCCACTGCGCCCGTTGGCATTTCTGGGTTGTCCGTGCCGACAGGTCGAGCACGAACTAAACCTTTCACCTTAACGACAAACTCATTGCGGCAAGCATCGGCTAAAGCAAAACTATCCTCTCGGTCAGGGTCAAACACAACCTGGACGATACCTTCACGGTCTCGTAGGTCTAAGAAAATAACGCCACCGTGGTCACGACGCCGATGAACCCATCCGCACAGGGTAATTTGTTGGTCAACATCGCTAGCTCTTAGTTGGCCGCAATAATGGCTTCGCATAATTGTATTTCCTAAAAATTAAATCGTTTTAATGGTCATATTTAATCACTGGCAGCGTTCACACCTTTTACGCTGCTAGCCGCATTATTTTCAGTACTCGTTTTTTTTGTATCACCCGCTAAATTCTTCTTAGCGCCGGTTTTAAAGTCTGTTTCATACCAGCCTTGGCCTTTGAGTCTAAAACCTGCCGCTGATAATTGCTTACGATAATGATTTTTGCCACATTCGGGGCAATCTGTTAACGGCGCGTCGCTTAATTTTTGCAATACGTCTTTGCCAAAACCACAATCTTGGCATAGGTACTCATAGATAGGCATGGTGTATTCCAGCAGAACATCTCAAAGCCCGAAATTATAACCCATTCCAAGTCCCCAACGGCAGTAGAAAATGCACCTTTATCCTACATACATCCAACTATTACCCATTTATTGTTAATTTAACCACCAAAGGCATTTATCCCACGGCCATGGCAACATACAATAGTGGTTCACTATTTTAGTTATTATTGGATTTATTCACCCATGCGCGCCAGTCAGTTTTTAATTGCCACCCAAAAAGAAACCCCTGCAGACGCAGAAGTTATCAGCCATCAACTGATGCTTCGTGCTGGCTTAATCCGCCGTTTGGCTTCAGGTTTATACACTTGGTTACCCATGGGCCTGCGCAGCATTAGAAAGGTTGAGCGCATTGTTAGAGAGGAACTAGACGCCGCAGGTGCGCAAGAATTATTAATGCCCGCTGTGCAACCTGCTGAATTATGGCAAGAGTCTGGTCGTTGGCAACAGTATGGTCCAGAACTTTTGCGCTTAAAAGATCGTCATCAGCGTGATTTTTGTGTTGGCCCCACCCATGAAGAGGTGATCACTGACATGATGCGCAAGGAGGTTCGCAGTTATAAAAGCTTGCCCATGAACTTTTACCAGATTCAAACTAAGTTTCGGGATGAGGTGCGACCTCGTTTTGGTGTCATGCGCTCCCGTGAATTCATTATGAAAGACGCATACTCTTTTCACTTAGATCAACAATCCTTGCAACAAACCTACGATACGATGCACCTGGCCTACAGCCATATATTTACTCGTTTAGGGTTGAACTTTCGTGCAGTGCGAGCAGATTCTGGCAGCATTGGTGGCGACGCGTCACAAGAATTTCATGTGTTAGCCCAGTCAGGTGAAGATGATATTGCCTTTAGTAATGATCCGAGCAGTCATTTTGCAGCCAACATAGAAACAGCTGAAGCCATGCTCCCTAAGGCGCCTCGAGCGGCCCCAAGCAAGGCCATGAAAATGGTCCATACTCCTGATCAAAAAACGATACAAAGTGTCTGTGAATTTTTGGGCCTAGCAGCCACCCAAAGCTTAAAAACCTTAGTGGTTCTTGGCCATGAAGATGATAATGGTCAACAGCCATTAGTGGCACTAGTCCTGCGTGGTGACCACACCATGAATGAAATTAAAGTGGAGAAGCACCCTCTTATTGCTAGCCCACTGACCATGGCACCTGAACAACGTATTGTTGATGAACTAAACACAACACCCGGTTCAATTGGACCGGTGGGTTTATCCATCTCAATTATTGCTGACCGCTGCGCCACTGTGATGAGCGATTTCACAGCGGGCGCAAATCTGCCTGGTTACCACCATACAAACCTCAACTGGGAGCGCGACTGTGACTACACCCAAGTTGCAGACATTAGGAATGTCGTAGAAGGCGATCCGAGCCCTTGTGGACATGGCAATATCGAGATCAAACGGGGTATTGAAGTAGGCCATATTTTCCAATTAGGTGATAAATACTCACAAGCGATGAATGCCACGGTGTTGAATGAAAATGGTAAACCTCAGTTCATGCAAATGGGGTGTTATGGTATTGGTATTACCCGCATCATTGCAGCCGCTATTGAACAGAACTTTGATGAAAATGGTATCATGTGGCCCCTTGCTCTTGCCCCTTTCGAGGTTGCACTTATTCCCCTTAACTATGAAAAATCTGCAGTGGTGCGTGAGACTACAGATGCCCTCTATAGGGATTTTAAGGACGCTGGTATCGATGTTATTATGGACGATCGTGCGATGCGACCAGGGGTCAAATTTGCCGACGCTGAGCTAATAGGCATACCTCATCGTATTGTCATTGGAGACCGCGGTATCGATAGTGGCACATTAGAATATCGCGACCGAAGAGCTGTAGCTAACGAAGACCTGCCGTTAACGGAGGCCTTAGACTTTGTTAAGGCTAAACTAGGGCATCGACAATGAGCGTTACTTTATATCATAACCCTCGCTGTTCTAAATCTCGGGCTACCCTAGCTTTATTGGAGACCCAAGGTGTTGTTGCAAAGATCCGCTTATACCTTCAACAAGTGCCCAGTTCCGATGAGTTGACTGACTTGTTATCCATGCTCGGTATGGATGACGCTCGACAACTGATGCGCCAGGGAGAAGAAGCCTACAAGTTAGAAAATCTAGCCAACACTCAATTATCTCAGACCGAATTAATCAGCGCCATGATCAAGCATCCAAAGCTAATTGAAAGGCCCATTGTTGTCCATCAAGGTCAAGCTCGGATTGGTCGACCACCTGAATCAGTTTTGGAGATTTTATAATGCAGTACCAGCAGAAACGGAAGTTCTCACGGATGGTTAGTGTCGGTGCCTATATCGCACTCATCGCCTACTTTGTGATCAGTACCCTGTCCCAAACCTATGCTGAGGTCGGCAGTCTTGTGATTATTGGCATCAAATGTTTCCCCTTACTTGGCTTTGGGTTAGCCATGTATAAGCAGCACTTGCGCCAGATGGCATGGATGTGCTTCGTCTTACTCATTTATTTCACTATAGAAATTATGTACGTACCCATTAATGGTGCTTTGGGGGCCTTAATTATCACCCTACTTTACACTAGCACTATGCTCCACATTCGCTGGCATAATCGTGCCCATGAAGAAGCCAACAGGTTAACAAGTATTGACCAAAAATAGGATACGCCTGAGATAAATAACCGCTAATCACACCTATTAACTGACCAGCTTTGGTTTCAGTCTTAGCCAAGTTGGATTGGTGTTTGATAAAGTTAACTCAGGCCAAACTTGTTGATCTATACTGTAAGTATGACATACAGCCAACTCATCAAACTCGCCACCTGGGCATCTGTTGTTGCTGCTATTAGCTTAATTGGCGTCAAAACATGGGGTTGGGATCAAACGCAAAGCGTCAGTTTATTGGCTTCGTTGATTGATTCCACCATGGATAGCGCCGCCTCATTAATCAATTTTTTTGCCATACGTTATGCCATGGCCCCTGCTGACAAAGAGCATCGCTTTGGACACGGCAAGGCAGAAGCACTTGCGGGCCTTGCTCAAGCATTATTGATTTTAGTTTCCATTGGTTTGCTACTTACCCAGACTTTAGGTCGCTTATGGCATCCACTGGTGGTCGAGAATACTCCAATGGGCATAAGTATCATGCTGGTTAGCATGGCCCTTACCGGAGCGTTAGTCGTCTTCCAGTGGTACGTTGTCAAACGCACCCAATCTAATGCTATTAAGGCTGACTCACTGCATTACACGTCAGACTTTTTGATGAATTTTGGCGTCATAATAGCCCTTTTGCTTGCAAGTATTGGCTATCATGGGGCAGACCCTTACTTTGCATTAAGCATTGGTGCCTTCGTCGTTTATAGCGCTTGGGGTATTGCACAATCGGCTTTTCACTTGCTCTTAGACCACGAGCTGAGTGATGAACAAAGGCACCTCATTACTCAACTGGCCCTGACACAACCCCAAGTAATTGGAATGCATGATCTACGCAGCAGGCAATCAGGTCACATGCAGTTCATTCAATTGCATTTAGAACTGCAAGAAAACATGCTGCTACTAGAGGCACACGACGTAGCAGAAGCGTTAGAACACCGTATCATGGCTGTGTTCCCATATGCTGATGTGATTATTCATCTAGATCCAGTGAGTGTGGCGGATTGAGATAGTTTAACAAAGGGGACGATCGGTTTATTAAGCTTAGCAAGGTACAGTAGGCCCTAATAAAAACGTCACACTATTGAAAAACATCACACGATGTAAAAAGGTCATACTGAGGCACAGAAAACAGGCTTTTAAAACAAACCAAGTTAGCAATAGCGTTAGCAGTACAGAAGGATGCTTATTAGAGCAACTGAATTAACAAACCGTTAACTCAGATGCTTTGCAAGCGAGTTTATGTCGGTTAGGCGTGACGACGCGTACGTTGACGTTTCTGCTGACGATCAAAGCTCTCTTGCTCTTTAGGCAAACGGCGCTTCACTTTCTTTGGGCGCATACCTACAAATTGAGAAAGTGCGTTGATGTCCGGTTGTGGCATTTCCATCCACATGCCAGCCCTAAGCTGGGGTGGTAAAAATACGTTGCCATATCGCACCCGTTTTAAGCGGTTAACACGTAAACCTTGAGACTCCCACAAACGACGTACTTCTCGGTTACGGCCCTCCATGATAACCACATGATACCAGCGGTTAATCCCTTCACCACCAAATTCTTGTATGTCATTGAAACGCGCCATACCATCATCGAGTAAAACCCCTTGGTGCATGGTATTAACTTGTTCCATAGTCACATGCCCCATGACACGGACAGCATATTCTCGTTCAATAGTCGTTGAAGGGTGCATTAATGCATTAGCCAATTCACCGTCTGTGGTGAATAGCAAAAGGCCTGAAGTATTGATATCTAAACGACCCACTGCAATCCAGCGCTCACCCTTGAGACGCGGCAACTTGTCAAACACTGTGGAGCGATTCTCTGGGTCTGAGCGGGTAACAATTTCACCTTCTGGCTTATTATAAATAAGCACACGGCGTTCAATGTTAGTAGGCGACACGATGTCAAGCGGTTTACCATCTACCGAAATACGATCCCGCCAAGTAACACGATCACCTAGCTGGGCTTTTTCTTTGTTAATGGTAACTCGACCTGCAACAATCCAACGCTCCATTTCTCGGCGCGAACCTACTCCAGCTCGAGCCAATACTTTTTGAAGTTTTTCGTCAGTGGTTTTTTGTTCAACAGCTTCTAGAGCGTCTTCCGCAGGAAGGTTTTGATCTGTCATGATAATCCCATCAATACAGTTAATAATTCCCTTTATTATAGCTTAATGGATGGGTTCCGTCACGACCTCGATTTCTTGCTGCTGTGGCTGCTTCAATTTAGCTGGGGCCATGGTGGTCTCATCCCAAGACTCCAATTCATCAAGGGCGGGCAAATCGCTGAGTTGTTTGAGGCTGAAGTGATCCAAAAATTCTTTGGTTGTGGCAAATAATTCAGGGCGACCAGGCACCTCTTTGTGCCCAACACTGCGTATCCAACTGCGCTCTAACATGGTTTGAATGATTGGAGAACTCACCCCTACACCACGTATCGCCTCAATTTCTCCTCGCGTAATGGGTTGTTGGTAAGCAATAATAGATAAGGTTTCGAGCAAGGCCCTAGAGTATCTTTGAGGTTTTTCTTGCCACAGGCGGGCCACCCAAAGGGCATAATCTTGATGCACTTGAAACCTAAATCCAGAGGCGACTTCAACCAACTGAAACCCTCGCCCTTGATGGCTTTCTTGCAATTGCCTTAGGGTGTTCCTAATGCGTTTTTTGTCAACACCATCATGTTCATCAAATAATTCACCTAATCGTTCAACGCTTAAGGGTTTATCTGCTGCTAATAAAATGGCTTCTAATACCGGTGCGAGTTCAATAATCATAAACTAAGCTCCTGATTTGGGGATTCACTGTGTCCACCTAGACTTACGTGAATGGGTCCATACTCTTGGGCTTGAATCAACTTAATCAAGTTTTCTTTAACTAACTCCATCATTGCCAAGAAAGTAACAATCACACCCATACGGCCTTCTGATATGGTGAACAGGCGATGGAATGGCATGAACTGTTGCACTTGCAGTTGTGCCATCAAACTAGACATTCGCTCTCGCGTAGAGAGTCGTTCACGGGATATGGTGTGATGTTCATACATATCACACCGCTTGAGGACATCACGATAGGCGGCGAGCAACTCTTCCATTAGCACAGTCGGTTGGGGACGAACTTTTTTAACATTGGGCATATCCATCTTGACAGGAAAATTATCCCGCCCCATGCGAGGTAATTCCGCCACTCTTTCTGAGGCGTTTTTGAAACGTTCATATTCTTGTAACTGCTTTATTAATCGAACCCTAGGGTCTTCCTCATCATCTTCCATGGCTTGGGTCCGCGGCAGTAAACTACGACTTTTTATTTCTGCTAGGGTGGCCGCCATGACAAGGTACTCCCCTGCTAATTCAAATTGACTGGATTCCATTAATTCAATATAAGCAATGTATTGATTAGTAATTTTAGACACATCTATATTAATAATATCTAAATTGTGGCGTCTAATTAAATATAATAATAAGTCTAGGGGCCCTTCAAACGTCGTTTCTAAAATAACTTGTAAGGCATGGGGAGGAATATAAAGATCGACGGGCAATTCATATTCTTTTCCTTCTACCCTAATTTCCATCTTAAAATAACTCCCAAACGGGCCTACACGCTTTAGGTAAGCGTGGATATTGACCCAACTTGACCCATTTATAATCTGGATTATGAAAGTCACTGCCCACAGAGGCATGAAATCCAAATTCATCACAAACTGCAGCCATTTCTTCAGCTACTCCAGGCACTTGATTACCAGCACACACCTCAATTGCCTGACCTCCTGCATCTGAAAAATCTGCCATTAAACGTCGACGCTTGGTGCGGGTCATTTTATAACGACTGGGGTGAGCCAACACGGCCACACCCCCAGCGGCATTGATCCACTCAACCACGCACTCTAAATCAGGCCAGACACTAGAGATATCACCCACTTTGCCAGCCCCTAGATACTTATTGAACGCTTGGCCTACACTTGAAACTAAGCCTTCATCGACCATGTGTTGTGCAATATGGGGTCGACCCACTTGGCCATCTCCAGCCAATATCATTGCACCTTGCGTAATGTCTGGAAAACCTCGTTGCAATAACTTTTTAGCAATTGTTTTTACTCGTTCTATACGTAATTGCGTTTGATGCTTTACTGCAGTTGTGATCGCTGTTGAGTGTATATCAATATTTAAACCCACAATATGTACACCCATATTATTCCACTGGCTAGAAAGTTCTATCCCTTTTATAATGTTAATTTTTTCAGTGACGTAACTATTATTAGTTTTAGTTAATTGCAAGTGTGCTTCAACTGTATCGTGGTCTGTAATTGCAAGGTGGCTTATGCCCCGCTCAATGGCCAATGCTATTAATGCGTGAACCGATAGACTACCATCTGAGTATTGGGTATGACTGTGTAAATCGTATTTAATCATTATTATAATTTTATTTAATCTAATTTAATTTAATCTAATCTAATTTAATTTAATTTAATTTAATTTAATTTAATTTAATTTAATTTAATTTAATTTAATTTAAATAGAAATTGAGTTATTCTAATATTCCAAATGCAAATAAATGAATCATTTAATTAATGATTAGTTAACAGTTTCGCAGTTATTTTCGAAGCCGATAAAGATCATCGCTCAAACAAACTTGCATGCCTCACTAAGTGCAACTAATAATAGGACCATTATGACTGAATTTACTGAAATTACCCGTAATAAAAGCCGTTTTAGATCAGCTTGCAAAGACATGAGCCTGAAACAATTAAAGTCCATGGCTAATCACTTATCTGAGTTTATCGAAAAAAGAACTCAAGAAGAAGTAGCCCTTGCTGAGCAGGTTGCCAAAAAACATAAAGAGAAGCAAGCCATACTCGCATCCATTGCTAAAGCCGGTCTGACCCCAGAAGATTTTTTTGCTACTGATTTACCTAAGATTAAAAAACCTCACAAGCCCGTAGCACCACAATACCGTATTAAAGATGCACAAGGTTTAAAGCACGAATGGTCTGGCCGAGGACGCACTCCCAAGGCCTTCGAACACTATTTTAACAATGGTGGTAGCAAAAATAGCTGCCGTATTTAAGTGTGATGCCTAAACACATGATTTAATAAGCCTTCAGTAGACGCATCAAATTTTGTGTCTTCTGGGGATCCAAGGCCTGCCCGCCTGTTTTGTATGGCACTAAGAGTGGTTTTAGCAATTTGTTTGCCAAGTTCGACACCCCACTGATCAAAGGGATTAATATCCCACACCACGGCCTGCACAAATACCTTGTGCTCATATAATGCAATTAATTGACCCAAACTTTCTGGCGTTAGTTCATCGAACATGAGAGTGCTAGATGCATGGTTACCAGGATACAAACGGTCTGGCGAAGCAGCCAAGCTTTGCTCCCAGGTCAGCACCTCATCACCTAACATCAGTACTCTTGATTGAGCCACACAATTGGCCAAATTTAGAGCTTGTTGATACTCTAATTGGTTGCGTGTGGCTTGAGTATATTCCCTCGACGCTTTGCGTCTTAGAGGCACAATAAAGTCAGCATAATAGGCTGGTGTGCCTTGGTGTAGCAATTGAAAAAAAGCATGCTGCGCGTTAGCTCCGACGTCCCCCCAAATCACTGGGCTGGTGTCAAAATCAACTCTTTCGCCAGCATTAGTGACCGACTTTCCATTACTTTCCATTTCTAACTGGCTCAGGTAATTCGGCAATAACTTCAGCCGCCCATCATAAGGCAAAATAGTGTGAGCCTTTAAACCTAAAAAATTGATGTTCCATATACCAGTTAACGCCAACATCACGGGTAAGTTTTCCCGCAAGCTTGCGCTTTGAAAGTGCTCATCCATCGCATGCGCGCCCTTCAGCAACTGCTTAAAGCTAGCCATGCCTAATTTAATAGCAATAGGTAAGCCAATGCCACTCCACAAAGAGTAACGGCCACCTACCCAGTCCCATAAAGCAATCTGATTATCTTCAGGTATTCCCCAAGCCGCCATTCGTTCGGGGAAAGCACTGCACCCCACAAGGTGGTGCTGGCCAATCAAGTGATCACTGGGTATTTTCTTGCGCAGCCAAGCACGTGCCGTCTCTGCATTGGCTAAGGTATCGATCGTCGTAAAGGTTTTAGAAGCGATAATAAATAATGTTGAAGCTTGATCTAGGTGCTGCAACATCTCTGCCAGTTGGCTACCATCCATCGAAGAGACAAACATCACATTCAGTGGGAACTTGGTTTCTATCGAAAATTCATCTAAGGCATGGCAGACCATATGAGGCCCAATATCAGAGCCACCCACGCCTATGTTGACCACTGTGGTAATCGGCTGTCCAGCGTAACCAAACCACTGGCCTTGCTGTATTTTTACGGCAATTCTTTCCATCTCCAACAAGTTTTTATCAACTAACCAGTTCACGGACTGACCATCTACTTGAACATCACTATATTGATCTGAAGAAGCTGCTCTTAAGGCCGTATGCAAAGCGGGCCTGAGTTCAGAACGATTGACCTCACCACCACTTGTAAGTGTCTTAGTGGCGTGGCCTAGGCCCTGCTGCTCGGCTAATTCAATAAGCAAAGTGAGTGTTTCGGGGTTGAGTCTTTGCTTGGATAAATCCAATAACACAGCTTGTGTGGATAACGAAAGGTCATTAAAACGTTCGGGGCCTGCTTTATTGAATAATTGTTTCAAGGAATAAGGCAAAATATCTTTTTGCAGGTGTGCTTCTAGAGCCTGCCAAGCCAGACTTTGTTTTACTGTCATGGTGGTTCTTTTCCTTTTAACTCAAAATAATATTTAATTAATCTTTCATTAAATATTTGACTAATATTCGACTAATACTCATTCGAAAGCAAAATAACTTGGCACATCTGTGATTAAAGCCAAGTCCCTTAACCTTGGGCATTAGCCATCATCATCTGTACTTGGGATTCATCTAGCACTGGCACTTTAAGATCCTGCGCCTTCACCAACTTAGACCCTGCTTTATCTCCCGCCACCAAATAATCTGTTTTTTTGGAGACGCTTGATGCCACCTTGGCACCTAATTCTTGTAATTGAATTTTTAACTCTTCTCGAGAAACACTCGTTAAGGTGCCTGTAATCACAAAGCAAATATCCTTAAATGGCAAGTTTTGCTGTTCAGTGTCTACAGGGTCAAATTCTGGCCAAGTGACGCCTAAATTTTGCAGTTTATCAATTACAGCCAGCGTTTCATTATCAGTAAAAAAGTGAAAGATTCGCTGAGCTACGATTGGACCCACGTCTTCAACGGCCAATAAGCTTTGGATATCTGCCGCTTTAATATTGTCTAGTGCACCAAAGTGCAGCGCTAAACTGCGCGCCGTAGCCTCTCCAACTTCACGGATGCCTAGGCTAAATAAAAATTTAGCCAAACTTGTGGATTTGCTTTTTTGTAAAGCAGAAAGAAGATTACTAGCAGATTTTTCTCCCATACGATCCATCGCTATTAGCGCAGTCTGATCTAAGGCATATAAATCTGCAATATGCTTTACTCTGCCCGATTCAACTAAGCTTTGAACTTGTTTTTCACCCAAGCCATCAATGTCCATTGCTTTGCGAGACACAAAATGTTTGATGGCTTGTACAATTTGAGCAGCACAACTTAAGCCATTGACGCATCTTAATGCAGTTTCGCCATCCTCCCTTTCGACAGGACCTTTACACTTAGGGCAAGTTAAGGGCGCCTTTATGACCTGTGCATTCGCTTGTCGCCGTTCTAACACTACTTTGACGACCTTGGGAATGACGTCACCAGCGCGACGTACAATCACCGTATCGCCTATGTGGAGATCTAAACGTTGTATTTCATCCATATTATGTAAGGTGGCATTACTCACGGTCACTCCACCGACAAATACTGGCTCTAATCGAGCCACTGGTGTGACTGCTCCAGTCCGTCCTACCTGAAATTCAACTTTTAATACCCGCGTCATTTCTTCTTGAGCTGGAAATTTATGGGCAATAGCCCATCGAGGGGCACGCGCAACAAAACCTAAACTTTTTTGCAGTTCCAATTCATCAACCTTAAAAACAATACCATCAATTTCATAGGCTAAATGACTCCGTTTGACTGCCAATGCTTGGTAATAGTCTAAACAGGCTTCAATTCCTCGCACCCGCCGCATTTCAGCATTAATTTTAAATCCCCAGACCTGCAATTGGTGCAAAATATCGAAATGTTGCGTGGGTAAGGGGCTTTCTTCACTGACCAGACCAATGCTATAGGCACACATCTCTAAAGGCCTTTGCGCTGTTATTCTGCTATCCAGTTGACGCAAGCTTCCAGCAGCAGTGTTGCGGGGGTTAACGTAAGTCTTGAGCCCTTGTTCAACTAATTTTGTATTGAGGGTTTCAAAGCCCACACTTGGCATATAAACTTCACCTCTTACTTCGAGGGTTTCAGGCCAGTTTTTACCAATTAAACGCAGCGGAACTGAATCAAGGGTGCGGATATTTTGGGTAATGTCTTCACCACGGCGACCATCACCCCGCGTGGCTGCGGTGACTAAGATGCCTTTTTCATAGGTAAGACTTACGGCAATGCCATCCAGCTTAGGTTCGCAGGCATACGCAATCGGCTGGTCTAGAGGCCGTTGAAGATATTTATTCAAACGCTCTCTAACACGGCGATCAAAATCACATAAATCATCCCCATTAAAAGCGTTATCTAGAGAAAGCATGGGAAGTGCGTGGGTGACTTGTTTAAAACTCTCAAGGGGTTTGTCTCCCACTCTTTGGCTTGGAGAGTCAGCAGTTACCCATTGCGGGTGAGCTTTTTCGATGGTTAAAAGTTCTTGCATCAGCCGATCATACTCAGCATCAGGAACCGTGGGATCATCAAGTATGTAGTAGCTGTGATTATGCTCGCGCAATTGGTCTTTAATGACGTCGAGTTGCGTCATAAGCGTATTTGACATCGTTGTTTTTAAACTATTAAAGGGTTAGAGCTGCGCACGACGTGTCAAATGACGTCGCTCAAAATCACGGATTTGCTGGCGACAATGGGCAATGGTCTGTGGACGCATGACGCTGCGCTGCTCGTCAAGTACGCCACCCCCAAGGTTACTCGCCAAACACTGGGCAGTTTCAAGCATATAGTCAAAGGCCTGCATACTATCTTGAGCCATTGGCAGACCCAAAAAGAAGACCACTCCTGGAGTATGCAAATGATCTATATCATCCAGGTCAAAGGTGCCTGGTTCCATCATGTTGGCCATACTGAATTGGGTTTTACCTAACCTTAGTCCATCTTCGAAGCGATGGAAGATGTCCATTTCTCCAAACACCATGCCACACGCTTTGACCAATTGAAGTAATTGAGGCCCATAGAAACCTTGGCGCTCGTTGGCTGTGACAAGAATGCTGATGACTTGCTCAACATCTGTCCCATGGTGTGCACCTTCTTCAACAGCATCTAAAGCTTCTTGTTCTGCCACTCGCTTTCGACTCAATAATTTTTTGCCAAAAGTCATGGAAGTGACCTTCGCAAAACGTTTGGAGAGGCTTTGATCTTCGCTGCGCTCAGTCGAAACATCCAAGTCATGCACAGAAACGTCTTGTGCATATAATTCTTCAATCCCTGTATCACTAAACAAGATATCATCGCTGGTTTCAAGTAAATCATGGCCGACACTGCTTTTGACCGTGACCAGTGAAGTGAGATCTTGCTCAGCAAATAAATCACTTTGTACCATTGAATTAGTTTCTACCAGTTCATGCACTGGCCGGGTAGGGTCAAAGTCTGAGCTAACTAAAATACCATCTGGCGTATCCGGTATCAGGTTTTGCTCATCTTTAACCTTGGTTAAAGCTTCTATTTCTTCACTCGATAAGCTGATGGGGGTCCGATCGAGAATAAAGTGTTCGTTATTCACATCCACATCACTACTTTTATCTCGACTTTCAATGACAGCTCTACCTTCTGCCATAACCTCGGTCATACACTCTGTCATAATCTCTGCCGCATCCAATGCCACATCCAACGTCATGTCCGACTGCTCATCTGTTATTTCAGCACTGGCAGCTGAATCAGTGCTAACATCAGAGGCAAAGTCAGAGGTAAATGCAAATTCATCTTCTACCGGTAACTCCATTACCACAGGATCTGCGACCGTCAAGTCTTGCGGCACTAATTCGGCTAAAGCAGGGTCGGCTAATTCAACAAAATCTGGGTTTGCCAATTCAACTAAAGCTCCATCTTCAAACACAACTGCACCCGCATCGGGGTGCTCAGTCTCAAGCTCTTCGGCAACTTCATGTTGTTCTATAGATTCTGTCAAAGGAGGGATGGTGCTCGTTAACTGAGTCACTTTAGGGCCTTCATCAACCAATGTGTCTGCTTGCAGGTTTACAGCTTCTACATTACCAGTCAGTTCAAGGTCTATGTTTGTGTTTTCTACAGTCACTGCTGGTTTGCTTCCCGCAGTCACAACGCGCGCGCCGCCGTTAGGTAACTCACTGCTGTAAGTGACTACAGGCAGGTCACAGTAGCTCTCGTCTATATCAATTTTCAACGCTGCATGGCTCACAAACATACGCCGCACACCATCGATCACGACAGCCACAAAAGTTAAACCACCAAACATCAATAACCACGTTGTTAATGCCATAAAAATTTCTATTTTTTAAAAATTATTATTATGCCGCAAAGCACGTAAAGTTAAACTCGACTATACCTTCTAAATAATAGATATAAAACCTTTAGGCCTTGTTTTTATAGTGTTATTTGATCATACACCCATTAAAAGCGATAAAAACGATAAATAAACACTAAATAAACACTCAATGGATACTTGATGCATACTCGATGAATGCTAAACAGCTAAAGTCTGATCTGTCATGTTAATAGCTTGGTCTACGTCTACTGTCACGACTCTGGATACGCCGGCTTCTTGCATAGTAACGCCCAAAAGCTGGGTTGCCATTTCCATGGCAATTTTATTATGGCTAATATAGATAAATTGCACCTGAGCTGACATTTCCTTTACAAGGCGAGCATAGCGCTCCACATTGGCGTCATCTAAGGGTGCGTCCACTTCATCTAACATACAAAAAGGTGACGGGTTGAGCTGAAATATGGAAAAAACTAGAGCGATTGCAGTCAGTGCTTTTTCTCCACCTG
>DDCR01000068.1:0-8131 GCA_002335115.1 Oceanospirillaceae bacterium UBA2001
GCAAGTTCAAGTTCAGGTTCAGCCACAAGCTCAGATTCAGTCACAAGTTCAGCCGCAGGTTCAGTCACAGGTTGAGGGTCGGCCACAGGTTCAGGGCCAGTCACAGGTTCAGGTTCAGCCACAAGTTCAAGTTCAGTCTGACTTTGCTGCGCAGGCTAAGACACCCGTTGTTGATGCATTAAAGGCTTTGCCACTCAATGATAAAGATGTCATTAAAGTACGCAACCAAACGATTACTGCAACGGCTAATAATAAGGTCAGCAGTTCTAACTCATCTGGAGTGACCCCTTCATTTGTGTCTGCCGCGCCACAAATGGCGACGCAGTCTTTTTTTCAGCAGCGCCAATCAAAGGCAGTTAGCCCACAAACTGAAATAAAAACAGGGCTAGCTAACACAATTAATAAAGCACTCACACAGGCAAAAGGTAAATTAGCCTCGACTGCAGGCAATAGTGCAAGCGCTACTAGCAGTGCTGCCAGTGTGACTTCAACCTATGCTAGCATCACACTTGCGCCTTCACTGGTGCAGAAGTTAGACCAATTTACAGGCCTTCCTTCACCGGTTGCCAGTTCTATGAATGCGCTGGAATCAAATACCTTAGGCAGTTACACTGGGGCCAACTTTAAGGCAGCGGCTCCTTTGACTAGTTTGTCGACGATGACAACTGTGGCTGCAGCCCCAGCGATCGATGCACCTACCATGGATATAGGTCAGCGTTTTACCAACCTCATGCAAGGTGATAGTTCTGCCCAAATGGGTGCACGCCAAATGCAAGACCAAATAGGCCAGCAGTTGCAACGGATGGTGAAAGAAGGACGTTGGCAAGCCAATTTATCGCTCAATCCAGCCCGCTTGGGGCAAGTAAATATTAGTTTGGTGATGGAAGATGGGGTCCTAAAGACCCAGCTTCTAAGCAGTAATCCAGGCGTTCGTGAGCTGCTTGAATCAAGTTTGCCCAAATTGAGAGATCAACTTGTAGGCAGTGGTTTACAGTTAGCAGATGTCTCTGTGGGCGCAGATAGTGGCGGACACCAACAAACTCGGGGTGAGCAACCCGATTGGCAATTAAGCCAAACGGTAAAAAATACCAGTGAAGAACAAATTCCAATGGCAGCGAGTCATCACAGCAATCATGATGGTGATGTAGACACCTTTGCCTAGCCAATAAAGGCTAGATAATCCATAATTGAGAAGTAAATAAGGAAGGCTAACCATGGCAGACGAAGAAGAAGTAGAAGTTGTAGAAGAGAAAAAAGGTGGTTTAGTTAAAATTTTGCTGTTTGTGACTATCGCGCTGTTACTGATTATTATTAGTGTCGGGGCTACCTTGTTTCTTTCAGGCTTTTTTGATCCAAAACCAGTAGTCGTTGATGAAGAGGGTAATTTGGTCACCCAAGATATCGATGGGGAAGATGCTGAGGAAGAAGAAGTTGATCCAAATGCTCCCAAACCTCTAATCAAAATGTCCAAAGAAACGCCTGAAGGTCAAAAATTTGACCAACTCTATAATGAATTAGACAGAGGCTTTACCATTAATTTGGCAGGCAGCAAAAAATTCGTTCAATTCAGTATGGGTTTTATGACCCATTATGATCAACGTATTGTGGACTTCGTTTATAAACATGAGATGGCGATTCGTTCGGCGATCATTATGGAAGTCTCTTCACACCAGCAAGACCAGTTAGTCACAGTGGCTGATAAACAAAAACTAGCCGATAGTCTTAAAACTCGAATGAACCAGGTGTTAACTGGTTATGAAGACTTTGGTGGTATCGAAGAAGTGTTCTTTACAGAGTTTGTAATTCAGTAATCTAGGAGTCTTGGCAGTATGAGTGACAGTGAACTACTCTCAGAAGAAGAAATTCTAGCTTTAGTTGAAATGGGTGAAAAGGAAGGTGTGGAAGCCTATAACCTAGTCCCAGATGCTGAAGATTATGATATTTCCAGTGAAGACAGTAGTTTAACGTCTCACTTGGGCTCGTTAGATATGATTAATGAGCGTTTTGCTCGCTTGCTGCGCACCAGCTTAAAAAGTCTATTGCGCTATCAGCCAAAAATTGAAGCTCAGCAGGTAGATGTGCAACGTTTTGCGACTCATATGGACAGCCTGGCCACGCCCATTTCATTGAATGTGGTGAAGATTCCACCCTTGCGTGGGTCAATGTTGATTATTATCGATCCACAACTGATTTTCAATTCCCTTGACAGCTTCTTTGGTGGTTCAGGGTCTCACACAGAAATATCGGGTATCAGAGATTTTACACCGACAGAATACCGCATCATCCAGATGATCTTGCAACGTGTGTTTCAAGATATGAAAACGGCCTGGGCTCCCCTTCAATCAGTGGCTTTTGAGTTTGTTAGCTCAGAAGTAAACCCACAGTTCACCAGTATCGTAGAAGATAATGATTTGGTGATCGTCAATAAATTTAATATTGATATGGCCCACGATATTAATGGCAGCATCGAAATTATTTACCCATATGCATCCATGAAACCGATTCGTGATTTATTACGTAATCAGGTGATGGGTGACAGTGATATTGATGATGAGCGAATTTGGAATAACTACCTTAAGATCGCTATTGAGGAGGTTGACTTAGACGTCAGGTCTGATCTAGCTAACCCTCAAATTAGCTTGTTAGAATTACGCAACCTTAAAGTGGGTGACGTGATTCCTATTAAAATGCCCGAAATAGTTACAGTAACATCTAAAGGGATTCCCCTATTCAATGGCGTGTATGGTAGTTCGAATGGCCATGCAGCGGTAAAAATTATGGGAGAAGTGACATTAGATGATTATGAAGTGGACTTATGGGACTAAAATGTCTCTAATACAAGATAAATAGAGGAAGTGCTTGTGAGCGAAGAAGAAACAGCCCCCGCGGCCTTATCCACCTTTGAGGATGAGCTAGACCTAGACATATTAGAAAATATTCCCGTAGTTTTGTCTGCGGAAGTAGGTCGATCGTCACTTAAAATCAAAGATTTGTTACGCTTGAGTGAAGGAAGTGTGGTCGAATTCGATCGCCTTGCTGGAGAAGCCATCGATGTTTGCGTTAACAACACCATTATTGCCAAGGGTGAAGTTGTGGTGGTGAACGAACGTTATGGTATCCGTTTAACTCAGGTGCTCGAAGCTGCTGATCGCATCCGTAAAATTTAAGGCCTGTTTATGCTAGGGGATACCCAATTGTTGTTGCAGTCTATTGGCAGCTTATTGCTGGTGTTGGCGATTTTACTGGTGATGGTATTTGCGGCACGATGGTTTATGCAACGGCGGCCTCAGGGTGGGCGTCGGCTTAGATTCGTAGAAGCCATGGCCCTAGGTAGCCGCGATAAATTGCTCCTGGTAGAGGTCGACGGTAAGTCACTTTTGTTGGGAGTGACTGCTCAAAATATTCGTTTACTGGCTGATCTTGGAGCGGTGGAAGCATTACCCAAACCTTTAGACCCGCAAGAAGAACCCCCATCAAAAACACTTCAAACAGGTTTATCTCAACAGTTTTCTCAATTACTAGGTCGATACACCCAAACTGCCAAACATAAGGACACCCTATGAGTATTAGGCAGGTCATGAGCTGGTTGCCTTTAGTGAGCATGTTTTTATTAGTCTCTGTCGCACCTCAAGTGAGTGCAGGTGATGCCATTTTGCCCGGTATCATTGTTGAAACGAATGCAGAAGGCCAGCAAGAATACAGTTTAACGCTCCAAATTTTAGCGTTAATGTCATTGCTTACAGTGTTGCCAGCATTATTGTTAATGATGACTTCGTTTACCCGCATTATCATTGTCTTGTCAATATTACGCATGGCCATAGGCACTAACCAAACACCACCTAATCAGGTGTTATTGGGTTTAGCGTTGTTTTTAACTCTGTTTATAATGGCACCCGTGTTCACCCAAATCAATGATGAAGCAATCCAACCTTATCTCAATGATCAAGCTGACTTTGTGCAGGCTTTTGAAGTGGCCCAGCAACCGTTGCGTGAATTCATGTTGAAACAAACTCGCGAGTCTGATATTGAATTGTTTGCAGAAATCTCAGGCCAACAAGAACTTGACGGGCCAGAAAATGTGCCGATGCAACTGTTGATACCTGCATTTTTAACGAGTGAGTTAAAGACTGCATTTCAGATAGGGTTTTTATTGTTTGTACCCTTTGTCGTCATCGATTTAGTCGTTGCGAGTGTCCTCATGGCATTGGGTATGATGATGCTCTCACCAATGATGATTTCATTACCATTTAAGATCATGATGTTTGTTCTCATAGATGGTTGGGCTTTAATATTGGGCACCTTAGCTACAAGCTTCTATACCTGACGTGGAGGTTAATAATGGATCAAGGTACTGTGTTGGATATTGGTCGCGAGGCTCTATTGGTTGTGGCCACTATTGCAGGCCCCATGCTTGGCGTTGCTTTGGTGATTGGTCTGCTAGTCGGTATTGTGCAGGCGGCAACGTCGATTAATGAAATGACCTTAAGTTTTATTCCTAAGTTAGCCGCCCTAGTGCTAGTGCTTTACTTGTTTGGATCATGGCAGATTACGGTGCTAACGGATTTTGCCTCGCGCTTGATTGAGCGCATCCCAGGGATTATTGGCTAGCTATGTTTGCCGTTTGGGATGACGTATTGGCCTTGCTATATACCTTTTTGTGGCCCATGACACGCATAAGTGCGTGTCTTCTTGCGACGCCCATATTTTCCGCCATGAGTGTGAACACCACAGTCCGTGTTAGCTTGGCTATGATCCTTACTATTCTCATTTACCCATTACATGATTGGCCTGTAATTGATGTGCTGTCAGGTGCTGGTTTGGTGTTATTGTTGGAGCAGGTTGCTATTGGGGTGATGATGGGACTCATATTACAGGTTGTCTTTGCTGCGGTGAGTGCGGCTGGTGAATTTATTTCTTTATCCATGGGCTTAGGATTTGCCATGATGGTGGATCCAAATAGTGGCGTGCAAACGCCAGTGATATCACAATTCATGGTGATTTTAGCAACGTTGGTATTTGTCTCTATTGGCGGCCATCTCATCCTGATAGAACTTCTTCTTGACAGCTTTCGTTTATGGCCCATTGGTGAACCTCAGCTAGAGATGGCCATGGTGTGGGATGTCTTGCAATGGTCGATCTTGTTATTTACTGGGGCAGCACTGATCGCATTGCCTGCAATGATTATATTATTACTCACCAACAGTGGTATGGGAGTCATCTCTAGAGCGGCGCCCAGTTTAAATGTGTTTGCTGTTGGTTTTCCATTAACCTTGTTAATGGGCATTGTGGTTTTAATTGTATTGTTGCCTACATTTATGGGTAATATTCAAGGTTTATGGTTTGAAGCCTTTCAGCAGATCCGTCTGTTACTGGGCGTGAGTTAACCATGGCTGAGGACAGTTCCCAAGAAAAAACGGAACAACCCACGGCCAAAAAGCTCGAGAAATCACGCGAAGATGGTCAAGTGCCACGATCAAAAGAATTGTCTATGGCTATAATTATGGTGCTTGGCTCAGCTTTTTTACTGATGACAGGTGGCATAATTATTGACAACCTTTCACAGATGCTAGTCTCTTCCTTAACCATCGAACGCAGTTTACTCATGGATACTGGCCGCTTACCCAATGTTTTGTTAGAAACTTTAGTGGAGGGCATCTTGTCTGTGATGCCTTTTCTACTCCTCACCTTAGCTTTGGCCTTAGCGACACCAGCCCTAATTGGAGGTTGGTTGTTTTCTACTAAAGCTGTGGGCTTCAAACCTAACAAACTCAACCCACTTTCGGGCCTCAAGCGCATGTTTGGTACTCAAGCCCTTATGGAATTGGTCAAAGCCTTAGTAAAATTTATTTTGGTCGCTGGCATTGGCTACTTGGTGGTGGCATCTCAAATAGGACACCTGTTAGCGTTGGGCCAAATGTCTTTGGATGTGGCGATGCGAGAGGGAGGCATGATTTTATTGTGGGGATTTTTTTATATGTGTTTATCCTTAATGGTTATTGCTGCCATTGATGTGCCTTATCAAATATATAGCCATACAGAAAAGTTAAAAATGTCGATGCAAGACATAAAAGATGAAATGAAGGAGATGGAGGGCCGGCCCGAAGTTAAAGCTCAGGTGCGTCAGAGGCAAAGAGAAATGGCCATGGGAAGAATGTTAGATGACGTGCCTAACGCCGATGTTGTGATCACTAACCCACAACATTTTGCTGTGGCGATCGTTTATGACCAAGCAGGAGCAGGAGCACCCATAGTTTTAGCCAAGGGCCAGGGTGAAATGGCGGCTCGCATAAGAGAACTCGCTGAAACAGAAAGTGTGCAAATATTACGTATGCCCTTGTTGGCGCGAGCACTGTATTTTACCAGTGAAATTAAAGAGGAGATTCCTGAGGGTTTATTTGTGGCAGTAGCTCAAGTATTGGCATATGTTTATCAGCTTAACGCGGTGACCCCTGGGGTTGCTCAACCACGGCAGCCTAATCCTGATGTACCTGCTGATTTTCGGTACAATGAAGACGGAGACGCCCTTTAAGGCTATGATTTTGAAACTAAAGTCTTGCTCCTCTTTGAGGTTATTTAGGAGTATACTAGTTTTAATAAAAGGTCAATGAGTAGATTTACGACAAAGCTGCAAGAAAGATGGGGATGCATTTAGTGAAAAAAGACATTGAAGTGGACAAAAGTTTATTTAAACGTGTTTCTAGTGCTAAAAAAGCGGGTAAAATTGCATTGCCCGAAAAAGTTGCAAAAGTGAATAAGCATCAGCATAACGCTGATTTTGTTGCCAGCCAAAAGCGCATGTCTAATACCAAAGGCAAAGAAAGTGAACTGGCCGCTGATTGGCAGCGCTTCTCTGATGCGGATGCGATTAATGTGGCTAAATTGAACTCTCAGTCTAGAGGCAAATCTAGTGCTCATCCAACGGCAAGCCTAAAATCTAAAGTTGATCAATTGAGCCCCGCCCAAAGGGCTCAAATAGAAGCCCATAAACTGGCCCAAAAAAATGCTGCAAGTTCCTCCTCGACATCTTTGGTTTCTGAAAGTAGAGATCAACATTCTGCAGTGGCTAAAGCCAAACTCGATGGCCTTCGGCCCTCTAGTTCTAGAGATTCTGAGTCGGAGACGACTAACTTTGAAGGCAGAAAGCCTGCTGGCGCAGGCCAAGCGGATTTAGGTGAACATGCGCCTCAAGGATCAGGTCAAGCGGACTTAGGTGATCATGCGCCTCAAGGAGCAGGCCAAGCGGACTTAGGTGAGCATGTGCCTCAAGGAGCAGGCCAGGCAGATCTAGGTGATCATGTGCCTCAAGGGCCAGGCCAAGCGGACATGGGTGAACACATCGATGGCACCGCAGGACTGGCTAAATTGAAAGGCGAGCAATTGGGCGGGGTGGGGCGGGCTGATATGGGCCATCATGTCGATGGTCAAGCAGGATTTGCAGCCCTAGAAGGTGAACTTCCAGCTCAAGTCACACAAGTTGACATGGGAGACCATTTGCCCGCTGATGCAATGCAGGCTGATATGGGCCACCAAAATGCTAGGAATGTAGGTACCGCAAAACTGACGGGAAAGAGTGCAGCTCAACCTCATGCTTCGCCAGTTTCTTTGGATACGGTGGAAACCCTCGAGACGGCTCCGGTGGCTGATGTTACTGGCTCAGAAGCCAATGAAAATAACGAAGAATCTGAACTTTCTGGTCGATTAGCTGAAAAAATGTCTAAGATTCGCTCAAAAACTGACGATATAACTCATGAGATAGAAAATTTAACTGAGCATAAAGACCCACTTTAGCCTGCTAGCTTTTTTAGGCTATGGATCGAATGAGATGTAAAACCCATGAGTGACGAAGAGACAGATAATAAGCAACAGCAAGGGCAAACTGAGGCGGCTTTGGATATCGAGGTTGTTTCTGTGGAAGTGGCAGAACAAGAAGCGGCACAAGCTCGGGCTAAAGATGATTTGGATGTGGCACAGGAACTGGCTGAACAAATGTCAGAAGTACTCAGTCAAGTTGATACAGAAGTTGGGTTAAGTGATCCGGTAGAACAAGCAGTAGAAGCTCCGGTTAAGGTAGCAAAGGCTCCGCAACCCAGCTTTCAAGCTAAGGTGGAAAAAGTGTCTGAAGATGATGATG
>DDCR01000068.1:8264-8680 GCA_002335115.1 Oceanospirillaceae bacterium UBA2001
ACAACCATTAATAACATGGCCAAGGGTTTACGAAGATCGAATAATTTCTTACTGATGATCATTTTTGCCTTAGGATTGATCGGTTTAATCAGCGGCGCGGCTATGTTGTTCGTGCTCCAAAGCTCGGTAAAAGACGCAACGAGTGTCAGTTTGGCCATGAGTGCCAAGTTGGTTCAATTTGAACAACAAATGGACCGAGTGACCTTGTTGGAGACGCAGCTAATTGACGTGGCTGATGTTAACCATCAGCTCGGTCAAAGTGTTGAACAGATGATGTTTTATCTTCGACAAGTAGGCACTGATTCGCAACAAGCGGCGTCACAGCAAGCGCAAGTCAATGAGCAGATGTTAGGCAGTGTTAATGATCGGATATTGGCTAGTTTTAATGGTTTACAGAACACCAGCAAAGCGCAGCA
>DDCR01000068.1:8792-8933 GCA_002335115.1 Oceanospirillaceae bacterium UBA2001
AACAGGAAGGCAGATGCGCCCAGGGAGGAGACCTTTATTACCTTTGGTGTTAAAGCGACTCAATAATTGAATCTATTATCACCTGCTGCAATGGCAGGTGGTGGGGACGAAATTCAGGTTAAAGCAGAGTTAAAGCAGAGT
>DDCR01000101.1 GCA_002335115.1 Oceanospirillaceae bacterium UBA2001
GTTCAAGGTAAGCCGTTTTACTTCTACCGAAGTCAAACACCTTTAAATGATCTCAAGCCCACGCAGCAATACCTAAATTATTTAACCAACGCCTATCGCAACATGGACATCGTTCCTAGCCAATATATAGAGGCTTTGTTAGCAACGAAGGTCCTTAAGGCACTTGAGCCACAAGATCAAACTGGTGTATTTGTGCGCCACTTAAGTCGCTGGCCCAAAGCTTTACATCCCTTACTAAAGCACTACGAAAAACATTGCCACCAACTTGTGGAAGCACTCTGGAACCGTTCGCTTTTGGGCTGGATGATTAGGATCTAAGCAGGGCTGGACTTGCGTGTGGGCAAATGTGCGGGGTCAACAATCGTTATAGTCACTGTTGAAGCACCTGGTGGCCATTTTCTGGGCCTTAGTCACGTGGGCAGGTGACATTTTGCTGGCTATACTGTGTTGATATTGAGCACTGGGCTGGTCACCGTTATCAGCGGCTAAACTCCACCACATATAGGCTCGTAAGTAATCAGTAGTGACGCCTTCACCATTAACGTACATCACGCCAAGATAAGCTTGAGCATGGGCATAGCCCTGTGTAGCGGCTAAATTAAGCCACTCTATGGCTGTGTTATCATTCTCAGTGACACCTCGGCCAGTATCGTACATAGCGCCCAAATTTGCCTGCGCAATAGCCTCTCCTTGCTCAGCAGCTAAAGTGTACCAATGCACGGCTGCTTGATGGTTTTGAACCACCCCCTTGCCCTGTTCATACATTAATGCCACATTAGATTGGGCTGACGCATTGCCTTGTTCGGCAAACAAAAGCCACTGGGCTAACGCAGTTTTAAAATCACCTGCGTGATAGGCTTCCAGTCCTTTATCTAGGGGTGCCGCATGAGCCCAGCCATGGCTGAAAAATAGGCCGCAGGTTAAGACTAACACTTTTCGAGTGATGCCCATACTTAACTCCTTTAACTCATTACGATGTTAAAATCCAAATCACTAATGTTTGATGCAAGTCCCCATTATTGTGTAATGATGGCGCACTGGTTGCGCGTTGCCATTCTTAACCTGTCAAAGACACGCCTAAAAGTAACTGTCTAGGGTGAGTTTGATGTAATCATCTTTGGCAAACATTGCAGCTGGATCACTGCTGTTTTCAGACGCAAATACTTGGGCTTCAATGGAGAGCTTACGATCTTCTCCAAGTCGCTGGCTGCCGGCAATTGAAGCACTGGTGGTGTGAAAATCTAAGTCGTAAATCACACCAGCAAACAGGCTGGTACTTTGGGTATTGTTGAGATCTAAGCGAGCGCCCACACCAAAGTCATTTTGCATGAAAGCATTGGCCCGAATACCACGTTGGTCTTTGCCATATTCAAACAAGACTCCCAGGTCGGTAGCCGAGTCTTGAAGACCATAGAACGTGTATTCGGTGCCCAGTTGACTGGCCCAAAAATCCTCTATGGGGTTGGTTTGGTGAATTAATTCCCCTTTCCATAGCCAATTACCAACGGTCGCCTGCAGGTCTAATCCGATTTGTTCAATGGCTTGATAATGAGCGCTTAAAACAGTTTGTCCATTACTCGTAACAGCTGTGAGTAGGGGTGTTCGATTAGTGCCTTTATACCAATGAACACCCATGTCATAGACGTCAAAAGAGTGAGCCCAACGCCCTGCTAGGTCAGTGTGCTTGCTGTTGTTGCTAGCCTCATAGGTGGTAGCGGAAGCATCAACCACCGCGCCAGCTCTGAATCTGCCATTAGTGCCTGCTGAAGTTTGCTCTCTAAAACCAGGCAACACGTAGACGTCAACAATACCCCAGTCTTTGACGAAAGACAGGTTAATCATGGGCTGGCCTAGTTTATGTTCTTTATCTAATCCTTCAACTGCGTCTTTTTGGTTAATCACATCAACAAGGTTTTGAAATTCAGTGACCCCCCAAAACACACTACTGATACCGGTTCTAAGTTCCCAATCATCGTTCAGATGGACCCAGTTGAACTCACGGATATCGGCATGGGTGCGCGCATTATCGCGCTGATCTTTTCGAAAGAAAGGCTTAAATGTTAAGCTGTCTTGCTGTCCATTCCAGTCCCAATAAAACTCTGGCTCAATGGCTAAGGAAAAATTAGTGCGATAATCTTGATTAGCAAACTGGCCTTCATGAGCATATATTGTTGCCTCTGTGCTGACCTTGCCAGAGGCTTCAAAAAACACATCATCAGCCATAGCAGGTTGCATAAGCAACCCACCAATGATGGCTAAATAGACCATTTTTTTCATTCTAGCGAACTCGCTTTAGCGTGTTTTGGTTAAAGTCTGCGGCAGATAAGCCATTACCAAATTGGTAAGAATCCCAGGTTAAATCAGTGCTTTTCTTCGATTGGTGATTCACCATCTTCATGGCATTAGGACGCCAGAACTTACCTTTGTACTGCTGATAATCCTCAGCGCTTAAGGTTTTTAGCAGACTATTTTTGCGGTCATAAAAAGCCGTTTTTAACACGCGATATTCAGCTTTATCAACCCACACAATGCGCTTTGTATAACCTGAGTTTTTATCAGTGGGGTATTGTTCAACCACAAAACAGGTCCCCATTGAACAGGACTCTTCTTTGATAAATTTATAGCTATATTTATCAATTTCAAACGAAGCTAAGTCTTCAAAAGAAAATTCAGACCCCATGAAAGGACCTGATTTATTACGTGAGGCAATGCGTTTAACACGCTTAAGCGCAGGTAGGTATAGCCATTGATCGTCTGCTCCAGACGTGTGTGAAAAACTAAGGAAGGCCGTGCCTTTAACATCTTTTGGACGATCGAAAATACTTAAACTTTTGTCACCATCATCAGCCACTTCTAAAACTTTCATTCTAATTTGGCGGACACTTTCTTGACCATTTTTGTTGCGCAGCACCATGTTCATAGAAGCGGTCATATCGATCCAACCTTCGTCACGAAGTTTAATTTGTTGGGCGATGGCTAAGCCTTTATCTTCCGCAGCGTCTGCAAAAGTGAAGCCAGAAATTGAAGCGATTACGATACCTGCAATAAGTGCACTGGTTAGGTGTTTGGTTATCATGTTGCATTTCCTTTAACAAGGTTTAAAGTTTCATCCTCAGCACCTGACTGTGACATTTTTGACTCTGTTTTTGCATCTTTTTTTGACTCTTT
>DDCR01000090.1 GCA_002335115.1 Oceanospirillaceae bacterium UBA2001
CGCTGCACCAATGGTGCCGCCAATCGCACCAGCACCCCATACCAAGACAGGTTCTGAGTTTAACCCTCCAAACTGGCTCACCATGGCTCTCTCAGCACGTCTCGAGTTTCTTCAACACCAGCCAACCAAATTTCATTCATTATTTTATCTGGTTTTTGCCATTCCCCCCCATATGATCCATCAATCAAAAGATGTTTAATCTCGTCCGCATCTAATTCTGGCATTTTGGTGCGGTCAATCATTGGTTTGCTGCCATTAGGAGACTCAGCGTGGGACAGCCGCGTCCAAGGAAAGTTTTCAAACCAATTTCCATGTGAGGCAGTGGCATCAATGGCCATCGCTTTAGCAAGCAATTTGGGCCCCTTGAACCACTCATGGAATTTTAATTTTATTTCCGGATCTTTGGTCATTAAATCGTTTAGAAGGTCACCTATTGGTGCATTACCCCCGTGTCCACTAACCACGCATATTTTTGAAAACCCGGAGAATTTCAACGAGGTCACAATGTCACTTACTACTTCTAAGAGAGTTGTCACTCGAAGATTGATTGTACCGGGATATTTAATAAAATTTGGGGTTATTCCAAACGGCATAACAGGGAACACCGGAATGTTGAGTGGTGCAGCAGCCTCAACCGCGACCCGTTCAGCCAAAATTAAATCGGTACAAACTGATAGATAGGAATGCTGCTCTACTGAACCAATCGGAATGCAGCACCTTGGATCAGTTTTAGCCGCAGCCTCAATGTCTTTCCAGTTCATGTTCGCAACACGCATCGACTTTCAAAACCTTAAAACCTCACACAAAAACACTACATCATCATCGAGTAATACAAGCAATCAAATATGCATTCAATTCATCCCAATTTTTGATCTAAAATTTTGAATGAATAGCACGATGATCTTGGAAGATGGAACTGCACAATGTGAGCGGGGAACTTATGTAGCGACACTCAACCTTCAGAAGAAAAAACGTTCAGAAGGAAATACATGGAGACCGAAATTGACGGGCCAATTCCAAAAGCAAAAAGTAACGTGCCAATCCCTGCCCCTCCACCAAGAATCAAACCAACGCTTACAACAGAGACTTCTATCCCACTTCGAACTACCGCCAATGGTAAATTAGAGAGTTTTTGCAGGCCAGTCATCAAACCATCTCTTGGTCCTGGCCCCAAATTTGCAATGAGATATATCCCACCACCTAACCCTGCAATCAAGACACCAGCGCAAGCTTCCAGAATTTGCAAAGGCATATAGTCAAAGCTTGGAAGTCGCAGGTGAAAAAACTCAATAACTGCCGCTACTACCAGCACGTTAAGAATGGTTCCAATACCTGGCAACTGGCGCAAAGGCAGCCACAGTAGCAAAACACACGAACTAACAACAAACGTCGCACCACCAATGGTCCAACCTGTTGCTGCAGCGACTCCATCGGCCAGAACTGTCCAAGGGCTCATTCCCATTCCAGAAACCACCAACAAAGCCTCACCAAAACCGAATAAGAATAAACCAATTAGCAGCATAAAAAGTGGTAAGGGCTCGGGGATTAACTTGAAGGTCTTTTCAGAACTCCAAAACAATCTTGGAATTTTCTTAACCTTAAATGCCTCCAACATAACCATCATCTTTGACTCTCGTTTTCAAAGAATTACAAAAAACATAGATATGTTGGGCCAGCTTGTGACTTTGGGCGAGCTTTTTATTCACCTAAACTACTCTATCAGGCGCAAAATGTGACTCAATATTCTTCGCTTTAAGCTTAGTTAGTGTAAAGTTTTGATGAATTTGTAACATCAGAGGTGACTTTAAATGACCGTACCCAGCTTGATTCAAAAATTAAAGTTAAGAGATGTCGAATTCCCAAACAGAATAGTTCTATCACCAATGCAAATGTATGCAGCGCAAGCAGACGGTAAAATGACAGACTGGCATATGGTTCACTACGGAAAATATGCTTATGCAAAGTTTGGCACCATTTTTACCGAGGTCCTTTGTGTCGAAAAGCGAGGCAGAAGCACTTACGCAGACGCAGGTATTTGGAACGACAATCATATTAAAAAATTGCAAAAAATTGCATCTTTCATTCGCTCGCAAGGAAGCGTTCCGGCCGCTCAGATTGGCCATTGTGGACCAAAATCCGCCAGACAAAGACCATATGATGGCCTGCAACCTCTCAAGAAACTTAATAACGATATTGAGCCAGCTTGGGAAATCATATCATGTAGCGGAGTTGCCGCCGCACCAGGCTATGACACTCCAACCCCACTTACGAATGCTAACGTTAAGTTGTTGATCAAAAAATTTGGTAATGCAGCTAGGCGGTGTCATTTAGCAGGATTTGATGTCCTCGACGTTCACGCCGCTCACGGTTACCTAATTCATTCTTTCTTATCGCCACTGAGCAACTTTCGGGAAGATGAGTACGGTGGAACACAATTGAACAGGAACCGATTTGCAATAGAAATTGCTCAGGAAATTCGTAAATATTGGCCTGAAAATAAACCTCTATTCTTCAGACTTTCATGCATTGATCGCTTTCCAGGAGGCTTAGAGCTAGAACATACTATTGAGCTAGCCAAGGATCTTAAAAAAGCTGGGGTCGATTTGATAGACTGTTCATCTGGAGGCATCAAGGGCCCAAACTCGTTATTTAGCCTGGCTTCTCAAAAACCACCAACACCGGGTTTCCAAGTGCCTTTTGCTGAACAAATAAAACAAAAAACCAATATAGCCACGATGGCGGTTGGAATGATTTCCGAACCCCAGCATGCAAATAGTGTAATTGAGAGTGGCCAAGCAGATCTGGTTGCGTTAGGGCGTGAAGCCCTAATGAATCCCAATTGGCCACTGCACGCTATGCGTGAGTTAACTGAGGATAAAAATTTCGACAACTGGCCACCAAATTCAGGCTGGTGNNCCGACAGAGAATGCTAAACTCTTCTGACCCAAATGACTGGAGAGTTGGCCTCGCCGCCAAAAACACACCCAGCGCAAATTAAGTAATTTTAATTAGGGGACGAGGTAAACAAAAGGCAAGGATCGAACCCTCTCATTGACGCTGTTTTTTGCATTTGAGACTGCTGCCCATTTAAAGATGCCGACCATAGGAGCCTCCTTGTTAACTCAACAGGGAAAGGATGAGGTCGCAATTGGTCTTTAATTTGCCGGAAATAAGGTCTTTCTGTGCCGGTGGCTGTAAACATTGGGTCAAGTATCAGCCACCACTATTAAGCAGGCACATCACCCTCTAGACAAATGCGGTGTAATATCCTGCCTTCACTTGGATCATAATCTGTGTGAGCAACATGTAGGGTTGCTCGGTTATCCCAAATAACCAAGTCACCCATTGACCATTTGTGACGATAGGTAATATCCGGTTTTAAAACTCGATCTAAAAGAGAGTTCAAAAGGGCTTTACTTTCAGAAGGCGACATTCCTTCAAAGTGAGCAAGTTTCCCAGGGTGAACATATATCGCTTTTTTACCAGTTTCTGGGTGAGTTCTTATGAATGGATGCTTCTGTGGTGGCAGCGACTGCCTTGTTTTGTCATCGACATAGCTCAAGTTTTGCTCAAGAACATTTACTGTTTTTAGTGACAGAAGATGACTTTGCTCAACTTCTTCAAGTCCAGAAAAAGCAGCCTGCATATTGGCAAAGCCTGTATCCCCGCCTTCTTTTGGAAGTTTGACCGCATACAGAACAGTCATCTTCGGAGGCTTCGCATGATTAGTGTGATCTGTATGCCAGTCCTTTGAACCTATCGGCATAATCTTACCATCTGCACTCTTGCTATTAGCAACACGACTGTCCAGCACAGCTATTTCAGGGTGTTCATCCATTAGTAGTTTAGCGAGGTGCTGGTGCATCGGATCACCGAACACCTTAATTCCGTCAACGTATTGCTTTGGCGAAAGGTTCTGGTTTTTGATCACCATCACAAGGCGATCACGGAGTGCTGCTTGAAGCAAAGAGGCTTCATTTGCGCTTACGCCCTTGGCGAGATCTATTCCCGTGACCTCGACACCAAACGTTCCAGACATTTTACGAAGTTCAAGTGCCATCGCTTTCTCCCTCGATCAGACACTTCAGCCTAGGGGCAAACTTGGCTGATGCAAGACACAAAATATGTTTGGTCAGAGATGGCTGAAGTTGAATGCATTCTTAAAAGTGGAAGATATAGTCCTATATAGCGATCACTCATCATCCAGCCCCCGGACACTAGGACACCCCTAAAGGGGTGTGACGAATGGTATCATTTCAATATGTTCCAATCGCTCAACACTTCATCGGTATGTTCTCCAAATAATGGTGCGCTTTTGAAAATTTTTGCAGGTGTTTTTGAGAGCTTTACGGGAGAGCCAAGGGTTTTCATGCGTCCAACCTTTGAGTGATGGACGCATTCCACCATACCTCTCGCAACCGTTTGAGGATCATTAAAAACGTCAACATGATTTAATACTGGGCCTGCTGGAATACCCTCATCCTTGAGTAATTTCCAGATCTCTTGAGTTGAATATTTTTTAAAGAAAGCGGTCAAATCTCCAGCAAGTTGGATATGGTTCT
>DDCR01000002.1 GCA_002335115.1 Oceanospirillaceae bacterium UBA2001
ACTTTTTGCACATGATGTTTGGCAAACCAACCACTGAAAGTAAAATAGACCCTGTATTATCGCGTGCCATGGATAAGATTTTCATGCTCCATGCTGACCATGAGCAAAATGCATCAACTTCCACAGTTCGTTTAGCAGGCTCTTCAGGCGCTAATCCATTCGCCTGTATCGCTTCAGGCATTGCCGCCTTATGGGGCCCTGCCCATGGCGGTGCTAATGAAGCGGTGCTTGATATGCTCGAAGAAATCGGTGATGTATCCAATATAGATACATTTGTAGCCAAAGCAAAAGATAAGGACGACCCATTCAGATTGATGGGTTTTGGTCATCGTGTGTACAAGAATTTTGACCCACGAGCGATAGTGATGCGCGAAACCTGTGATGAGGTATTGGCTTTGCTGGGTGTAGAAAATGATCCATTATTGCAGATCGCCAAACGTTTGGAGCAAATTGCTTTAGAAGATGAATATTTCATAGAGCGCAAGCTATACCCTAATGTGGACTTTTACTCTGGCATTATTCTTAAGGCCATTGGCATCCCAACCTCTATGTTTACCGTGATTTTTGCCTTAGCACGTACCGTGGGATGGATTTCTCACTGGCATGAAATGCTTAATAGCCCTTACCGTATTGGCCGACCTCGCCAACTTTATACTGGCGCAACGAAACGCTCCTACCCCGTTAAATAAAGTTTTACCGTAAGCCTTACCATAAGCTTTTCTATGGGCCTTTAAACAAGCCACCTACGGGTGGCTTTTTATGGCCTAAAATATACTACTGGCACGGTCTTTGCTTTATTACAACCAGCGGTTTTTTAGTGGTAATTCTGCACATCTGTAGCAAAATTGCACCAATATTGACCATAGTATTTTTAATATGCACTGTATTAGTGCAATAAATTTAAGGAGTTTTAGTGGAAACCACAACCAGTGCCGTCGCCACTTTAGTACAAAGTTCCAATACCTTGTTTATCCTAATGGGAGCCATTATGGTGCTCGCCATGCATGCAGGTTTTGCTTTTTTAGAAGTGGGGACAGTCAGGCATAAAAACCAAGTTAATGCGCTGGTTAAAATCATGACTGATTTTGGCTTTTCTTGCTTAGCCTATTTTTTTGTAGGTTATTGGATAGCGTACGATCAACACTTTTTTGCGAGTGCCGAAACCTTAAGTGCTGATAATGGCTACCAATTGGTCAAGTTTTTCTTCCTAATGACTTTTGCTGCCGCCATTCCAGCTATCATCTCTGGTGGTATCGCAGAGCGCGCCCGCTTTTGGCCTTTATTACTGGCTGCTGGCTTAACTGTGGGCGTTGTTTACCCCTTTTTTGAAGGCATTGCTTGGAATGGCAACTATGGCTTCCAGGCTTGGCTTGAGCAGAGCTTTGGTGCAGGCTTCCATGACTTTGCTGGCTCCGTGGTAGTGCACGGTGTAGGGGGATGGCTGGCGCTCTCAGCAGTGCTGTTGCTAGGCACTCGCAATGGACGCTACCGCAAAGGAAAATTAGTCGCCTTTGCACCCTCTAGCATCCCCTTTTTAGCCTTGGGGTCATGGATCCTTACCATTGGCTGGTTTGGTTTTAACGTCATGTCAGCGCAAACCTTAGACGGTATCAGCGGCTTGGTGGCGGTCAATACATTGATGGCTATGGCAGGTGGTACCCTGGCAGCCTTAGTGATTGGTAAAAATGACCCTGGATTTGTACACAATGGACCCTTGGCTGGTTTAGTCGCCGTGTGTGCAGGTTCAGACCTGATGCACCCTATTGGTGCTTTAGCCGTGGGCCTCATTGCTGGTGGTCTTTTTGTGTATGCTTTTATCATGACTCAGAACCGCTGGAAGATCGACGATGTATTAGGCGTGTGGCCATTGCATGGCATTTGTGGGGCATGGGGTGGTATTGCAGCAGGCATTTTTGGCTTAGAGGCTTTGGGAGGTTTAGGCGGCGTAAGTCTGATATCTCAACTGATAGGCACGTTGCTGGGTGTGAGTGTGGCTTTGATTGGAGGATTGGTGGTTTACGGGGGTGTGAAGAGATTTATTGGCCTTCGACTCACTGAAGAAGATGAATTTAACGGCGCCGACTTAAGCATTCACAAAATCGGCGCAACGTCATTTGACTGACCTATGCTTAGTCTTTTTGCAACCAAGGGTTAAAAGTGCTTCGATCTTTGGTTGCTAGGCTGGGGGCTTTGGGAGCAGTTTCTGCCGGAGCCACTTCTCTGGGAGCCATCTTAGGCACAGGTTTAGGTGCCTTATTCGCTGCTTTCTCTGATGCCCTTTCTGGTGCATTTTTGGAGGATGGTCTAGAGACTGCATATTCAGCATCATAAAATTCTGAATTACTGGGCACCTCAGGCTTATACTTGCGGATTTCCCAACACCGATGGATCTTTTTATTGCGGCTAAAGTCTTTATCTAAGGTTTGATCACTAATATCTTCCACGTGATTGTGCTGTAATACCTTATCGTCTAATTCGAAACGGCGGTAATTAGTTGAAAAGATCAACAGACCATCTTCTGACAGTAGATCCATCACTCTATGGATCATCCAGGCATGGTCACGCTGCACGTCTAACACGCCAATCATTTTCTTAGAATTAGAAAAGGTTGGTGGGTCAAGAAAGATTAGGTCATATTCACCTTTGTGGTGTTTAATAAACTCCATGCAGTCGTGCTGTTCAAATTGATGCACTTGATCACTAAAACCGTTGAGCGCAAGGTTCTTTTTGCCCCATGACAAATAAGTCGCTGACATATCTACACTCAGCGAATTGTGAGCCCCGCCCTGAACGGCATGCATAGTGGCCGTGCCTGTGTAGCAAAATAAGTTTAAGAAGCGTTTACCCTGAGCTAAGTGTTGAATTTTTTGCCGCACAGGTCGATGATCTAAAAACAACCCCGTGTCTAAATAATCATTGAGGTTGACTAGTAATTTACAACCGCCTTCTTCAACCTGAATGTATTCTCCTTTTTCATCGTGAGTTTGATACTGGTCTTTGCCCGTCTGCTGGCGGCGTTGTTTTAATACAATGCGTGCTTCTGGAATTTGCAAGGCCTGTGGTAATGCGAGCATCACTTCTTCTAGGCGGCGCTGAGCTTTCTCAGCATCAACAGTTTTTGGTGCTGCATATTCTTGCACGTGCAGCCAATCATGATAGATATCAATAGCTACTGCATATTCAGGCATATCAGCATCATAGATACGGTAACATTGAATATTTTCTTGCTTAACCCATTTACTTAACTGCTTACGGTTTTTTACCACTCGATTGGCAAACATTTGCGCGCCCTCACTGAGAGCCTGCAAGGGAATTTCACCACTGGCTTGGCGACGATCTGCAAAGCGATTTGTGGTTTCTAAAGAGTACATCAATAGCTGGCTTTTAATGGCGCCATTATAAAAAGAATATTGCTTATGGGAACGCAAGCCCACCGCTTTGCCTAACTCAGAATTACCTGTAAACACAGCAAGTTCCCAACCAATAAAATCTTGGCTTAAACGCTCACCCAAATGTTGATACAAGTACTGCATGTCTGCCACTTCGCTTAACCTTTCACCATAAGGCGGGTTAGTGATCACCAAACCAAGTTGTTGTTGCGCCTGATGAGTCAGGGGTTTCAAGTCTTTAAGTTCTCTATGACTCACACGGATACGGTCAGTCATACCCGCTTGTTTCAAATTTTCACGACACTTTGATATGGCCTTAGGTTGCCCATCATAACCATGAATTTCACTAGTGGCTGCAGCTTCACCCACTTCCCTGCGTAACTCAGCAGCGTCCCATACCTCACGCCACAGCTCAACATTATGCTGTTTCCACATTTGCAAGCCAAAACGCCAACGCAATAGCCCAGGGGCTGTGTCTGATGCCATCATGGCCGCTTCGATTAAAAACGTGCCCGACCCACACATAGGATCCATCAGTGGCTTGCCTGCCGCAGCCATTTCTGGCCAACCTGCTCGAATCAATAACGCCGCCGCTAGATTCTCTTTTAATGGTGCCATGCCACCTTCACGACGATACCCGCGTTTGTGTAAACTCTCACCTGACAAATCTAGGCTAATACGCACGCGGCCCTTAGTAATAAATACATTAATGCGCACATCAGGCTCTTGTTTAGCAATATTAGGACGCAATTCACCCTTACTGCGAAATTGATCGACAATGGCATCTTTGACTTTGAGTGCTCCAAAGTGGGTATTATCAATACCGCGCATGCGACCAGCATAGTCCACTAAGAAAGTTTGATCACTGTCAAAGTGCTCGGTCCACTCAACCTTACTCACAGCGTCATAAAGTTCGTCAACACTGTCTACGGCTTCGCTGTGTAATAACAATAGAACTCGGTTGGCTAATCGACTCCACAGGCACGCACTGTAGCCAACCTTTAAGTCACCGTTAAAGTAAACCCCGCCTTGAGTTAGCTTGATGTCTTCTGCGCCAAGTGGGCTGAGTTCATCAGCCAGTATCGGCTCCATCGCTTTGGGACAAGTGGCAAAAAATGCGTAGGTCATAGGTCAATACTGCAGCAATCAAAAGGGCGCGCAGTATACCACTATTGATAATAGAGAGGGAAAATCCTTGTTACATAGGCATGAAGTGGAAGTGGAAATAGGCTTAGGAGCGCAGTGCACATCGCTAGTCCATCATGAAAGCCCGGACTAGTTAATCAAACCCCTTTAAGCGGTTTGATTAAGCTCTAAATCGGAAAATAGTGGTCAACTAACAACAATACAAACAACAGCATTAGATAGATAATAGAATACCAAAACGTCTTCATTGCCGCTTTTTCATAGGCCCCTCGGTAGAGAAGCACCGCCCAATATAAGAACCGAAGGTTCAATAAAGTCACCCCCACGAAGTAGATAAAGCCACTCATGCCCACTATATAAGGCAGCATGGTCGCAATGATCATTAGCACGGTATAAAGAAGAATCTGCAAACCCGTGAACTCTAAACCATGGGTGACCGGCAACATGGGGATTTCAACCTTGGCGTATTCATCCCGCCGATGAATGGCTAAGGCCCAAAAATGAGGG
>DDCR01000114.1 GCA_002335115.1 Oceanospirillaceae bacterium UBA2001
GGTCCAAGCCCGAACTTCTTTCACACCAGCAGTAAAGTATGTTTGTAAACTAAGTAGCTCGTATCCTGCGCGTATGACACGATCTAGGCCTGGTTCGATCATACCAATATCAGCCAAAAATTCTCGCTTGTCTGCATCGTCAAGTTCACTAATTTCGGCTTCAATTTGATTACAAATAGCCACTACTTTGGCACCCTCCGCTGCGGCAAAGGCGTTGACAGCGTCTAGATGAGGGTTGTCTTCAAAACCATCATCAGCCACATTGGCAATATACATGGTCGGTTTGCTGGTCAGCAGGTGAAAGCCCTTTACCATGTCTATCTCATCATCGCTTAAGTCTAAAGTGCGCACTGCAGTGCCTTCACTGAGGGGGACTGCAAGCTTCTCCAAAAATACCATCGTGGCTTGGGCTTCTTTGTCTCCAGTGCGGGCGATTCGATGCACACGCGCCTTTTGCTTTTCTACAGAATCCAAGTCGGCTAAGGCCAGTTCCATATTAATGATGCCAATATCGTCAATGGGATCAATGCGATTAGCGACGTGAATAACGTTATCATCTTCAAAGCACCGCACAACATGAGCAATGGCATCGGTCTCCCGAATGTTAGCTAAAAATTTGTTACCCAAACCCTCACCTTTTGATGCACCTTCTACTAATCCTGCAATGTCCACAAATTCCATGGTGGTGGGCATGATTCGTTCTGGTTCCACGATCGCCGCTAAAGCTTGTAGGCGTGGGTCTGGCATGGCCACCACTCCAGCATTGGGCTCAATCGTGCAAAATGGAAAGTTTTCTGCACCAATACCAGCTTTGGTCAGGGCGTTAAACAGGGTGGATTTACCCACATTTGGTAGGCCTACGATGCCGCAATTGAATCCCATGGGATACCTCTAGTCATGTTAATTAGATCGCTCGTTTAACTCGTGTGTAGATCGTTCATCGCTTTTTGCCATTGCCCAGAAATGGCATCTGACATTGCTTTAATTGCTTTTTCCATTGCATGGTCAATACTGATACGTTCTTCAAGGGGTGCTTTTTTCAACACATAATTGGTGACTAGCTTGGCATTGCCGGGGTGGCCTATCCCTAAGCGTAAACGATGGAAATTTTTGTCGCCACTGCGCTTATTGATAATGTCTCGCAAACCGTTATGACCCCCATGCCCCCCGCCTAATTTAAGGCGGGCTGTGCCTGGGGGTAAGTCTAATTCGTCATGGGCTACAAGAATATGCTGGGTGTCGATTTTATAAAAGTTGCACAGGGCTTGCACGGACTGCCCACTTAAATTCATAAAAGTATGAGGGATCAGTAAATGTACTTTATGACCCGCTACAAGACCTTGCCCATAGTCGCCAAAAAAACGCTTTTCTGGGGCCAAAGTAATGCCTTCAGCCCCAGCCAATTGTACAAGCCAGTCTTGGCCTGCGTTATGCCGAGTGCGCTCGTATTTAACACCAGGGTTACCCAAGCCAACAATAAGCTTGATGGGTTCAGCAGGCAGAGTATTAGACATAGTCACAGGTTCCAAATAAAAACGCCCTTGCTAATTCAATAACAAAGGCGTTTATGACAACAACAATTAAACGCTGCTGATTTTACTTACCTTTGGCACCAGTAATTGTAGCAATGGCTTGGTCGTGGTCTTCACCTAGGCGCAGAGCGCGCACAGTGACACCCTTTGGTAACTCAATGTCTGAAAGGTGGACAATGCCACCAATAGGCACATCTTGCATGTCTACGCTGACAAATTCTGGTAGATTCGCAGCTAAACAAGTAATTTCAACTTCACTTTGAGCATGAGATACCTTCCCCCCACCAATCTTTATGGCTGGAGCTGTGGCTTCGTTAATGAACTTGATAGGCACTAAAATATGAATCAAGTTGGATTTAGTCACCCGCAAGAAATCAACGTGTTGGATTTCTTGCTTGGCTGGGTGACGCTGTAAATCCTTAACAATAACAGGCTCTTCTTTGCCACCAATGTTAAGGGTAATAACAGAGCTATAAAAGCCAGCAATTTCAGAAGCTTTCCAAAGGTCTTTGTGAACCAAAGTGATGGATTGAGGCTTCCTGTTTTTGGCACCACCAAAAACGATAGCAGGTGTGCCACCGGATAGACGACGCAGGCGGCGGCTCGCACCTTTCCCCAAGTCATCACGGGCTTCAGCATTTAGAGAGATAGACATTTGTCTTTCCTTTTTTATGGTCCTGGGCACTTGCGACCGGTGCACGATAGGACGGTTAAGATGGCCTAGTAAAAAGGCCGTTAATACTAGTGCGAAGTTTACAGCCTAAGTTTAGGTCCGAAACATGGCACTAATGGATTCTTCATTACAAACGCGGCGCACTGATTCGGCTAGTAGGTCTGCCATAGTCAGTTGACGAATGTTGCCACAGGCCTTGCTTGCTGCCGATAGCGGTATAGTGTCTGTGACGACTAGCTCGTCTAAGGACGAATTAATAATGTTATCTACTGCTGGACCTGATAATACTGGATGGGTAGCGTAAGCTATAACCCGTTTGGCACCATTGGCCTTTAGGGCATCTGCTGCCTTACATAAAGTACCAGCGGTGTCGCACATATCATCAACCAAAATACAGGTGCGGTCTGTCACATCACCAATAATATGCATGACTTGTGATTCATTAGCTTTTTCACGGCGTTTATCAATAATGGCTAAATCGGTGTCAAGTTGCTTAGCCACAGCTCGAGCGCGCACGACGCCGCCAACATCTGGAGAAACGACTAATGGATGTTCATAGTCTTGATTGGTGATCTCGTCTAATAACACAGGAGATCCAAACACGTTATCTACCGGAATATCAAAAAAGCCTTGAATCTGTTCGGCGTGTAAGTCAACGGTCAGCACCCGATCAATGCCAGAGCGGGCCATCATGTTAGCTACAACACGGGCGCTAATAGGCACGCGTGCGGAGCGAGGACGACGATCTTGGCGCGCGTAGCCGAAGTAAGGCACAACTGCAGTGACGCGAGCCGCAGATGCGCGGCGCATGGCATCAGCCATTAAGATGAGTTCCATCAAATTGGTGTTAGTCGGAGCGCAAGTTGGCTGGATGATGAACACATCCTTACCCCGCACGTCTTCCAACAATTCAATGGCACATTCACCATCGCTAAAAGTGGACACTTTCGCTTTACCTAGTGGAACACCTAAACGATCTACTACCATTTGAGCTAACGCTGGATGAGCACTACCGGTAAAAACTTTAAGTTTTGACACTTTTTGAACCTATGCTTTTATAGTTATGTTGCGGCAGAGGCTGACACCTCTGCCGGTTTAAAGTGGCTGGGATAGCAGGATTCGAAC
>DDCR01000039.1 GCA_002335115.1 Oceanospirillaceae bacterium UBA2001
GTTCGGCTAGATCCACCGTGTCACCATCGTCTGTGTCGCCTTGATAGGCGTTCACGTTTTGCCCTAACAAGTTGACCTCACGCACGCCTTGTTCAGCCAGTTGTTCCACCTCTAACAACACTGAGGTAAGGGGGCGGCTCACTTCTTCACCCCGAGTGTAGGGCACCNNTATTTTGAACAGCCTTCCATAATAGACACAAAGGCTTGCGCCCCTTCCACTTTTGGTGCGGGTAAGTTGTCGAATTTTTCTATTTCTGGAAAACTAACATCCACTACAGCCTTAGTGCCGACGTTGGTGGCATCGATCATTTCAGGTAAGCGGTGTAAGGTTTGCGGTCCAAAGATCATGTCTACAAAGGGTGCACGTTTAGAAATAGCTTCACCTTCTTGGCTCGCCACACAACCACCCACACCAATTTTAACATGGGGGTTAGCTTCTTTGAGTTTGCGCCAGCGGCCTAGCTGGTGGTACACCTTGTCTTGGGCTTTCTCACGAATAGAGCAGGTATTCAGTAGCAGCACGTCTGCTTCGGCTTCGTTGTGGGTAATTTCCATGGCATGGCTATCACCCAATAAGTCAGCCATACGGGACGAATCATATTCATTCATCTGGCAACCGTGGGTTTTAATAAATAGCTTTTTAGTCATGTGGCGCACCTACGTTAATTGAACGCGTAGTATACATTTAAGGCCCCCATTAAACCTAGCTTGAAAACACTGTTTTTAGGGCTAATAAAGGTTAATAGAGGCTAATATAGTATGCTTAAGGGCTCAGGGCCTGCCACAGGGTGGCAGACTAAGTAAATGGACATAAGAGACACAACAGATATGAATGAAGTAACAAAAGAGGCCAACGCGCATTTTAAACTTGATGAGCGCCTTGAAGCCGACTGCGAGTTTGTCGCTAACATAGGTGTGTGCAGCTTATTGCTCATGAACAATGCCAGTGTGCCTTGGTTTATTTTGGTGCCAAGTGTCATGCAGGCGACAGAACTCACAGAGCTACCCATGGAACAGCAGCAACAAGTGCTGCACGAAATGAATCAAGTGGCTGCCATGGTCACTAGCCTCTACAACCCCGATAAACTAAACATCGGTGCCTTGGGCAATGTCGTGAGCCAGTTGCATATTCATGTCATTGGACGTTTTACCAACGACCCTGCGTGGCCTAACCCAGTGTGGGGGCAATTGGCTGCTAATGCTTATAGTGAGGCTCAACTAGAGCAACAATTAACTAAGATTCGAGCCTGTTTAGGGCTCTGAATCAAATAGAAAAACTAGCTATTTGGCAGCTGTTGGAGTCGCTGTTCTATAAAGATCGTGTTGTGACATTTCTACTGCCTGCAGATACAATCTTAATAGAGCTTTTAATAGCGTTTATGGCGATTAGTATTATAGCAAATATAGTGATCCACACTTTTGCATACTTATTTTCAACCTCTAAAATAAATATCGGATAGTTTCGTTTTTCTCAGTATTGTGAGTGTATCTTTTTCGCACTATTTTTTGGCTTAGCAAGATTTAAAATTATAACGACCGAACATGAATAAAACTTATATACTAAAATAGTTAGTTGGGCATTGGAATATGGAGAATAATTTGAGTTGTATATTCTGCGATATAGTAAAGGCTAAATCTCCCTGTCATAAAGTTTGGGAAGACGATAAGCACTTGGCATTTCTTTCGATCTTTCCCAACACAAAAGGATTTACTGTCGTCATACCAAAACAACACCATTCAAGCTATGCGTTTGACCAAGATGATGGGGTATTGTCTGAGCTTGTCATCGCCACTAAAAAAGTGGCGAGATTACTCGATAAAGCCCTTGATGGTGTGGCAAGAACTGGCATGTTTTTTGAAGGATATGGGGTAGACCATCTGCATAGCAAATTGGCTCCAATGCATAAAACAGGGGAGGGTTCTGGGTTTAAACCCATCGAATTTAAGCTAGATAAGTTTTTTGAACGCTACGAGGGTTATCTTTCATCCCACGACCACAGCAGGGCAAATGATAAGGAGTTATCTACTCTAGCGGCTCTCATCCGTAGTTATGATTCACATCCCTGAGCTAAGGTGAATAACCTAATAAAAGCTGGATTGATCCACCATAGTCTATCGAAATACGTTCCTAATAAGTTATTAAACAACAACAAAGCATATACTATCGTTAGCTTTTAACAATAATAGTAATACGGTCTAAAGCAAAGAGTTTCTTTATTTCGAGTTAAGTTAGTAGCTTATACTGCGTTTTTTGTAAATTAAAAGGCAAAAACTATGTTCCAAGTTCACACACTTGTACCTGAATTCTGGTGTTCAAATTTTGATGAAAGCCTGCACTTTTATACCAAGGTAGTCGGGTTTTCTGTAGCCCAGCGGCGTGGTAATGATCTCCACGCCTATTTAGAACTTGGCAAGGCCCAAATCATGATCGCATGTTGGAAGCAAGATGGGACTTGGGAGCCTGCACCACTCGAAAAACCTTATGGGAGAGGTGTGAACTTTCAAATACTTACTGATGATATTCAATCAATTTACCTATCCGCATTGTCCGCTGACATTAAACCATTTGTCGAACTGCACACTCGATGGTATTGGCGTACAGATAGGATGGAGGAGCGAACCGAGTTTGGTTTGCTCGACCCAGATGGTTATTTATTACGCTTTACTGAAGTGGGCTCCCACCGTTCCATAGAACAGGCTGATATTAATACACTAGACAAGAAAGCGTGAGTCAGACCAGTGTAATTAAAGGCTCTCTAGGCTTTAAAGACCAATCTATAAAAGTTACTGCACTCAGCTTAACTCAATATAGCCTCTAATTTTTCTTGGTCTCTAGTAAAATTACGAATACCTTCCGCTAATTTTTCTGTGGCCATTGCGTCTTCATTATGCATCCACCGGAAATCTGCTTGATTAAGAGTCAATTTGGGTTGAGTCTCTATAATCTTAGAACTATCCAATTTCTGTACTAATTCATTACTATCGTCTTCTAACTCCTGCATTAGACTAGGACTAATGGTTAGCCGATCACAGCCTGCTAATTGCTCAATTTCCTCAGTATTTCTAAAGCTTGCTCCCATCACCACAGTGGCATAACCATGCTGCTTGTAGTAATCGAATATCTTGCGCACTGAAATAACCCCAGGATCGTCTGCCGGTGCGAACCCTTGTACCTGCATGTCTGCTTTGTACCAATCCATTATACGGCCTACAAATGGTGAAATGAGGTACACACCAGCTTCTGCACAAGCAATGGCTTGCGCAAAGCTAAATAGCAGGGTGAGGTTACAGTTAATGCCCTGTAACTCAAGTTGTTTGCCCGCTTGAATGCCTTCCCAGGTCGACGCCATTTTAATTAGAACTCGATCTTTACTTACGCCTTGTTGAGCATATAGATCAATAATTTTTAGGGCCCGAGCAACAGTAGCCTCTGTATCAAACGACAAGCGTGAATCGACCTCTGTAGAAATACGACCCGGTATTGCACTCAGAATTTCCTTACCAATCGCTACGGCAAGGTAATCGCAGGTGTTATCCATCTGCGTTTGACTATCACCACCTTGCTTACTAGCCCACTGCTTAGCTTCACTGATTAAAGGCGCATAAAGCTTCATTTGTGCTGCTTTTAACACCAATGATGGGTTGGTGGTCGCATCTTGTGGTTGGTATTGTTTAATGGCGTCTAAGTCACCAGTATCAGCAACGACTGTGGTCATGGATTTAAGTTGTTGTAGTTTGTTCATTGCTGATCTGTCACCTCAGATAGGATTTTGAATGGGTTTGCTGTGGAGCTTAAGTCATCACCCTTAATTTGGATGATATAGCGACTCAATGGAATTAAGTTGGTCTTGTTTAATCAACTTAAGGATAAGGTTTAAGTCATTTTTTATGAGAGTCTAATTAGTTTTTAAGCGAGAGTTAAAAGGTAAGTATAAAGCAGGCTTAAACAAGCCTGCACTAACAATTATTCAGAACGACCATTTATTGGCCATTCTGAATCTTAGTAACTTGCTTAATTACTTAGTAATCAATTGCAGTGGCACTGGCGAGTATTTAGCTACTGATTTGCCTTTAAGAATAGCATCTGCAGTCTCTACACCGATTGAACCGATTCGTGCTGCTTGCTGAGCAACTGTTGCTAGCATCGCACCACTTTTAACTGCTGTTACCGCATCTCCAGTGCCATCAAAACCAACTACTATAATATTGCGATTTGATGATTCGATAGCTTTGATTGCACCCAGAGCCATTTCGTCGTTATGCGCAAACACAGCATCGATGTCTGATTGTGCTTGAAGAATATTTTCCATCACGTTCAAGCCCTTAGTACGGTCAAAGTCAGCCACCTGACTTGCCACCACAATAATACCTGAGGCTGCATCAACTGCATTGTTGAAGCCTTCACCACGGTCACGTGCGGCTGAGGTACCTGCAACTCCTTGCAGCTCCACAACTTTACCTGAACCTCCTAGGGTCTTAACTATTAATTCACCAGCCATCATTCCACCCTGAACATTGTCAGAAGCAACATGAGACATTACATTGCCGCCAGTCGCACCGCGATCCAATGTTACAACGGGCACTTCTGCACGATTTGCTGCGCGAATTGCGCTAACCACTGCATCAGAATCTGTTGGGTTGATTAACATCAGTGAGATCTTTTTGCTCAAAAGGTCTTCAACATTGGCCAGTTCCTTTGCTGGGTCATTCTGACTGTCGAGCACCAAAAGCTTATAGCCAAGGTCTTTTGCCTTAGCTTCGGCGCCCTCTTTTAAAGTCACAAAGAATGGGTTGTTGAGAGTTGATAGGACCAGTCCTATAGTACCTTCAGCAAGTGCTGGTCCGGAAAGGCCAACAGAAATTGCCATAACGGTAGCTATATTGCGTAGTTTTTTCATCGTAGTTTTCCTTCTTGGGTTAAATTAGGTCGAAGCTTTGCTTCGACCATCGAGAACAACTGCCAAAAGGATTACGGAACCCTTAGCAATCATCTGGTAATATGAAGAGACATCCAAAATATTTAGTGCATTGTTAAGTACACCTATAATTAACGCCCCTATAAGTGTGCCAATAATACGGCCACGGCCGCCTGTTAGGCTCGTGCCACCCAGTACCACGGCAGCAATGGCATCAAGTTCATAGCCAAGCCCAGCGGTGGGCTGTGCTGATTCTAGGCGGGCAGTAAGAATGATACCTGCAAGCGCCGCTAGGGCACCACTGATGGCGTATACAGCGACTTTGACTCGTGCAACATTTATTCCAGCCAGTTTGGTAGCTTGCTCGTTGCCTCCAATTGCATAAGTATATCGACCTAACCTTGTGTGGTTGAGGACATACCAACAGAGTAAAAAGACAACACCGGTAATAATAACGGGGATAGGAATTCCACCAATATAGCCACCACCGACTTCATAAAAGGTATTAGCCACATCGTAATTGCCAGTGGATATGGGTCGGCCTCCAGTAAATACCAGCACACCACCGCGCACCATAGTCATCGCCACAAGCGTAGCTATAAAAGCTTGTACACCAAAATAAGCAATAATTGACCCACTTGCTGCCCCTAAAGCAGCACCCAGAACTAAGGTGCCTGGCAATGCGATAATCAATGGCACATCAGCTGCTATTAAAGTTGCACATACAGCTCCAGCAAAAGCCAATATAGAGCCAGAAGACAGATCAATACCTGCGGTAAGAATAACAAACGTCATGCCCATAGCGATGATGGCATTGATTGAAGTCTGCCTAAAAATGTTTAATAAGTTATCAACTGTAAGGAAGTTTTCGTTGATCATGGCAACCAAAACCATTAGCAGTAGTAAACCAATAAAAGGTATGTTTTCGATCGTAAATTGCTTGATATTCATTCTGGATTTCCTTCATTAAAACCAGCAAGAGTGCAATGCATGATCACTTCCTGGTTAGCTTCTTCACGATTAAATACACCCGTGAGTAAGCCGTTAGACATGACCAAGATACGATCAGAAATCCCCAGCAGTTCGGGCATATCGGACGACATTAGCAAGATACAAAGCCCTTGTGCTTTTAACTCATTGATCAGTGTATAAATTTCTCTTTTTGCACCTACATCAACACCACGGGTTGGTTCATCAAGTATCAGAATCTTTGGTGCAGGCACAAGAGATTTGCCAATAGAAACTTTTTGCTGATTGCCCCCCGATAGCTGAGAGATTGTAGCGTCGATACCATCGGCCTTAATAGAGAAAGCGTCGATGTACTTGGCAACAGCCGCGCTCTCACTATCTTGATTGATCTTCCCCAATTTACTTGTGAATTGGGGAAGCCCGGTTAAAGACATGTTGTGTTTAATACTGTGCGCCTGAATTAGACCTTCAAACTTCCTATCTTCAGTGACATATCCAATGCCATGCTTGATACCATCACTAGGCGTCTGGAGCAGGGCTTCTTTTCCATCAATTTTAATACTGCCGGCTATGGCTGGGTTTGCCCCATAGATGGCTTTGCCTAGCTCAGTGCGCCCTGCACCCACCAGTCCAGCAAACCCTACAACTTCTCCTGCACAAGCTTCAAAAGACACATC
>DDCR01000011.1 GCA_002335115.1 Oceanospirillaceae bacterium UBA2001
TTGGCGGTTTTGCTGCGTATTTTTGCAGCAAAGGTGCCAATATTACGGAATCCGTTTGAAGGCCTTGTGTACGCCCAGCATGGGCATGAACTAATGAGGTGAAAGTCCTCTGTAGGAAGGTCACCATCCTTAGCGATTAATATCGTTATTAGATGATAACTACTAGCGAATGGCAAGGGCTAAACCGCGAGGTTTGGTCTGGAGGAAGCCGGACGCAAAACTGCGAGCTGATGAACAAGAACATCATATGAGGCGTAGGCTGGAGGCGAGTTGGCACAAGACGACGAAGCCATGTGATCTAACGGCCACCGTAAATGATGCAGNNCTTATCTGGGGAGATCTGCTTAACGAGCGATCGGACGATAACCAGTAAGGTTCTGGTATAGAAGTACCTTGGCTCTTTGGAACTCATCAACCAAAGAGAGCGAACAAGATGAAAACCGATAGCGCCAGCAGGGGTAACCTTGTAGGTGATTAAGCAGAAGTCAGCAGATGGCATAGTAGTCAAATGCCCAGCGTAATGGCTGGGACACGGTGAAGGCCTGAACATTTAGTTGAAAAAGGAGGAGCCATGACAGACTTGAACACACGAACACCGTCCGGTGATGACGTGTCTCAGCGTGCTTTCATGAAGCCAGTCTTTAGCGAATATCTATTCGAACAAGTATTGCAGCCAGAGAATCTTCAGGCCGCATGGAAACGCGTTCGAGCCAATAAAGGGGCCGCTGGCATAGATGGCATGACCATTGATGACTTCCCCGCTTGGGTAAGATCAGGCGAATGGAAAGAGGTGATAAAGGAACTGGAAACAGGTCAATACTACCCTTTCCCGGTCAGACGTGTTGAAATTGATAAACCCGATGGTGGTAAACGCCAACTGGGGATTCCAATCGTCACAGACCGCGTGATTCAGCAAGCAATTGCCCAAGTGCTTACGCCTATTTTCGACCCCGATTTCTCGGACAATAGTTTCGGGTTTCGTCCAAATCGAAATGGGCAACAAGCAGTGAAGCAGGTTCAAAGCATCATTAAAACGGGACGCCGTTTTGCTGTAGATGTTGACCTGTCCAAGTTCTTTGATCGAGTTAACCACGATTTACTCATGACGCTCCTTGGCTACAAAGTGAAGGATAAGCGACTTCTTAAATTGATTAAGCGTTACATCCGAGCTGGGGTTATCGATAACCAGCTCTATAGTGAAAGTCGAGAAGGCGTTCCGCAAGGCGGGCCTCTATCGCCGTTACTCGCTAACATCATGCTCGACCCACTAGACAGTGAGCTTACGGCAGCATAGCTCAACTATTAAAAAATAAGCTGTTTAAATGTCCTCCATCAAATCAAGGAGGTCACCATGAACCAGCACTATTCACTTGAAACAGTCACGGCCAATTTCAAGCAATGGCGTGAAACACGCCACTCAAACCGTGAAACCACACCCAAGTACTTACAAGAACAAGTTGCCGCACTTCAACCACACCATAAAGCCATTGCGATCAGGGAAGCCTTAAATCTCAGCAGTGCTGCCTACAACCGATGGTGCAAAGCATACAATACACCTAAAGAGTCACCCAATTGCCAATCGTTTATTTCAATTGCGCCTGATCAATTAAGTATCAGTCAACCTCAAGTAGAAAGCGCTGTTCTTTGTGAATTCCCTAACGGTGTACGCTTGAGTTTCAATGAAAAATCACTTGAGCAGAGTGTTTTAACGCAGTTGTTCTGCTTAGCGTCTGGCGCTGTTACGTCATGATTCATTTAACTGCGCAAAGCAAAATATGGCTGGCGACTGAACCGCAAGATTTCCGTAAAGGCATTGATGGTTTTGGCGCGCTTTGTCGACAACAATATAAACTCAACCCTCAAGATGGTTCACTTTTTGTATTCGTTAACCGCTCAAAAACCATGATTCGCTTGCTCGCCTACGAGCACAATGGCTATTGGCTGATGACGAAACGCTTATCAAAAGGTCAGTTCATCCACTGGCCTAAGGCTCAGAGGCCTTTGAATGCCGTGATGGCAAAAACCTTGCGACAGCTATTAAATAATACAAAAAATGCAGATTTCAGGGCTAAAAAATAACTAAAAAAGCTTGACAGGGTTTTACCTGGTTTTTGTTGATTTTCGTGCACAGGCCGAAGCGAGCCCAGACGTGGGCTTGAATCACGTTATCGCGCCACAGCTAAAATATAAATCTATCGCGAAGGGTGCCCCCGCAGGTTAAAAATAAAAGCGCTTAAATCTGCGCACAAGGCCAAAAAAACGCCCTAAAAAACCAGTGATATACTCTCTTCTCACCCAAACATGACGACACCTTGAACTGTATTGATATGACGAAACACAAAAACGAAATTCCTGTATCCGAGTTAAGTGCAGAAGCTTTAGATGCCCTTATAACCAGAGTACAAGAGGCCATTGATAATGACTTATCTTTGAGCACCGAAGATCTTAAGTTATTGCTCAATGCTGTACTGACACTCGCCACCATGCAAGAGCGTTTATCGAATAAAGACATCACCACCCATAAATTATGTAAACTGCTGGGTATCGTGCAATCGTCTGAAAAACTAACCCATTTATTAGCGGAGGGTAGCACCGCTAAACCCGATACAAAGATCAAACGTACGCGAAAGCCTAAAGACAAAAAAGCCCCCGAACCAACAAAAGTTCATCATGCACTGGAAGGCTTTTATAAGGGGCAGTCTTGTCCAGCTTGTTTGAGCGGAAAGCTATATAAATATGAACCCGCACAACTGCTTCGAGTCAGTGGCCATTCCCCCTTCTGCTCTGAATTACATCTTAGTGAGCGTTTGCGCTGCAATGCTTGTGGCCAGTTCTTCACGGCGAGCTTACCGGATGATGTGTTAGCAGACGGCGAAGTCGGACAGAAATACGCTTACTCTGCCCGATCACTCATGGCGCTCCAAAAATACTTTGCCGGTGCGCCTTTTTATCGTCAAGAAAGCTTGCAGGATATTTTAGGGTTATCGATTACGGCATCAACGATATTTGATCAATGTGAATACCTGAGTAATGATCTTTACCCGATTTTTAAGCAACTGTTGGTCATCGCCGCCGATGCACACCATTTTTATCTGGATGACACCACGCATCGCATTATCGAACAGGAAACGATTCAAAAGAAAAAACGCAATAGCAATAAACTGCAAACCCGCACAGGCTTATATGCTTCCGGGATTATTGCCAGCATTGAACAGCAGAATGAACAACAGAACATTGTGTTGTTTCAAACTAATATTGGCCATGCCGGTGAGTTTATTGATGAAATACTTAAAAAACGTAAACCGGATAAATCACCGCCTATTTTAATGAGCGATGCCTTGCCCAGTAACAATCCCACCGGTATGCCGGCACTTCATGCTGCCTGTAATTCACACTCACGCCGTCAGTTTGTGGATGTCATTCATCAATTTCCCGATGAGGTCGAATGGGTGTTGCAGTGCTATAAACAAATTTGGCAGTTTGAAGACGAAACCATTGGTCAGGCGATGAGTCCTGCTAAGCGCCTGAAATATCATCAAGAAAATTCCCTACCTGTCATGAATGAAATTCGAGCCTGGGGCATAAAGCATTTTACAGACAACACTGTTGAAGAAAATAGTAGCCTCGGTAAAGCCATCGCTTATTTTAACCGCCACTTTGAGCGGTTGATTCTCTTCTGCAAAATAGAAGGTGCCAAGATTGATAACAACCTAATGGAGCAGGCATTAAAACTAATTGTTAGAAACCGGAAAAATGCTTATTTCTATAAGCCAACGGTCATTCTAGAAAGCTATTGACCCTACCCATCTAAGTCTGATGTCAAAGGATTACCTGCAAACTTCTCTTTCCAAAGTCTCGGCGTAAGCTCATGAACTTGTTTAGCTGGGTGTGTTGCCACACGTTGAAGCACATCCACTAAATAAACATAAGGATTAATACCATGCATTTTGCACGTTACGAGCAGGCTTTGAATAATGCCGACATATTTAGCGCCCACTTCTGTCCAACAAAACATCCAATTCTTTTTTCCCATTGGAATAACGCGAAGACCTCGTTCTAATGCATTGGTATCCATTGCAACGCCAGGGTTTGTTAAAAATACGCGCAATGAGGCTTGCCGATTAAGCATGTAATTCAACGCTTGGGTCATTTTTTCTTTAGGCAGTAAATCTTCTCTTTGGCATTGCGCTTTACACCAATCAAAAAATTCATCTACAACTTCTACGCTGTGAGTTTGTCGATAAGTCAGTTTTTCATTACCGTTGAGCGCTTGTTCTTTGATTTGCTTTTCAATGTCGTAAAGCTTACCAATAATATCAAGACCGTCGCTGGCAGCAGGTTCATACGCTTCTGCTTTGACAAAATAACGACGCCCGTGAACCCAGCATTGGGCGTGCTCAATTTCTTCTTGCACGGCATAGCGTTCATAAACGCCATACCCATCCGTCAATAAGGTGCCGTTAAAACCTTCAAGTAATTCCTGTACGACTGTTTTACCCCGTGAGGGGGCAAAGGCAAAACAGATTTCATCCTGATCGCCTAATACAGGCCAGTAATATGCTTGTTTCATTTTGCCTTTTTTATTTTTATTTGGCCCTGCCTTCACCGGCGTTTCATCCATGGCGAGCACTTTACTTTGCAAGCAACTATCCCACTGTGCATCAAAAATAGGCTCCAGTAGATCAATACTACGATGCGTTAAGTTTGTGAGTGTTGATCTGGCTAAGGTAATGCCATTGAGCTTTAACTTTTGATGCTGCCTGTAAAGTGGTTGATGGTAGAGAAATTTATCAAGTAACATGCCTGCAATAAAACTCACGTCAGCCATGCTTTTATCAAATAAACCGGTCGGTGCGCTGTGGGTATTAATATGCTGCGTTACTTTGCTTTTAACGACAGGCTGAATGTATTTCAAAACAACATAGCTAGCAGGACGTTGTGCTAAACGGCAGGTGATTTTTTCATCTATAACGACATAATGTTCTTTATCTTCGCCTTGAAGCTCAGGCGCAGCCATTCTTATTTCTTTTACGGGCACCGTTTCATCGAAGCGTAAACCTTTATCATTCACGCTGTCGTCATGATTTTTGGGGCCTTTCCTGCGCTTATAGGTGATCTCTTCTGTTTCTTGCTCAGGAGGTGATGAAACTTTTGGGCCAAGTAGTGAAAGTTGGGTAGGGTTATTCTCAATATGACGTTCAGACTTTTGTCCAAAAATTTGCTGTTTAAACCAATCAAGCTGACTTTGTAAGGCTTGAAGTTGCACGGCAAACTGATCTTTCTTTTCAAGAATATCGGCCACATCTTGGTGGCTTAATGTTGCGGCTTTTGCTAAATAATCCATGTGCTGATTATACCAAAATAGCGTCATTAGCATGGCTTTTATTGGCTTTAATGGCGATTATTTAATGTCTTTTTAAGTTCAAATCGACGACGCTTGGTGAACTGTTTTATATCAATACCTTCGATTAATAATAACCATTCCCCCATACTCATTTGATGACTGGAAAATCGTGCAAACGTACCTTGCTCAAGTTGTTTACTCCAGATGCAGTAACCTCCTGGCGCAAAATAAAGCACCTTCATCATGGTTCGACGACGATTAACAAATACAAACCAATCTCCGGTCACTGGATTTTGTTTCATCACGGTTTTAACCAGTGCCACCAAACCTGCATACGATTTACGCATATCCGTGTCTTGCGTACAAAGCCAAATTTTATATTCGCCCGTTAATGCCATCATGACTTGCTAAGGCGTAAAGTTATGCCACTCCCTAATTCAAGTTCAAGGTCCCAAGCAGGTGCTTGCGATGTATTTGATGACACATGAGTTTGAATGGGAACAAAAGCGGGTATGTCTTCTTTTTCTGTCGATTCGGGCGCACCTAATGTCGCTTTCCATTTATAAAAGCTTGAGGTGCCAATATTGTTGTTCTTGCAGTAGGCATGAATGGTTTGCTTATTTGGGTCAAAGGCGCTTACTAATTGGTGCCATTGCTTGGGTGTTCGATGCACTTGAGGTTTTTTAACTTGAGCTTTCATACGCTGTCCAGTTGGTAAGTTTCTGGAAGCTACTTTATATCAGAAAAATATTTAAACTAGGACGTGCTCGAATGACCGTTTACAAATAAAGAGTCATCGTGATCGCTTATTTTTTAACCTTTGTTCTAAACA
>DDCR01000056.1 GCA_002335115.1 Oceanospirillaceae bacterium UBA2001
ATGAAAGCCAACTGACATGAGCATGGTGGTAATCAGAAGTCCATTAAAATTAGGCAACCATCCTGTTAGAGCTGTGCCTGCACCCAACATGGCTAGTGACAATATTGCTAAGCGCTGCTCAGCGATCACAATAAGTAGAAAAACCACACCAAACGCTAAAAAGCCAGGCACTTCCCGCCAAGATTGCAATACCCCAATGTGGGCACCATTCAAGCCACCTTGTTCTATGGCGAAATTGTTGAATAAAGCCATCCACACTCCAAAACTAAATGGCATGGCGAAAGTCATAAGCTGAAGCAAACCAACGCGATTTTGCAAACNNACTTATACTCCATAAAGAAATGTTCATTAATACTCAATAGCTAAAGATGACGATAGGCAAGTATAGCCTATACAAGCTTGGGCTTAATATGCCAGCAAGAGGAAAATGAGGATGATTTAGAGAATGAATTGCAGACAAGCTATTTTTATAGACCTGCTTACTCATCAAGATGAGCTATTTAANNTAGCTTTTAAGATGTTAGCTTTTAGGCTAACAAGCTTGTCTTATTAACCCAGCACCTTGAATGTTCGCAGTTAACTAATGACGTCACCCAATTGTAAATTACAAGTCTGCCCACACATACAAGCTTTACGCAATATTTTGAGCACACCATGGCTTCTGATCAAACGTCTCAAACACCAAACAACAAGCAAGACTTGCGCCTATTGTTTAGATTGTTGCCTTTTATTGCACCTTACAAAAGTAGGGTCATAGGCGCTGCCTTAGCCCTGATTATCACAGCTGCCGTCTCTCTTGCTCTGGGGCAAGGCATTCGTTTGCTCATAGACCAAGGCTTCGACTCTGCAGATCCCAGCCAGTTAAACCACGCAATGCTAGTTTTGGCAGTAATTACTTTACTCATGGCCATGGGCTCTTTTACGCGCTTTTATTTGGTGTCTTGGTTAGGGGAACGGGTCAGCAACGATGTACGTTTGGCAGTGTTTAACCATTTATTAACCTTAGATCCCTATTATTTTGAGATGAACCGAAGTGGTGAGATTAATGCCCGACTCACCACTGATACAACGTTACTGCAGTCGATTATCGGTTCTTCCATTTCTATGGCCCTGCGCAATGTCCTAACTTTTGCGGGTGGATTAGTGATGATGCTTATTACTAATCCTAAATTAGCCCTAATTGTATTGGCCAGCGTGCCATTGGTCATCTTTCCGATGATGCTTTACGGCAGAAGGGTGCGCAAGTTATCTCGGTTAAGCCAAGACAGAGTGGCTGACATTGGCACTTATGCAGGCGAAATTGTACAAAACATAAAGGTTGTTCAAAGTTTTACTCGTGAGAAAGAAGAAACCAAGGCCTTTGGCCAAGAAGTAGAAAAAGCCTTTAATGTTGCCAAAAAACGTATTTTACAGCGCTCAATTTTAATCGTAGTGGCCATGATATTAGTATTTACAGGCCTTTCAAGTATGATCTGGGTCGGTGCCCAAGACGTTGCCAATGGCCATATCAGTTCTGGTGAACTGGCTGCCTTTGTTTTTTATGCACTCATGGTCGCCATGGCAGTAGCCACCATTTCTGAAGTTTATGGAGAGCTGCAACGGGCTGCAGGTGCAACTGAACGATTACTCGAATTGCTCGCTGAAGAAGCAGATATTCAGGCCCCTAAAAACCCTCATCAATTAAATGCTGGAGCCTTAGCCTTGAGCTTTGAAAAAGTGAGTTTCAGCTACCCGTCAAGACCTGACGAAATCGCCTTAGACAATATCTCATTTAACGTGGCCGCAGGTGAAACTGTGGCTATCGTCGGACCTTCTGGGGCCGGCAAGAGCACCCTATTTGAGTTATTACAACGCTTCTACGACCCCAAGAATGGCACAATTAAGGTGGCCAGTCATAATATCAAACAATTTAAGCCACAAGATTTACGCAACCATTTAGGTCTAGTACCGCAGCAACCCACGTTGTTCAGTGCAGACGTTGCTCATAATATACGTTATGGTGATCCTACTGCGACTCATGAACAAGTGAAGCAAGCCGCTCAAAAAGCTTATGCGAGTGATTTTATAGAGCGCTTGCCAGAGTCATACAATAGCTATTTAGGCGAACAAGGGGTTCGTTTGTCGGGTGGGCAGAGGCAGCGTATTGCCATTGCTCGCGCAATGCTCAAGAACCCTTCTATATTACTATTGGATGAGGCCACCAGCGCTTTAGACGCAAACAGCGAACATCAGGTCCAAGCAGCACTCCAGACTTTGATGCAAGGCCGCACTACTCTCATTATTGCCCATCGATTAGCCACCATTATGCATGCTGATCGCATTTTGGTCTTTAATGAGGGAAAATTGGAGGCTCAGGGCAAGCATGCCGACTTAATCATAAGTTCACCGCTTTATAAAAATTTAAGTGAGTTACAGTTCAACCATTGAAATCAATCACTGAGATCAACCATGGCTACAAGCACACGTCCACATCTTGCTGCAGTAGACGCTCTTTTAAGAGATGGTTACTGGGATCGCACAGAAATTATTCGCATGGCAGATGGCTCTCAACGAGTGCGCAAGCAATCAAAGGGACACCAATCCGCTGGCCCTTGGGGGATGGATAATCTTCGAGCTGAAGCCCAATATTTGCAGGATTTAGAGCCTCATTTGCTGGACTTATTTCCTCGACTCATTGCATCTTGGGAAGAACCTGCCCCAGGATATGATATGGCCTATCAAAAAGAATGTGTGGACTTAGGCCAACTGGCAAGAGCAAGATTATTTAATCAGCAGCAAGCAGACCAATTTCAAGCGCATCTAGGCAAACGCGTGTTTGGGCAGTTACACACCCCCGCTAATGCCACCTTCACCCTGTCTGATAACATTTTAGATACCTTAAAAAAAGCAGCTCAAACCATAGCCACGTTGGCTAATTTAAAAGATATATTAGCCCACCCTCTGACCATCAATGGCCAACATTGTGATGCATTCACTGACAACATTAAGCGTCTTACAGAGCAAACTAAACTATTACAGGTCATTAAAAATCAACCTCAGGTCAGACTCCATGGGGATTTATTTTTAGAAAACATATTACTACCAAAGTTCTCTTCACTAACGCAATGGCCCACACAACTGGTGCTAATTGATCCCGTCTCTGTCGCTGGTATCAGCGCTGGTCACCCCCTATTTGATTTAGCCAAATATGAATCTTATAGTACGGGAGAATTACCCGCCATGCGTCGGGGGCATGTACAAGTTACCGGCATAGAAGGTCATAAAGAGAAACAGCTTGATTTTACTATTGATTGGCAGCATCTGGACATGAAAGCCTACACAGATATCAACTGGCATAGGAGTTTTAGGCAGTCATATATCAACCATTATGGCCCAGTAGATAAAGCGATATATGCCCTTTTAGAGGCCTACTTTGCCGCTGCAATGGTAGTTTGTACCGAGGGTGTTGAACAACAAGCTAGAGCCTTAAAAGCGCTCTTTAGCTTGGAGCGCGCAATTTTCTTAGCAACATAATTAAGCCCAGCACTGCACTGCCAGTTATCACACCTACGCCCATTTCAGCCAGTATCGACCAGAGACTGCTTAACTGTTCAAGCCACTGATATAGCCAAGGCCAACCATGAACCAAAATACCACCGCCAACCAGAAACATAGCAATCGTTCCTAGCACAGATAAGGTACGCATCAGTGGCGCTGCTGCGTTAACTAAACTGCGGCCTAGAAAGCCACTCATCGGTCCTTTGTTTCCCACTTTTTCTGCTGCTACTAAGTAAAGGCCTAAATCATCCATCTTAATAATTGCAGCCACAAGGCCATACACAGCAAGCGTAAAAAATATGGCTAAACTCGCAACCACAACCACTTGGTTAGTAAAACTAGTGTGCGAAACTGAATCTAAAATAATGACTACAATTTCTGCTGAAAGAATAAAATCTGTGCGAATTGCACCTCTAATTTTGTCTTTTTCTAAGTGTAATAAATCATCCTTAGACAAACTAAGGTGCTGTAAGCGTGATTGTGGTGAAGAGGCAGTGGGTTTGCGAAGGAACCATCTATGTATTTTTTCAGCCCCTTCAAAACACAAATAAGTACCTCCTAGCATTAACACAGGTGTCATTAGCCAAGGCGCATACAAACTCATCAGTAAGGCCGCAGGCACCAGTATCAGCTTATTCAAGAATGATCCTTTAGTTACTGCCCACACAACGGGCAATTCACGTTCAGGCCTCACCCCAGAAACCTGTTGCGCATTAACTGCTAGGTCATCTGCAAGCAGGCCTGCAGTATTTTTAGCAGCTACCTTAGAAAGTACCGCAACGTCGTCTAACAAAGTGGCAATGTCATCCAATAGTGCCAGTAAACTTACTCCTGCCATGCAGAATCCTTTAGCTTAGGGTCAATTTGATCATTAAAGCATACACTGTTTAATATGACTTGCGACTTGTTTAGCTTGCTCTAGGGGTAATAGATGCCCAGCATCTAAAAAGTTAACAGCACGTTTGTGCTCAGGCATTCCAGCAACAGGACTTAGCCCCAGCCAACGTTGCCATGCGCGCTTATCTACTGTATCTGAAAACTCCCCTCGTAATACCGATATGGGTACTTGACTGCGCTTTAAGTAAGGCCAAATATTAGGCACACTGCCATACATTAAAGCTTCCCAGTATTTACTGTACAAGAGCACGACTGAATCTCCATCGGGTATGACAGCAGCCTTGATATAGTGCCACAAAACATTATCGCTTAATCTAGTAAATACACGTTTGGAACGGTGAAAATCAAATGCTTGTTGAGTATTATCCCAACGATCAGGGCGTCCTAAAGCTTTTGCAACAATGGGAGCTTTATTAATTAACACCTGAGGACTAAACCGAAGAAGGTGCGCAATCGTTTGACGTAAAAAAACAGGTTCTATCAGAATTAACTGGCGGTATAAATGAGGTTTGAGTTGGGCCGCCAAGATACTCACGTTGGCCCCCATAGAATGGCCTACGCAGACCACTGGTGACAAGTGATGCTGTTCTATAAAGTCATTGAGATCATGCGCCATCATTGGCCACACCGCACGATTGATCGCATGGCTTTGGAATTCTTTCAGGTCTTGCCACAATGGCCGTAAATGAGGCGCTAAAATTCGGTGCTCTTGACCCAAATAAGTCAATAATTCAGTGTAGGTATTGGGTGGAAAACCGTTAGCGTGAGCAAATAAAATACCTTTACTTTGGGGTTTACCAAATGTTTCATAAGATTGGCTCATAACTGGAAATGTTCCATGGTTACCGGAGTCCATATGACAACCTGCCCCATATGGATGCGACTTTTATTATCGAACTTTCTTTACGGGACTTTCTTTACAGGACTTTCCTTATGCGACTTTCCAGATTGCTGTGAATGCAAAATCAATACCAGTACCAGTACCAGTACCAAAGGTTATTACAACTTCGTCAAACGAGACAGGCTAAATTGTAATGCTACAGAACTGCTGCAATCGCTTTAGCCACATAGGCAATATTGCGCTGGTTAAGACCCGCGAGGTTAATACGGCTTGACCCTACTAAATACACGCTGTGCTCGTTAACTAGTTGATCAACTTGGGCTGCATTAATACCCAAAAAGGAAAACATACCGTGTTGACGTTCGATAAAGCTAAAGTCTTGTTCCACTCCCTCTGCTTTAATGGCATCAACTAACTGACTACGCAGGTGTTTAATTCTTTTTCGCATGGTTTTTAACTCATCACGCCACATTTGCTTGAGTTTTGGATCAGCTAAAATTGTTTCCACCACTAGCGCACCGTGGGAGGGTGGCATTGAATAGTTGGCCCGAATAAGACCGTTCATTTGGCTCTGGGCTAGATGGGCCTGCGCTTCAGTAGTGGAAATAATGATGGCCGTTCCTGTGCGTTCCCTGTACAACCCAAAATTCTTAGAACAAGAACTAGCAATAACCATTTCGGGCACAGTATTAGCCATTAAGCGCAGCCCTGCTGCGTCTTCATCCATACCTTCACCCAGACCTTGATACGCAATATCCACATATGGCAGCAGACCTTTTGCTTTGATTACGTCTGCTGTAGCCTGCCATTGTTCTAAGTTTAAGTCAGCACCTGAAGGGTTGTGACAACAAGCATGCAGCAAAACCACATCACCGGCTTTCGTTTCGGCTTTTAGTGTGGCCAACATACCAGCAAAATCGACCGCTTTTGTATCCTTGTCGTAATAAGGGTACTGTTTAATTTCAAGTCCTGCGCTTTGCATAATTGGACTATGGTTGGCCCACGTCGGGTTGCCTGCCCAAACCGTAGCGCCTGGTTTAGCTGCATTGATGAACTCAGCCAATACTCGCAAAGCCCCGCTGCCACCTGGCGTTTGTGCTACCGCAAAACGATTGTTGGTTAACACTGTGTGATCAGCACCTAGAGTCGTTTGGGCTAATAAATCACAATACCGTTTTGAGCCCGCCATACTCACATAGGCTTTGGTATCTTCTTCTACTAAAATAAGTTCTTGGGCTCGCGATACCGCTTCCATGATCGCCGTATGACCCGCCTCATCTTTATACATACCAACCCCTAAATCAACTTTGTTAGGGTTTGTATCTTGGCGGTAAAGAATCGACAAATTAAGGATCGGATCAGCAGGCACAGCGCGCAGCGACTCAAACATGAGCAATGGAACTCCTATGAAATAAATTAAACAGTTAAAATCAAAAGTTAGGCGGATTTAACGATCGTAATTATACGGCTTTCATGGCCTTAAAACTAGTTAGAAATGCCCCATAACACAGCACAAAAAGAGGTTTTAACGATTACTATTGCGCGCCCTTTCTTGGCGGGGAGAACAGGCATACTTTTTTTGATAGCAACGCGCTAAGTAGGACGTAGAGCTAAAGCCACACGCTGTGGCAACCTGCAATACCGACAAGCTCGATTGGCGTAATAGTTGCTGGGTTTTTTCTAACCTCAAATGCAAATAATACTGACCAGGGCTTTGATGCAAGTACTGTTTAAACAAGCGTTCCATCTGTCGCGCAGACATATTAGAAGCGTCTGCCAATTCTTGACAGGTCAGGGGTGCTTCTAGGTTTTGACGCATGATATCAAGGGCTTTAATCAGGCGTGGGTTATTGATGTTTAAACGCGATTGCAATCGCATCCGCTGGTCTTGGTGAGGGGGTCTTATGTGTGGGTGCATATATTGCTCTGCAACTAATAGTGCAAGTTCATAACCATGTTGGTCTGCAATAATTTGCAACATCATATCCAAACCTGCAGAACCGCCAGAACAGGTAAATAGGCTGCCATCAAATTCATACAATTCACCACTCATCCATACATCAGGAAACTGCTCTCGAAAGCTGTCCACATATTCCCAGTGAATGGTGCACGTTTTATGGCGCAGAAGCTTTGCTTTGGCTAACAACAAAGCGCCTGTCGATGTAGAGCCCAGCAAATCAACTTGACGGGAGGCTTGTCGTAACCAGGCAAAAAAAACATCATCACCATAAGTGGCTACATTTATGCCAGCAACCACTAATAAGACATCAAGCATTTTAACTTGATCCACATCAATGGTCGGTGCAGTAACCATATTATTACTAGCATTGACCGATGTGTTGCCCCAACTTAAAAAGTCCCATTGAAAAAGTTCTTCCTCCGCCTGCGCATTCGCCATGCGCAAAGGTTCAACTGCCGCGGCTAATGACAGCATTGAAAAACCAGGTATTAACAAAAATCCAAATCGTTGCATAGTAGATCCGATGAAAACTAAAGGCTTATCACTAAATTTTGGTTAGAATAGCCTTTATTGTCGGTTTTGTCTCATTAAAAGTCGTCTTAAGTGGTTTTTATTTAGAACTGAAAGCGCATTATGATTCATAAGAGATTAATAAACATAACTAAACAGGAATTCTTATGGCCTTTCCTTCTTCTTCTCCCTACGTCATTGTAGGCGCAGGTATCCATGGTTTAAGTACAGCTTATCACCTTGCTCTAGAACTCAAGGCAAATGGTAAAGGTGACGGTCGGGATATTATTATTCTTGATAAAAATGGTATTGCTGCTGGAGCGACAGGCATCGCGTGTGGAGTGGTACGAAATAATTATTTCCAACCCGCAATGCGAGAATTGATGGCCCATTCAGTAGAAGTCTGGGAATCTGATATGGAAACTTATTCTTATCATCCCGTGGGTTACATGCAAATTAGTCCAGAATCAATGCATGCCGATGTAGCCACAATTTACGAACAGCAAAAAGCCATCGATTACCCTTCTACTTTTATTGAAGGCGAAGCTGACTGTACTAAATACATGAAAGGAATCTTTCACGACTGGCGTGCGCAGGGCATTACTTCTGTATTACACGAAGACAAAGGCGGTTATGCCAATAATACGAAAGCAATGTATGGTTTGGCGTCCAAAGTTGAGAGCGAAAATATTCGCATTATCAGTGGCGTCACGGTGACTGGTTTCACTCGCAACGAAGGCTGTGTGACTCACGTTGAAACTGACCAAGGCAAAGTGGCTTGTGAATATGTAGTCATTGGTGCGGGCCCATGGGCTAAGAGTTTGTGGGAAATGTTAGAACTTCCAAAAACTGTGAGTGTGAAAGGAGCTGATGACGTCATCCATACCGATATCCCCATGTGGATTTACTGG
>DDCR01000186.1 GCA_002335115.1 Oceanospirillaceae bacterium UBA2001
GAGTTTTCCTGGTCGCCCACCATGCCCAAGGTGCTAAACACAGACACTATCGTGCGTTTGACAGACGATAGTGGGCAGGATGGCATCAGTAGCGTGTGCACTTTTACTGAACATGGCGTTGATAATTCGGTGCTGGAATCGATGCGGCCTCTGCTAATTGGCTTGCTTGAGCAGAAGCCACAGTCTCTGCAGGATCGATGGGCTTGGATGCAACAACGTCGGCCTGGCGTGTCTAACACCGCAATTGCTGGCTTGGACATTGCCATGTGGGATCTTGCTGCAAAACGACAAGCCTTGCCACTGTATAAACTGCTTGGCGGTGAGCGACATAGTATCCGTGCCTACGCCAGTATCCCAGTGATGGAAAAAGCATCCCAGTATATAAAGCTTATCAACAGGTTACGTCAAACTGGTTTCTCGATCTTTAAGTTCCACTATAAATCCATAGCCGAAGCTGATATTTCACTGATGCGTGATGTTTACCATGTTTTCAAAGATCAAGGTTGTCAGTTTATGTTTGACGCTGAAGGTCATTATGAAGCCCAAGGGGCGGCTAGGGTAGCGGCAGTAATGGAAGGACAAAAATTCATTTGGCTTGAGGCGCCTTTTGATGATCACGATTGGGAAAGTTATCGTATCTTAAAGCGCAGTACTTCTGTGCCTATTATCCCAGCAGGTAATAGTGTGGTAGATTTAGCCCATTTGCAACAGGCCATTGCTGCTGATTGCTGGAGCGCCCTGCGCATTGACGCTGCCACGGCAGGTGGCATCACTCCGGCTATGGCTATTTTTGCCATGGCTGCGAAGGCTGAGCTCAATGTCGAACTTCAGTCTTGGGGTAGCTCACTGTCTACGGCTGCCAATCTTCACCTGGCCCTAGCCAATGCCAACAGCCATTATTTTGAAGTACCCGTTCCCATCGATGATTTTCTCATTCAAGGTGTTGATCACTTCCAATTAGGTTCTAATGGCCACGTTTCTGCGCCCAAAAAAGCAGGTCTAGGGCTTGATATTGATTGGTCTATTATTGAGGCCACAGCTAGTGCATGTGTAGAATTTTAACCCGTGAGGCAGTGGGCTACTTTTTATTCTTTTAGCGGTACAGAAAATGGACTATTTTTAAATTAGATGGGGCGATATAGTGAAGTTTAGGATTAAAAATTAGTACTAATTGAGTTGATCATTGCTGATCGCCTGAAAATTTATATAACGAATGTTGGATTAAAAAATGATTGTTAAACTTACACAAGATCTTGCTCGTGGCTTCGTACCATGGAAAGAAATGTTTTTTGAAAATGAGTCTGAGTTAAATGCCCTAGGCGCTAAGTTAATCTTTGCAGGTTCTGAAAAGGACGATGACAACAAGATGATAGTATTAATAGACTTTGATTCACCTGAAGCCATGAAGGCTTTTGGAGGCCATGAGGGTTTAAAGGCAAAGCGAGCTGCCGCAGGTGCTTTACTAGAAACCACCACCATCACCATTATGAGTGACGAAGCCTTTACCCGAAGTTAGATTAACCATACGTGCCAATCGGTGCAAAAAACGAAGAGTGCTAAAATGAAAACCATCATGAATGTTGAATTGTCCCTAGGTTATGCTCACTGGAAGAAACTGATGCTTGAAAATGAAAGCTTCAGACAAGAAAACCAAATGAATCTTCTTGCTTATGGGTATGAGGAAGGTAATGAAAATAAAGTCTGGGTGGTAATGGAAGTACCGTCCATGGAGCATATGGCTGGGGTTATGAATAAACCTGAAATGATTAAGATAAGACAAGAAGCAGGCGCAATTTTAGCCAGCCAACAAATGATTAAGCTGGTTGAGTAATCATTGTGACACAAAAATTGAGAGCTTCAGTTGCCTGGCAATTTAGGACGACTTGGTTTTCAAAATGAATGAAGAATCAAATGCGCTTGACTGGCTGCATGGCCCTAAGCACGATGTTTTAGCTTATCGCTAGTGGCCCATGGCCACTGGGCGCAAATATTTTAATAATAAAAGGAAATATTATGAGTTTATCTTTAATCTTTAGACTGCAGGCGGCTTTTGCTGGCATGTGGGCTTTACAGTTAGTTTTCATTCCCGAAATGGTTTTTACTCAGTATAACTGGACTCCCTCTTTTGAGTTGGTTGCCCTGGCTCAAGCCTGCGGCACAGCCATGGCAGGTTTGGCTATTATCAACTATGGTTTACCTAAATGGACTAATGCAGATCAGCTTAAAACGGCTGCAAAATCTGCTGCGTTGATTGCGGGTCTATTTAGTATCTTACAGTTGTATCAAATCCTTGGTTCTGGGGCTGCCCCCGGTGCGGCAATGGATTGGATAAGTACGGTCATCACTATTGGCTTTGCGGCCTTATTTTTCATCAAGTCTAATCAGTCAGCCTAATTGTGATGCCATTTAAAGGGGGTCATTGATAACCTCCTTTTTTATGGGCTAAACATGTGTACTGGGCAAACGATGTTAGAGGCTGAGCACCCTAAAGCCGTCACTATGCGTTGGCTTGCAATTAAAGGCGATTAATTTTGTTACGGATTATTTTTTGGAAACTGGGGTTTGAGTGGGCAATGCTACTCAGAATTATTAGACCCTGCAGTGATCAACGGGTGTATTATTTTGCTTTCGGCGCCAACCTTAGTCCCGA
>DDCR01000048.1 GCA_002335115.1 Oceanospirillaceae bacterium UBA2001
CAAGTTTAGTTTTACCCGCTTCCATAGGGCCACCAGAAACAAATACGCAGGGTATATTGAGGCGCATTGCAGCCATGAACATGCCTGGGGTGATTTTGTCACAATTAGAAATACAGACCATAGCATCGGCACAATGCGCATTTACCATGTACTCTGCGGAGTCCGCAATAATATCCCGTGATGGCAATGAATAAAGCATGCCATCATGTCCCATGGCAATGCCATCATCCACGGCAATCGTATTGAACTCTTTTGCCACACCACCGGCTTTTTCAATCTCTCGGGCAACTAATTGCCCCATATCTTTCAAATGCACATGGCCTGGCACAAACTGCGTGAAAGAATTACACACTGCAATAATAGGCTTTTGAAAATCAGAGTCAGTCATGCCTGTGGCGCGCCATAATGCACGTGCACCTGCCATGTTACGACCGGAGGTAGAGGTTTTAGAACGGTAAATGGGCATGGTGTAAGTGCCTTATAATTAATGTTATTAAAATTAATGTTGTTAATAAAGTTAAAGCAAAGCTTTGCTAAAGACTTTTGAACTGCGTTGGAAATTGTATAACGACTGCCTGCTAGTTGGAAGTTCGGCTAAGTCTGCTGCCACGAAACCGTTTTCTATAAACCAGTGTGAGGAAGCCGTCGTCAATACAAATAGAGTTTGTAGCCCCATGTGACTCGATTGCTTTTCAATGTGGCGCAATAGCACTTGGCCTCGGTCACCGCCACGGTAGTTGGTATCAATGGCCATGCAGGCCAGCTCTCCTTGGCGCGCATCATCGAAGGGGTATAAAGCGGCGCATCCAATAATCGCACCGTCTCGCTCGATCACGCTGAAGTAATGAATTTCTGACTCTAGTAATTCCCGCGAACGGCGGACTAAAATACCATCGTCTTCCAAGGGCCGAATCAGTTCCAAAATGCCGCCTACATCGTCAATACAGGCGTTACGAACTTGCTCATAGCTCTCTTTAATGACCATTGTACCTGAACCATCACGACTAAAGAGTTCGGTCAGAAGAGCACCATCTTCTTGATAGCTCAACAAGTGACCCCGTGAGACGCCAGCGTCACACGCTTTGGATAGCACATCAATATGCATGGATAAGTCTGTCCAACTATCACCACTGCTTTGATGTTGGTGCACAAGACGGTGACCTGCGCGGGTGAGTAATTCAATGACTTGTTCACCACGTGAGTTAGTAATGCCTTTGTCAGCCCCAAACACAATCAGTTTGTCGGCCTGCAAGCTAGCAGCAACACGCCCAGCAACTTGGGATGCAGCCAAATTAAAGGTTTCCCCTGTCGGTGAGTAGCCCAAGCAAGAAATGAGCACAAGATTGCCATTATTGAGCTGTTTACCAATGGCTTCTGCGTCAACCCGTCTAACCTCACCAGTGTAGGCAAAATCGACCCCATTTTTGATGCCAATGGGGCGCGCAGTAATAAAGTTGCCACGGGTTGTGCGAATCCGCGAGCCCTGCATGGGTGAGTTTGCTAAACCCATCGAAAAACGTGCTTCAAGTTGCATCGCCTGCCGACCTACGGTTGCTTGAACTAAGCTAAGTTGATCCAAATCTGTGATGCGTAAACCATTATGAAATTGACTCTCTATCGAGGCTTGGCTGCAGGCTTGTTGAATTTGTGGCCGGCTACCATGCACTAAAACCAACTTCACACCCAAACTATTAAGCAAATTAATGTCATGAATAGTATGGGAAAAATTGGCGTGGGCTAGGGCTTCCCCGGGTAAATAAATGACAAAAGTACGGTCACGATGGGCGTTAATGTAAGGCGCAGAGTGACGGAACCAGTTCACGTATTGCTGATTGGTTTCGATCACTTTAATTACCTATAGTTAAGAGAGATTTTAAAGATACTATTAAGCCGCGCTGCGGCCCTTGTGTCAATCACGCTGAGGGGGGTTATTTAGAAAAAGTCCACCTCAGTTTTTGGCTTAGGATCAATTTGGGGCGTGGGATGGCTAATTATAGGTAAACTAAGGCGAAAACGGGCACCACCATGGGCATTCGCAGAAGCCGCTACATAACCATGATGTGCTTGCACGATCTCTTTGACGATGGATAAGCCTAAGCCCGTGCCTCCCGCACCCGTATTGGTTTTACTGCTCTGAATAAACTTGTCAAAAATAGCACCTTCTTCACCCTCTGGAATACCGATGCCCTGATCATCAACCACAATGGTCAATAGGTTGGTTTGTCGTTTAAGCGATTGGGGCTGCGCACTTGTATGAGGATCGAAAAAAATAGTAATTTGCTTACCCTTAGGGGTAAATTTTATCGCATTAGACAAGAGGTTAATCATGACTTGGAGCATTTTCTCTGCGTCAAAGTAAGTCACAGTGTCAAGATCTGTCGCTTCTACAATAACCTTTAACGCTCGGTCAGTAATAAGGGTTTCTAATTCTTCAGTGGCGCGCTGAATAATATCCACAAGATCACCCTGCTGCATGAGGAATTCCATTTTTCCAGATTCCAGCTTGGATAAGTTTAGCATGTCATTGAGTAGCATGAGTAAACGACTGCCACTGGTTCTAATCCGGTCAAAATAATGACCCAGTTTCTCCAGTTCAACTTTATGCAGACGCGAATGACCCATGTTGGAAAAACTTAAAATAGCATGCATAGGGGTGCGTAACTCGTGTGACATATTAGCTAAAAACTCAGACTTAATACGGTCAGCCCTTGTGCCGGATTCAATCGCATTAAGACAGGCCTCTGCGCCATTAAGAAGCACCGCTAGGTTATCTTTGACGCGACCGTGTCGCTCAGGCTGATCAACAGGCATATCGCGTACCAACAAACTGACGTGTTGGTAATTAATAATAGTATGTTCACCAAAATCAAACACACGCCCCTTATTTTTTAGGCGACTCAAAAACTGAAACTCTTGTGCTTGGCCATCAAACGCTTGATCACAAATATTGATGGCCTCCGTATCAACCCTTAATTGCACCGCACAAGATAAGCCAAATGTACGCACCGCCTTAAATATTTGTTGGCCTAAGGCAACATGATCTTTGCATGCAAAACTCTTTTCAAGAAAGTTAATCACTACCCCTAGTTCGCCATTAGCCCGTAATGTTGTCAGGGCTATCGCTTTGGCATCCTTGAGGTCAGTTTGTAACTTTGAGATCTCTAGATCATGAGTAGACGTCAAATTGGCGGTGTCCTAGTTGAGTGATGGCATAGGGTTTTTGGGCGACAAGTTATTAAGTATCAAAAAAGTAAGGTATCACTTGATTATAAGTGAATTTTTCCGTTAGGGTCTAGGGCTTAAGTGTTGCCAAAATTTTTGGTTAACGCGCACGCGATGAAAGTGACCGAGTTACTTTGACCTTGTGAAGCTTAGTTTTGGAGTAATGTTTATGGCGCTTAAAGTGGTGCCCGAAAATCAGCAGTTCATAGATGCCCTGCCCCAAGCACTACAAAGTGAGGTGCTAGATCGTTTAGAGGCATTGATGAAGCTTTCTAACCCTGTGCCATGGCAGCAGGTTGATGCGCAGTTGCAACTCATCAAGGTCATTGCTGCTAGCCCGTTTTCAGCCCAAATTTTTTTGCTTAACCCACAGTTACTAGACCATGCCTTACTTACAAAACGAGTCTCAAAGCCTCAGTTAAAACGCCTTTTAATGGCAGATATGCAAGAGGTGACTAACGAAACACAGTTACACCAGAGCCTGAGACAATTTAGGAAAGCCCATCAAGTGCGTCTAATTTGGCGCAATCGTTGTGGTCTAGGCAGCAGTGAACAATTAGTTGAAGATTTATCTAATCTGGCAGATGTGTGTGTCGATTTAGCTTTGACGTGGCTCCATGACGACAGTGTTAAGCAGTGGGGACAACCCACGAATCGTGACGGTCAACCACAAGAGTTAGTCGTGTTGGGCATGGGTAAGCTGGGGGGTAAAGAGCTTAATTTATCATCAGATATAGACCTCATATTCAGTTTTCCCGCTCCGGGTGAAACCCAAGGTGGTCGGCGCAGTTTAGATAATCAGCAATTTTTTATTCGTTTAGGGCAACGCTTAATTCAAGCCATTGACGCGGTCACTGCGGAGGGCTTTGTGTTTCGTGTAGACATGCGGCTCAGACCCTATGGTGCAAGTGGCGCCTTAGCTTTAAGTTTTGACGCCATGGAAATCTATTACCAACAACAAGGGCGAGAGTGGGAGAGGTATGCGTTCGTTAAAGCCCGTGTTATCGCGGGTAACCAAGCACCAGGTCAGCAATTGCTGGAACTATTAAGGCCCTTCGTCTACCGCAAATATTTAGATTACAGTGCCATTGAATCGTTGCGAAGCCTGAAGCAAATGATTGCGAGTGAAGTGCGTCGTCGAGGCTTAGAACAAAATGTTAAATTAGGCACGGGCGGTATTCGTGAAGTAGAGTTTATAGCCCAAGCCTTTCAATTGATCCGTGGTGGCCGCGATAATCGCTTGCAAACAAGCAGTTTGATGGCGGTGCTAGATGTGCTGCCAGAGACTGCTGGTTTAGCGTCTTCTGATGTCGAAAAATTACGCACGGGCTATTGGTTTTTGCGTGATGTAGAGCACGCACTGCAAGCAGTGCATGATACGCAAACTCAAGATTTACCCAGCCAAGAGGCCGATCAGGCAAGGTTAGCTGTTGCCCTAGGGTATTCTTGCTGGGACAGTTTGCAGGCCCAAATAAATACCACCAGAGATTTTATTCATCAACAGTTTGAGCTGGTAGTGGCTCTCAAAGAGGATAATGATTCCCAAGGGCTAGATCACCAATTAAGTCAGTTATGGGCTGAAATATCTCATAGCGCTCATCAAACAGATGAGCTCACTTTGCTGCCAGAGTGGCAGCAAAGGTTGAGTCAAGCTGGATTCACTGATGTTGATCGTATCCTCCAGCATTTGTGGGAGTTGCACCAAAGTCGCCCGGCACAAACAATGCAGCCAGTGGCCCAAGAACGCTTAGCCCAGTTAATGCCTCAAATTTTACACATAACGGCGCAACAGACTCATCCTGCTCGCACATTAGCACGAGTGATGGTGCTTATCGAAGCGGTTTTAAGGCGTTCGGTGTACTTGGTTTTACTGCAGGAAAATCCAGCCGCACTTAGATTGTTAGTGCAACTTTGCGCTGCCAGTTCATGGTTTGCAGACTTTTTGGCGCGTCAACCTTCATTACTTGATGAATTGCTGGACGTGCATAGCCTGTTCAATGTGCCTGACGCGGTGGAGCTAAAGCAGGAGTTAGAACAAAATCTTCTGCGCCTGCCAGAAGACGATACTGAACAACTAATGGAAGCCCTTAGGCATTTTAAATATGCGCATTTATTGCGTATTGCGGCTCAAGAAGTGACGGGTCGTTTGCCACTTATGAGGGTCAGTGACCAACTCACCTATGTGGCTGAAGCTGTGGTTGGGCAGGTTAAAAATTGGGCATGGCGTGAGATCAGTGAGCGTCATGGTCACCCACAAAATGAGCACGGCTCTAGCGACGACTTTATTGTCGTGGGTTATGGCAAAGTTGGGGGCTGGGAGTTGAGCTATGGGTCAGATTTAGATTTGGTATTTATTTACGATATGCCCTCTCACTTGGAGACAGATGGACCAAAACCTGTCGCCAATAGTGTATTTTTTACTCGCCTTGGTCAACGTATGATCAATTACTTGAATACAGTCACTGCAGCTGGACAATTATTTGAAGTAGACATGCGTTTAAGGCCTGATGGTGCCAAAGGGTTGTTGGTTTCTACCTTAGCGGCCTTTAACCAATACCAACTCAATGAGGCTTGGACATGGGAGCATCAGGCTCTCGTAAGAGCGCGGCCAATTGCGGGTAGTGACAAACTATGCGCTGATTTTATAGCTGTGCGCAAACAGGTATTGTGCCAGCCTAGGCAACCCGACGAATTGAAACAACAGGTTATTGCGATGCGTAAAAAAATGCGCCAGCAGTTGGCCAGCAAACCCGGTGCAGATGGATTAACATCTCAGTTTCATCTGAAACATGATGCAGGCGGCATCGTTGATATTGAATTTATGGTTCAGTATGGGGTGCTGGCTCATGCCCATCAATGTCATGACTTACTCACTTATACTGATAATATTCGCATATTAGACGGCTTTGAAAGGCAGAATATTCTGTCTGCGTCACAGGCCCAAGATTTGCGTGAGGCTTATGAAATCATGCGTGCTGCTGAACACCGACTCACTTTACAAAATCAAGCAGGTGAGGTCTCGAGCTATGATTTGCAAGAACAGCGCCAAAAAGTGATGGCCATTTGGGCCACTATGATGGCCTGTTAACGGTGCTTTCTAGACCTGAGTGGGGCTATTTAATAAATATCAGAACTATTGTCTGGGCGCGTTTTAAACCGTCGGTGTAACCACAAATATTGACTGGACTTGAGGCGTATTTTAGCCTCAATAGCAGCATTTAGCCTGGTTGCATCGGCCACTAAATCGCCACTTGGAATAGTTGCCAAACTGTCGGATATGGTGAGTGAATAACGCTGATCTTGATGGGTGCGGTGGTGGCTAAACTGCAGAACCTTAGCTCCTGTGGCCGCAGCTAAACGACTAATAATGGGCGTAGTTGCTGCCTCGACACCAAAAAATGGGGCAAACACTGAACGCTCTGGTCCAACATCTTGATCGGGCGCTAGCCAGACGATTTCACCTTGTTTGAGTAAACGCATGACTTGGCGAATGTCTTCTCGCTCTACTATGCCCGGTAAGTGCTTTAAACGCCCATGGCGAATAATAGCATCCATTAAGGCATTACCATGACGCTGATAAGTGGCATAGTAAGGGTAACTGGGCGCCAATAAAATGCCACCTAAATCAAGACTGGTAAAATGTGCACCCACTAAAATAACGCCACGACCTTGGGCTTGAGCTTGTTCGATTAATGGGCCACCTTCGATTGATGCCCGATGGGATAGGTCTTTACGGGCACTCCACCAAGCCATAGCGGTTTCAACAATACCGATACCATTATCAGCAAAAATTTGGCGTATCATATGTCGTTGTTCAGATGCTGTTAAATGACCAAAGCAGAGGCCCACGTTGGTTTCAGTAATCAATCTTCTGCGAGCAGATAACTGATACAATAGTCGACCAATAGTCCGGCCCATTTTCATGCGCCATGCCCAAGGCAGGATAATGATAATGCGTAGGCAGCTTAATCCAAGCCATACAGGCCAGTATTTAACAGTATAAAATTTGGTTAACAAAGGTTTGTCGGATAGCATATGGGATTCGAGTGGTATTAACAGATCAATTAGCAATTTATAATGCTAATTTAATTGACAACAGATGGCTAGTTTACACTGCGCTAGTGATGCCAGCTAGAGAAACTAGTCTTCTATCTGATGTAAGGACAATAAATGAGTAAGCCGGTAGGGCCAGACCCGAGCAACAGCCCTCAAACGAACTTAGGCCCCTGGGACGCTTACAAACGCCTATTGGGGTACGTGCTGCAGCACGGTATGGTGTTCACAGTGAGTCTTGTCGGCTTTGTGTTGTTTGCGGCCACCCAACCTGCGTTCGCTAGTCTTATGGAATACATGGTAGATAGTGTGGAAGCGGCTGATGGCGTGGCCCGTACTGTTATTCCTGTGGCTGTGTTAGGCATATTTTTGGTGCGTGGGACTGGCTTCTTTTTGGGTAATTACGGCATCACCTACGTCGCCAGACGCGTGATACACCAGTTAAGACTGGATATATTTGATCACCTATTGGTGCTGCCAGCCAGCTTTTATCACCGCAATACGTCAGCCAGCTTGTTGTCTAAGCTCACCTTTAACGTCGAGCAAGTGACTGGTGCAGCCACAGACGCACTAAAAATATTTGTGCGAGAGGGCCTGACTATTATCGGTTTGCTGGCCTATATTGTGTATTTAAATTGGCAGTTATCCTTGGTATTTTTGACTATTGGTCCGTTTATTGGCTGGGTCGTGAACAAAGCCTCCAAGCGATTTAGAAACGTCAGTACGAATTTACAGGAAAGTATGGGACAAGTGACGGCGACTGCCAGTGAGGCCATCAAAGGGTATGACGTTGTGCGTGTATTTGGTGCCCAACAGCAGGAACGTCAGGGTTTTATGGCAGCCAGTAATAACAATCGACAGCAGGCGATGAAACTCGCTTTGGCCGAGTCTGTCTCGACCCCTTTAGTGCAGATGATTGTCGCCATGGCCATGGCCAGTTTAATTTATTTGGCGTTACACCCCAGTATTATCGACACCATGAGTGCTGGGCAGTTTATCGCTTTTATTACGGCCTCTGGCATGCTCACTAAGCCATTAAGGTCGATGACAGAGGTCAACAGTATTTTGCAGCAAGGTATTGCGGCATCCCAAAGTATTTTTGGCCTCCTTGATGAAACACCAGAAACGGATCAAGGCACTCGATCCTTAACTCGAGCAAAGGGCTTAATTACCTTTGAAAATGTCGACTTTAGTTATGATAAGCAGGCTTTAATACAACAGCTTAATGTGGTCATTCAGCCGGGACAAGTGGTTGCATTGGTGGGACGTTCTGGCAGTGGTAAGTCGACTTTAGTGAATTTGTTGCTACGTTTTTATGAGCCCCAAAGGGGCCGCATTTTGTTAGATGGAGATGATATTCAAGACCTGACGCGGTTAGATTTGCGCCGTCAGGTCGCGTTGGTGACCCAGCAGGTGGTGTTGTTTAACGGTACCATTGCCCAAAACATTGCTTATGGTGCCATGCACCATGCGAGTGAGGAGCAGATTATTGTTGCTGCTAAGGCGGCCAGGGTGACGGAGTTTACCGATCGCATGAGTTTAGGTTTGAGTACCATAGTCGGTGAGTCTGGACTGCTTTTGTCTGGTGGCCAGCGACAACGCATAGCGATTGCCCGAGCCCTTCTAAAGGACGCGCCATTATTAGTGTTAGATGAGGCAACCTCAGCTTTAGACACTGAATCAGAACGTTACATACAATCAGCACTGGATGAAGTGATGGTAGGCAGAACCACCTTGGTCATTGCTCACCGCCTGTCGACCATAGAGCAGGCAGATATGATTTTGGTGATGGACCAAGGACAACTTGTAGAGCAGGGTAGCCACCAGCAGCTCATTGCTCAACAAGGCCTATATGCCCATTTGCATGAATTACAATTTCAATCCACAGGTGATGATTAGATGCCAGATAATAAGCCCCGTGGCATAAAACGCCTTGTCAAAGCTTTTGGTTACTCATGGCAGGGGCTATGCTTCGCGTGGCGCAATGAAATCGCTTTTCAACAAGAAAGCTGGGCTCTACTGGTGATGTTGCCTTTGGCATTATGGCTGCCTGAGACCCGCTTAGAGAGTGCCATATTAATTATCAGTGTGTTGGTGGTGCTGATAACAGAACTTGTTAATACTGCCATCGAAGCCGCTATAGATCGCCATGGTGATGAACGTCATCATTGGTCCGCTGTGGCCAAAGACGTGGCCTCTGCTGCAGTTCTAATTGCCTTAATACAGTGTGCCTTAGTTTGGGCCTTGGTGTTATTTTAAGTTTTTCCCTAAGTTGGCATCACATACTGTTTTAACATGGCCGCAATTTGCTGACGCACCACAGACGGGCTATATTGGTCGCGGGCAGTTGTATAGGCGGCCTCACACATGGACTGATAATCCTCAGCTTTCAAAGTCAGTGCTTGGGCCAATGAATCCGCCAAACTTTCAGCATTAATTTCACACAATAAGCCATTTTCTCGATGTGCAATAATACCTTGTGGGCCGCCGCAGCGGGTGGCCACTACAAGGCGTTTTCGAGCCATGGCCTCAATCACCACCATACCAAAGGTTTCGTTGCGAGAGGGCAGGCAAAAAATGTCCATCGCGTCAATGAAATCATCTCGATCGTGATTGCTAACCCAATCTAAACGCTGGGTAATAGCCTCTAAATCAAATCGTTTAATCCATTTATTGACTTTACCATGCCAGCGGCCCTTTCCTGCAATCACTAATTTAAATTTAATATTTCGACGCCGCAAAATAGCCGCAGCTTGTAATAAAATGTCTTGGCCTTTGGTACGCCGCAAGATGCCCATTGTGGCAATCACCGGTGTGGCTTGAAGTGGGCGAAAGTTGGGTTCGATCGGATTCAATTCAACCAAGTTGGGAATCACCACTAAGGGGCCTGTATAACCCTGCTGACGGGCAAACTCAGCTAATACAGGTGATACGCAAACTAACACATCAGCAGCTTTGATGCCCAGCGCAGTGTAGCTGTGTAAAATCAGGATCAGTTGACAATGAGTGGGCAGAGCGGCGCGGACCAGTTCAGCATCAATGGGTTTGTGCACAATCACAAGATCAGTATTTTGCTGAATAAATAGGCCCCTGAGTCGGCTAACTGCTATGGTTTTTAAGAGGGGTAAGCGAGTGCGGGGATAATCGAGAGTCAAATAATCGAGGCTTCGTTGCTCTAATAACGCTTTTAATTGTGCTCCAGGGCGTATGATAGAAGTGACTTGGTGGCCTAATTGGCGTAAATTATCACTGTAATGTAGAAAGGTCTGTTTAGGCCCGCCTAAGTCTTTACCGGATATCAGGTTGACGATCTTCATTGTTGTCGGCGTCACTAAGAATAAGAGTTATTATTAGTTTAACAAATAAAAGGTTTTTTTGTACCCGTGGCTCTCTTCGTTTATACCTGTTTATCCTACCTGGTGTTACCTTTTGGGGTTGCATTTCATCTGCTATTTGTTTGGCGCCGTGCTGAATTTCGGCGGGGTTTCTGGCAACGGTATGGATGGTTGCCGCAAAAGCAGCATCACCCTGTGTTAGTGCATGCGTCTAGTGTGGGTGAGCTCAATGCAATTGCCCCCCTCATTACAGCCATTATTAGTGATCTCAAACTTCCAGTCTTGGTCACAACCACGAGTGTTACAGGACAAACCCGCTGTCAGCAGCTATTTTCAGATAACGAACGAGTCAGTTGTGGTTATCTGCCAGTCGATATTGGCTTGGCTAATTGGCTGATGTTGCGACGGGTCAAGCCAAGAGCCGTGTTATTGGTGGAAACGGAGCTATGGCCCAATCTAATCGCCACCTGCGCGGCCCAAAAAATACCTACGTTGTTGGTCAATGGGCGCATGTCGGCAAGGTCTGCTAAAGCCTACGTTCGCTGGCCATGGTTAGTGGGACCCATGCTGCAAAAGCTCACTCATCTTTTGGTACAAGATCAAACCACGGCACAACGGTTTATAGAGCTAGGCGCACAGGCTGATTCCGTGTCAGTGCTGGGCAGCTTGAAATATGATTTAGTCATAGAGGATAGTGACCTAAATAACTTAGGTGCTTTGGTAAGTCATTGGGTACCCAATGGCTTGTGCTGGGTATGTGGCAGTACCCGCAGTGGCGAAGAAGTGAGTTTATTGCGGGCTTGGGCACAGTTGCCAGAACCCGTTGAGGGTACATTAGTGCTAGTGCCAAGGCACCCAAAGCGATTTGAAGAGGTTGCCGACCTATGTCAGCAGTCAGGCCTGCCTTGGTTAAAGTACAGTCAGTTAAAGCCCCAGCTAAACCAAGCAAATGGTATTGCAGCAGATGTAGATGTTGATACTTATAACGCTCACCCACGGCGCGTACTATTAATCGATACCATGGGTTTGCTGATGCATTTTTACCACCGAGCAGATGTGGTTTTTGTGGGTGGCAGCTTGGCTGATACAGGGGGACACAACCCCCTAGAGGCGGCCGCTTTAGGCAAACCTGTACTGATGGGCCCTAATTGTTTCAACTTCACCCAAGTGTGTGACCAACTCGAACAAGTGCACGCCTTAAGAGTCACCACCAAGGCGAGTTTGCTGGCTGATATTACTGAGTTACTCACGAATCCACTGCTAAGAAGTTCCATGGGTGCAGCAGGTGCGGCGCTGGTAAAGAAAGAAAGGGGTGCGCTTAAACGCCACTTGTCGATTCTAGAAGAGACTTTGGAACAGGCCTTAAATCAGTGAGACAAAGACGGTCACCCAGGCGTTGGTTTTGGTTTAGTAGTATTAGCTTTGCGCTGGTACTTTTGCCCCTACTGCTGGCTATGGTGGCCTTTTCATCTTATCTAAGCCAAGCTCAGTGGCTTGCGTATGTGATGGACACCTACACTTGGCGGGTGGTTTGGTTTTCTTGGTGGCAGGCCTGTTTGTCGACTGTTATCAGTTTGTTGGCGGCCGTGCTGGTGGCTCGTGCCCTAGCTCGCAGACAAGCTTTTGTCGGTCGCTGGCTTCTATTACGTTGCTTTAGTGTGGCCTTGGTTGTGCCCAGCATTATTGCAGTGTTTGGCATTGTTTTAATGCATGGTAAATACGGTTATTTCAATCAGTTATGGACATGGTTGGGAGGCGATCCACAAAGCTATGTCTATGGTTTAAAGGGTATTCTCTTAGCCCATGTGTTCTTTAATTTACCCTTAGCCACACGCATTTTGCTGCAACGCTTCGATGCAATAAACCCTGAAGCATGGCGTTTATCAAGTCAGTTAGGGATGACGTCAATGGACCTTTGGCGCCACATTGAGTGGCCGCATATCAAAGGCGTATTACCCCAGTTAGGCGCACTTGTGTTCGCCCTGTGCTTTACCAGCTTTGCCATTGTCATGACCTTAGGTGGTGGGCCAAAAGCGACCACCATCGAAGTGGCTATATTTCAAGCCATACGCTTTGATTTTGATCTGGCTAAGGCCGTTTACCTTAGTCTACTACAGATGTTTTTTTGCGGCTTTATTTTGTGGGTCGGTTTGCGTCTCGGTAAGCCTATTGATGTTTTTGTCAGTCTTGAAGTATCAGTTAAAAATATGCGGCCAGATCGCAAGTCCTTACTGGGTATTATGGCGGATACATTAGTGCTGCTTTTGGCGACCTTATTGGTCTTGTTACCCTTGATGGCAGTCGTCATTGCCGGTATTAACACCGCTTGGGTCGATGTTTTGCTTGATCTGGGTTTATGGCAGGCTTTTAGTAACAGTTTGTGGGTGGCTTTCAGTTCGGCCCTACTGAGTTTACTGATGGCCTCAGGATTGCTGCTAGCTCAGCGGCATTGGCGCCGGCGTTTTGCCAATGCTGCAATGGGGGTGGAGTGGATGGGCTCAATCATTTTGGTGGTACCGCCCCTGGTCTTAGCCACGGGACTGTTTATTGGGTTGAGCCCTCACGTCAATGTGTTTGCGATTAACTTGTATATTGTGGTGCTGGTGAACGCTTTGATGGGACTGCCCTATATATTAAGAGTGTTGTCGGTAGCTTATTTAAAAATTGCTCGAGATTATGACCGCCTGTGCAGTAGTTTAGATGTCCAAGGCTGGCATCGACTCCGCCTTGTAGAGTGGCCTATTTTACGTAAGCCCATCGGTCTAGCTTTGGCATTAGTGGCGGCCATGTCAGCTGGAGATTTGGGTGTGGTTGCGTTATTTGGTAGTCCGGATATACAAACCTTACCTTTACTAATGTATCAGCGTCTGGGCAGCTACCAAAGTGATGCTGCGGGAGTCACAGCAATGGTTTTGTTGGGCTTGTGTTTAGCAATATTTGTAGTTTTAGAACGTTTATTGGGAGGCTCTGGTGATTCAGTTTAAGCAGGTCATTTGTCGTTTAGGGGATCAGCAGTTTTGTTTCAATGTGCAAATACCTGTGGGCCAAGTGGTGGCTATTATGGGATCGAGTGGCGCGGGCAAATCGACCTTACTTAATTTGCTGGCTGGATTTATTCAACCCCAATCTGACAGTGCGCAAATTTTGCTTAATGGACAACGTGTTGACCAACTTGAACCATCCCAAAGGCCGGTCACGAGTTTGTTTCAAGAGCACAATTTATTCGCTCACATGTCGGTGTTTAACAACTTAGCTTTGGGAATCCGTGCGAGTTTGAAACTTACAATAGACGAAACAGCCCAAGTGGAAACTGCTCTGGTTCAAGTGGGGTTAAAAGGTCTGGGTGCGCGCTTACCTAAACAACTTTCAGGTGGACAGCGCCAACGGGTCGCATTGGGCCGAGCTTTAGTCAGGCGTAAACCGCTGTTATTATTAGACGAACCCTTTAGTGCATTAGATCCCGCCTTAAGGCAAGAAATGGCGACTTTGGTGAAGCGTCTTAGTGAGCAGCACCAACTGACGGTGTTGTTGGTTACCCATGAGCCCAAAGATGTATTGAAACTCGCCGAAACTGTGGTTTTTATTGCTAATGGAGGCGTACACTGGCAAGGTTCCAGTCAAGACTTTTTGCACCAAAAAGATAATCATATCAAAGCCTATTTAGGTCAAAGCTGCTAATCTCAACCTATTGTTACAAGATGATGTAAATTATGCCAACGACTAACGCTGCATTCTCACCTAACCATAGGGTTGGGCCACTTCCAAAACCGCCACAGCAAGAGGCACAAGACGCTCATGTACTCATTATTGGTGCTGGTATTTCGGGTCTAGCAAGTGCTTGGTTTTTGCAGCAACAAGGTTTTTCTGTGACGGTATTGGAAGCAGCAAATCAGGTAGGTGGTAACCTTCAAACAGTAAAGAAATATGGCTGTCAGTGGGAACGTGGCCCCAATTCTTTTATCAATAATCGTCTGGCTATGGCTCAGTTAATCGAGCAGGCAGGGCTAAAACCCCACCTTGTGCGAGCTAATCAAGCAGCTCACAGACGCTTTATTGGTAAAAAAGGCCGTGTGTTAGCCTTGCCTACGGGCATTATTGATGCTTTAACCAGTCGGGTGCTGAGTATTACTGGAAAATTGAGACTGTTGATGGAGCCATTTATTGGCAAAGCCACGCAAGAAGAGAGTATTGCCGAACACGTTAAACGTCGGTTAGGCCATGAAATGCTCGATTGGCTCGTAGATCCGTTTATCTCTGGCGTATTTGCTGGCAATCCAGATAGGCTCTCGGTGCGCGCTGCAGTGCCAAAGATTTATGCCCTAGAGGTAGAATATGGTTCTATGATACTCGGTGGTGTGGCAAAAATGAAAGCCAAGTCACGCCATAAAAAGCTGCAACAACAACAAGGCATTGAGCCCTTAGATGCAGCTATGATGAGTTTTTCTGGGGGCCTACACCAACTTCCAGAGGTATTAGCTCAGCAACTTGGACCTGCGGTCGAGCTCAATGCTCAAGTGGATAGTTTGACCTATAGCCCCGAGTTTGGCTATCAAGCCAGGTCAGGCGATCAAATTTGGCAAGCTTCACAGGTCGTTTTAGCTGTTCCAGCGCCTCAGGTGGCTCGTTTAATAGACGATTTAGCAACCAAAGATGAACCCTTGCTTGCTCGAGCAAAGGAATTTTTACAGGATATTAATTACCCTGCTGTAGCCAGCATCACTATGGCCTTTGAAAAGCATCAAATTAAACATGCCCTTGATGGTTTTGGCTGTTTGTTGCCCACTAAAGAGAATAAGCAGACCTTAGGTGTCTTATTTCCTTCGAGTATTTTTTCTGAGCGTTGCCCAGCAGACCAGCATCTGCTCACCATTTTTATTGGCGGTGGTCGGGGACAACAGGCCATGACTTTAACGCCGCAACAAAGGGCAGAATTGGTAGTGAGTGAGTTATCTCCATACCTTGGCATAAAGGGACAACCCCTATGGCACGAGGAAAGTTTATGGCCCAAAGCTATTCCACAATATGACTTGGGCCATTTGCATAAGGTGGCGCTTGTCGATGAGGTGCTTAGTCAGTTCCCCGGTTTGCATATGCGCAGTAATTGGCGTGATGGAGTGGCTTTAGGTGATTGCGTCGAAAATGCCTTAGTGTTGGCCCAAACCATGAGCCAAGAGATGGTTTGGGATAAAACATAGGACTGATATAAACTATGCATAAACCTACATTCAAACGTCCAGACGTGCGTATTGGGCATCAAGAAACTGTGTACCATGGTTTTTATCAAGTACTTAAGCTCAAACTGCAGCATCGTTTATTCAAGGGTGGCTGGAGCAAAGAGCTGCAACGCGAGTTAGTGGTGCGTTTACCAGCAGTCGCGGTGCTGATGTACGACGCCAAAACAGATCAGGTGGTTTTAATTGAACAGTTTCGGGTGGGGGGTATGGCCCATGAGAATGGGCCTTGGCAGCTGGAAATGGTGGCAGGCATGATTGATACCCAAGAAACTTCTGAACAAGTGGCGGTTAGGGAATGTAAGGAAGAGTCGGGCGCTGTTATTGCTCAAAGGGACCTCGAGCTTGTGTGTAAATACCTAGTCACACCAGGCGGTAGTAACGAGAGTTTAGCTATCTATTGTGCTCCAGTGGATGCCAGTCAGATCGCTGGCATACATGGGCTACCCACTGAAGGTGAAGACATTAAAGTACAGGTCATCAATCGGCCAGATCTATGGCACATGTTAGAGCAAGGGCAGTTGACCAACGCCGCCACTATTATTGCCACTCAGTGGTTGCAGATACATTACCCCCGACTTCAAGGCCAGTGGCGCAGTTAATGAGTTTGCACATCGCACAAATCACTGATTGCCATCTACAAGCCCATGCGTCGAGCCAATACAAAGGTGTTGATGCAGATGCTCATTTAGATCAATGCCTGACTTGGTTGCAGCAAAATGCGCAAGTGGATCTACTCGTGCTGACGGGAGATTTAGGCCATTTTGGCAGTGCAACGGCTTATCAGCGATTGCAGAAAAAGCTCAGTGGCTTGGCATATCCATGCATTTGGTTGGCGGGTAACCATGACCACTGTGAAACCATGCAACAGATTTCCGGTCAGCCAGTGGAAGAACTGAGGGTGTTAGATTATGACCACTGGAGGTTGCTTATACTCAATACGACAGATGCGCCTGATGGTCATGGGGGTGGCAGCATTGCTCGCCATCAGATGGCACAAATGAAGCCCCTGCTAGAAGTGGCTGCTGGGCGATCTGTGTGTGTATTTATGCACCATAATGCAGTACCTGTTCATTCTTTATGGCAAGACGATATCATGCTGGGTAACGCTCAAGAGTTTACTCGTTTGATTGCATCCAACCCTCAAGTGAAGGCTGTTATATGTGGTCATGTGCATCAACAACTTGACCGTTTTGTGGGTGCTACGCGATTTCTTGCCACCCCTTCAAGTGCCGTACAGTTTGCCTGCCAACAACAAACATTTAAGGTGCAAGAGGAATTAGGCCCGGGTCTTCGGTTGCTTAACCTTTTAAAAGATGGCCAAGTCAATACTAAAATACAACGCCTACCCAAGCTCTAAAACAGCAAATTTTGCATCTAAGGGCAAAACGTCTGGGCAGTGAAGCATTTTCTGCTATTATTGCTCATTGGCGATCAAATGCTATTTATTGCTAACTCTAAAACCACACTATCGGTAACGTAACTCCATGGCACAAGATAACTATACAGCGGATTCCATAGAAGTATTAAGTGGTTTGGATCCTGTCAAAAAGCGCCCAGGTATGTACACGGACACCAGTCGTCCCAATCACTTAGCCCAAGAAGTCATCGACAATTCAGTTGACGAGGCGCTCGCTGGGCATGCAGATCAAATTGATGTAATCCTTCATAGTGATCAATCACTTACCGTGATCGATAATGGCCGTGGTATGCCCGTAGATGTGCATGCCGAAGAGGGTGTCAGTGGCGTCGAGCTAATCCTCACTCGTCTGCACGCAGGGGGCAAGTTTTCCAACAAAAACTACCAGTTTTCTGGAGGACTCCATGGGGTGGGCATTTCTGTTGTCAACGCCTTGACCTCGGCCTTAGAGGTCAAAATTAGGCGTAATGGCCAAGTGCATCGGATTGCTTTTGCTGATGGTCATAAAGTTAGCGAGTTAGAAGTGGTAGATAACGTAGGCCAACGCAATACGGGGACCAGTGTCACCTTTACACCGGATCCTCAGTATTTTGATTCTGCTAAGTTTTCGGTGGTACGGCTTAAACATGTGTTGCGAGCCAAGGCAGTGCTTTGCAGTGGTTTAAAAGTGACCTTTTTAGATTTAACCACAGCCGCCAAAGAAAAACATGAATGGTTTTACCAAGAAGGCCTCGAAGACTACCTTCACATGGCCAATGAGGGCTATAAATGCCTGCCTGAAACGCCTTTTGTGGGCAGTCGAAAAAGCGAAATTGAAGGCGTAGATTGGGCAGTGCAATGGCTGCCAGAAGGTGGAGAGCTAACCCAAGAGGGTTATGTCAACTTGATACCCACGTCACAGGGTGGGACTCATGTGAATGGTTTGCGCAGTGGATTATTGGATGCCCTGAGGGAATTTTGTGAAATTCGAGCCTTGTTGCCACGAGGGGTAAAGCTTGGTCCAGAGGATATATGGGACCGATGCTGTTTTGTCTTGTCGGTAAAAATGCAGGACCCTCAGTTTTCTGGGCAAACCAAAGAGCGGTTATCGTCGCGCCAAATTGTGGCTTACGTGTCTGGTGAAGTAAAAGATGCGTTTAGCTTATGGCTTAATAAACACACAGACGAAGGAGAATTACTGGCTGAATTAGTCATTAACCATGCTCAAAAGCGATTGCGTGCCGGTAAAAAAGTGATCCGTAAGAAAATTACTCAGGGCCCCGCTTTGCCCGGTAAGCTGGCTGACTGCAGCGGCACCGATGTAAGCCGAGGTGAGTTGTTTTTGGTAGAAGGAGACTCGGCTGGAGGTTCTGCCAAACAAGCGCGAGAGCGGGAATTTCAAGCCATCTTGCCGTTGCGGGGCAAAATACTCAATACTTGGGAAGTGGATTCAGGCCAAATATTAGCTTCTCAAGAGGTTCATCACATCGCTGTAGCCATTGGGGTAGATCCGGGGGCAAATAATCTAGAAGGCTTGAGGTATGGCAAGATTTGTATTTTGGCGGATGCTGATTCAGATGGTTTACACATAGCAACGCTTTTGTGTGCCCTGTTTGTGCGCCACTTTAAGCCCCTCGTTGCTGCAGGTCATGTTTATGTGGCTATGCCTCCCTTGTACCGAATTGATGTCGGCAAGGACGTATTTTATGCCCTTGACGAGAGTGAAAAACAAAGTGTGTTAGACCATATTGTGGCTGAGAAAAAGCGTGGCAAAGTTAATGTTCAAAGGTTTAAAGGTCTAGGCGAAATGAACCCTTCACAACTTAGAGAAACCACCATGAAGCCTGATAGCCGTAGGCTGGTCCAACTAAGTTTAGACGCTGGTGACGGCACTATGGAAGTGATGGATATGCTGCTGGCTAAAAAACGTGCGGGTGATCGTAAGTCTTGGTTGCAAGAAAAGGGCAACTTGGCTCAAGTAGACTAAGGGCAATCATCATTAACTTGGTGTCACATTAGGTGGATCTTTCGCTTTTCATACGGTGTAAATGATGCGCCCATTATTCTTTATAGCCACGCAACATAATGCTCACCCAATAGGCTCTATATAGGCAGTGTTGCGGTGCCTGAGTGCCTGTGACTGGGCACTTTTATCATTGAACGGCCATCATTTTGTTTCCTAAATCACGCTGCCTTTGCACTCCTTTGCATTGCCTAAACCCATTTTTGCATTTGAATACCTATAATATGGCAGCTAAGAAAGGGTCGATGATTGAGGAGCAAAAGCATTAATATGTCGAGTAAACATCAGCTAATTTGCTTGCCTGCAGCGATTCTAGGCCTGCTTGTTTTGTTAGTCTCTGGATTAACGCAGGCAGATAACAAAAAAGACTGTAGGGCTGCTGCAGTGATAGGCAACCATGGCTCCCATGGCTGCCAGCATGCAGATGAGCTCATAGCCTATGATCATGGAGCTGGCCTAAAAAGGGGCTTGAGACTAAGTCGTTTAGCTAAGGTACTCGATTTGACAGAAGCACAAGAGGGCGCTTTTAAGGCCTTCATGCACACTCAGCACCAAAACACATCATCTCGTCATCAGGCCATCAAAGCCAGGCTGCTAGAATTAGAGCAGTTAGAACTGGGCGGTAATGCGTATATTGCCAAAGCCCAAGCCATAGGTGTTTTGCATGGTCAAGCAATGGCCGAAGCTTTAATTGAAAGAGCCCATGTGGAAGGTCAGATCGTAGATTTATTAACGCCCGAACAGTTGCAGCAATATCAACAACTGCGCGACGAGATGGCGCATAAGTGATTGCAACAGATGCAAAACTAGGTTGAAAAAGTCACGCACCCAACTCAGCTGGCAAAATTAGACGCAAATGGCCTTAACAAAACGGCAAGAAGCCGTCTTGCTGAAGTTTTTTAGCTTCAACTAGGATATAATTCCGCTCTTTTATACTCCTAACTTTTGCTTTTTGAGTTGGGGTAACTCGGAATACATCGCATGCCCATCAATTCCCTGATCCGCAACTTTTCCATTATCGCTCATATCGATCATGGGAAATCGACGATTGCCGATCGTTTTATTCAAATGTGTGGTGGTTTGTCAGATCGCGAAATGGAACAGCAAGTGTTGGACTCCATGGACATTGAACGCGAGCGTGGCATCACTATCAAAGCCCAGAGTGTCACTTTAGACTTTCACAGTAAAGACGGTAAAACCTACCAGCTGAACTTTATCGATACGCCCGGGCATGTGGATTTCTCCTATGAAGTTTCCCGTTCTTTAGAGGCTTGTGAAGGCGCTTTGTTAGTTGTAGATGCTGCCCAAGGCGTCGAAGCTCAGTCTGTAGCTAACTGCTACACCGCCTTAGAGCTCGGATTAGAGGTCGTTCCTGTTTTGAATAAAATGGACTTGCCTCAAGCTGATCCAGACAAAGTGAAACAAGAAATTGAAGAAGTGATTGGCATTGATGCCTCAGATGCGGTTGCAGCCTCAGCCAAAAGTGGCTTGGGAATGGAAGCTGTATTGGAGCAGTTGATTGAATTAATTCCACCTCCAACTGGTGATGAAGATAAGCCTTTGCAGGCCTTAATTATTGACTCTTGGTTTGATAACTATCTAGGCATTGTGTCTTTAGTGCGCATTAAGAATGGCATGCTGCGCAAGAAAGATAAGATTGTAGTGAAGTCCACTGGCATACAATACGGTGTAGACGACATTGGTATATTTACGCCTAAGCGACTTCAAACAGATGTCTTAAGAGCTGGTGAAGTGGGTTATGTGGTGGCTGGCATTAAAGATATTCATGGTGCACCTGTAGGTGATACCCTAACTCATCTAAAAACTGCTGACGTTGAAAGTCTGCCGGGATTCAAAAAGGTTCAGCCTCAAGTTTATGCGGGTTTATTTCCCACCAGTTCCGATGACTATGAAGACTTTCGTGAAGCATTATCTAAGTTAAGCTTAAATGACGCGTCCCTGTTTTATGAGCCAGAAAGTTCTGATGCCCTCGGCTTTGGTTTTCGGTGTGGCTTTTTGGGCATGTTGCACATGGAAATTATTCAAGAGCGTTTAGAGCGCGAATATAACCTTGATCTGTTAACGACGGCGCCTACAGTAATATACGAACTAGAACTAAATAACGGTAAAGTGATTTACGTCGATAATCCATCAAAATTGCCGGATATGGGAGGCGTTGCTGAGATGCGTGAACCTATTGTGGAGGCTAATATTTTGGTGCCTCAGGAACACTTGGGTAACGTGATTACTTTGTGTGTGTTAAAACGCGGTGTGCAAAAAAATATGCAGTTTACTGCGACTCAGGTTGCCTTGACGTATGACATGCCCATGAGCGAAGTCGTGTTAGATTTTTTTGACAGGCTTAAATCTGTGAGTCGAGGTTATGCCTCCTTAGAGTACAACTTTGTGCGCTTTGAAGAAGCTAAACTGGTGCGCTTGGATATTCTCATTAACAGTGAGCGAGTGGATGCTTTAGCGGTGATTATGCATCGGGATAACGCCCAAAGCCGGGGCCGAGCATTATGTGAAAAAATGAAGGAGTTAATACCTCGGCAAATGTTTGACGTGGCCATTCAAGCTGCCATTGGTGGCAATATTGTGTCTCGCACCACGGTTAAAGCGCTGCGTAAAAATGTCACAGCTAAATGTTATGGTGGAGATATTAGCCGCAAAAAGAAACTGTTATCAAAACAAAAAGAGGGTAAGAAGCGTATGAAGCAAGTGGGTAGTGTAGAAATCCCACAGGACGCCTTCTTAGCAGTACTTAAGTTAGATAGTTAAAGTAGATAGCTCAAGTAGATAGTTCAACTAGATTATTTAGTGGCTGGCTAACAGAGATAGAGGGTATATAAACCATGATGGACTTTGATTTTGAATTGCTGCTGACCTTGCTTGTGGGTGTGTTTGGTGTGGGCTATGCCTTAGACGTGTGGTTATGGAAACCAGCCCGCATTAAAGTCTTAGAATTGGCCATCACTCGCGCGGGTGGAGAACTCCCTGAAGCGCAGCAAGTTGAACTCATGCGCGAATCCATGTTTGCCGAATACAGTCGTTCATTTTTTCCCGTGTTGGCCTTTGTGCTTGTGCTACGATCTTTTTTTATGGAGCCTTATCAAATCCCTTCGGGCTCCATGCTACCCACTTTGACCGTAGGTGATTTTATTGTGGTCAATAAGTTTGAATATGGTGTGCGGTTGCCAGTATTAGGCACTAAGGTGTTGGACTACAATGAGCCAAAAGCGGGTGATGTGATGGTCTTCAAGTACCCCAAAAACCCAGCGATCAAATATATTAAGCGGGTAGTAGCAGTTCCAGGGGATACCCTGGAGTTACGCGATAAGGTCATTTATATTAATGGCCAACAAATGGCTCAAACCTATGTGGCTGATGCATCGCCCACCACAGAAATTTACTTAGAGCAGTTGGGTGATGTGGAACACCTGATTTGGCGTAACAAAAACCCTGGTAAAAATGGCAGTATTACAATTCCACCCGGCCAGTATTTTACTATGGGTGACAACAGAGATGGCAGCAATGACAGTCGCTATTGGGGTTTTGTGCCAGAAGCCAATATTACGGGTAAAGCGGTCGCGGTTTGGTTGCATTGGGACAGTTTCTTTAGTTTGCCCAATTTTAGTACTGCGGGCAGCATAGATTAATATGAAAGCACCAGCGGCCACCGCCTATCAGCAAAAAATAGATGCCTTGTGTGCGGCTATGGGGTATTCTTTTGCCGATCATAAATTATTAGAGTTAGCGCTTACTCACCGCTCATGTGGCCACTACAATAATGAGCGCTTAGAATTTTTAGGTGATTCCATCGTTAATTTTGTTATTGCTAACGCGTTGTTTGAGAAGTTTCCTAAGGCACGAGAAGGTCAATTAAGTCGTTTGCGTGCAGGTTTAGTCAAAGGTGTGACACTGGCTCAAGTGGCCCAAGAAATGCACATTGGCCCTTGTTTGAAGCTGGGTGTAGGCGAGCTAAAAAGTGGTGGTCAAAGACGTGAGTCGATTCTTGCAGACGCAACGGAAGCCTTAATAGGCGCGATTTATAAAGATGCGGGTATGGCAGTTTGCCAAGCGCGTATTTTAGCTTGGTTTACCTCTCGGCTTGAAAATTTAAGCCTGTCTGACACGCAAAAAGACCCTAAAACACGCTTACAAGAATACTTACAATCAAAGAAATTAGACCTGCCTGAATACACCTTAATTGATGTTAAGGGGCAAGATCACGAGCAAATGTTCGTCATAGAGTGCCACAGCAGTTTATTGGATAAACCCACCAAAGCGGAAGCGTCAAGCCGCCGTATCGCCGAACAGAAATCAGCCACCCTTGCACTTCAGCAGCTTGGTCAAGAATCGTTATAGCAGAAAATATACCATGACAGATCTAGATACTTGGCTAGCAGCCCAGAATGAAAGCAAGACCAAGTGCGGTTATGTGGCTATCGTGGGCCGGCCCAATGTGGGTAAGTCCACCTTGCTCAACCGTATCTTAGGTCAAAAAATTAGCATTACATCGCGCAAACCTCAAACCACACGGCATCAGATCTTGGGTATTAAAACCGAAGGTGAGGTTCAGGTTGTTTATGTGGATACACCAGGATTACATCTCGATCAAGCGGACAAGGCAATCAACCGATATATGAATAAAGCCGCATCTAGTGCATTAAAGCACGTGGATTTGGTCATCTTTATGGTGGATCGTACGCGCTGGAATGATGCCGATGAGCACGTGTGTGAAAAAGTTAAAGCGGCCAATTGCCCTGTTATTTTAGCCATCAATAAAATTGACATACTCGATGATAAGCAATCCTTACTGCCCTATTTACAGGAAGTGCAACTACGTCTGCCTAATGCCGTTTTAGTCCCTATTGCAGCTCACACGGGGGCATCAGTAGACCAGTTAGAACAGTGCGTGTTGGAACAGCTTCCCAACGGCCGCCACTTTTTCCCAGAGGACCAAGTGACTGACCGCAGTGCGCGGTTTATTACAGCAGAATTAATTCGCGAAAAAATCATGCGCCAACTTGGTGATGAGTTGCCTTACCAAATGACCGTAGAAATAGAAGAATTTGCCCAAGATGGACCTGTACTGCACATAGGTGCGTTAATTCTAGTCGAGCGTAAAGGTCAAAAGCGTATCCTTATCGGTGATAAAGGTGATCGTATTAAACAGATTGGACGGGATGCACGGGTCGACATGGAACGCATGTTTGAGTGTAAGGTCATGCTTAAACTTTGGGTCAAGGTGAAAAGTGGTTGGTCTGATGATGAGCGAGCATTGCAGAGCTTAGGCTATGACGGTCTCGATTAAATAGAGGTGAACTTGGGTGACTGAACAACAGCCGGCCTACGTACTGCACAGTCGCCCATGGCGAGAATCGAGTGTTATTGCTGATTTATTTACCCTCAAACAAGGCCGGGTATCAGTGATGATTAAGGGCGCACAAAAAAATCAGGGCAAACAGCCCGCTAAGCGAGCCTTAGTGCAACCCTTTACTCCTTTGATGGTGAGTTTTACTGGGCGTGGCGAACTGCGCACCAGTGTGCAATTAGAGAGCGCTGGAGCGCCGTTAAGTATTTTAGGTAATGGTCTTTACAGTGGTCTTTATGTGAATGAACTCTTGCTTAAGTCACTGGCTCTTGATGATCCCTACCCCAATTTATTTGCCTACTACCAATCGCTGCTCAATCAGTTGGCTAATAATGAAGGCATAGAAGCGTGTTTGCGTCCTTTTGAGGTCCACCTCATGGACGAACTGGGGTATCATATGGTGCTAGATAAAGACTATATAACAGCCCAACCTGTGGTGGCCGAGTGCCACTATCAGCTGCACCCATTGCAAGGCATTTGTTTACATCAAGTTCCGTCCAATGGTTTAGGTCATCCTGTTTCCATAAGTGGAGAAGTGTTACTAAAAATAGCGGTTGGTAACTATGCCGATAAAGACTGTCTAAAAGTGGCAAAGTATATGGCGCGGGCTAACATAGACCAGTTATTGGGTGGTAAACCACTGCAAAGCCGTAATTTATTCCAACCCATAGTGAACAAATAGTTGAGCATAGTGTGCCTATATAGCTTAGGCACCATCAGGAGAACACAAAAGATGGTTGATCCAAATCGAATTCTATTGGGTGTAAACGTAGACCATGTGGCGACATTGCGCCAAGCGAGGGGCACGCGCTATCCCGATCCAGTCAAAGCGGCTTTAGACGCAGAACAGGCGGGTGCTGATGGCATTACGGTGCATTTGCGTGAGGACGCGCGTCATATTCAAGAACGTGATGTGCGGGTCATGGCTCAGGTGCTGCAGACGCGGATGAATTTTGAGATGGCTGTCACAGATGCCATGGTGGATTTAGCGGTGGAAATTGGGCCCGTGTATGTCTGTCTAGTGCCTGAAAAGCGGCAAGAGTTGACGACAGAAGGTGGCTTGGATGTCATCTCTCAAGAAGCCAAAATTAAGTCTGCATGCCAGCGCATGCAAGCCGTCGGTATTCAAGTGTCTTTGTTTATTGACGCGGATGAGCAACAAATAGCCGCCGCCAAGCGCACGGGAGCAGAACTGATAGAGTTGCATACGGGGGCTTATGCTGACGCCACTAGTGAAGCTCAGCAGTATGCTGAACTAGCCCGCATCGCTCAAGGTGCAACCTATGCGGTCGGTCTTGGGCTTATTGTGAATGGTGGCCATGGGTTGAACTTGCAAAATGTTGAAGCCATTGCTGCTATTCCTGAATTCAATGAACTCAACATTGGCCACTCCTTGATCGCTGATGCCTTGTTCGTTGGTTTACCCCAAGCGGTAAAAAATATGAAAGCTGTAATGTTGGCTGCCCGTGAAGTTCACCGGCCGAGCCGCGTTTAATCAGCCCTAAGGCAATTAATCATGGTTAAGGCAATTGGCACAGATATCGTATCAACTGCGCGCATTGAAGCAGCGCTAGAACGCTCTGGCCGCAAGTTTGCGGAGCGCATTCTTGCGCCTTTAGAGATGATTCAGTTTGATGCAGCTTATAGCCCCGCAGCGTTTTTGGCGAAACGTTTTGCTGCCAAAGAGGCAGCAGCTAAAGCTTTGGGCACAGGCATTGGCCGTGGTATTTCATGGCATCACATGCACATAGAGCATGACGAAATGGGCGCGCCCTTGCTTATCCTAAGCGGTGCAGCTGCAAAACGGCAAGCGACGTTGGGCAGTCAAAAAGCCCACATAAGTATTGCCGACGAATTAGATCAAGCCTTAGCTTTTGTCATATTAAGCTAAGACTTTTAAGTAGAGGTTAGTATGCACATGTTCCCTACCATCGAAGATTATGTAGGCAATACTCCCTTAGTCCGTCTACAGCGTCTACCGGGTGATACCAATAATATTATTTTAGCCAAGTTAGAGGGTAACAACCCTGCAGGTTCAGTGAAAGATCGCCCGGCAAAGAGCATGATCAACGAAGCTGAAAAAAGAGGGGAGATCCAACCAGGTGATGTGCTTATAGAAGCCACGAGTGGCAACACGGGTATCGCCTTAGCCATGGTGGCAGCCATCAAAGGTTATCGGCTTAAGCTGATTATGCCCTCACACATGAGCTCAGAACGCAAGGCGTCCATGTCGGCTTATGGTGCTGAATTAATTGAAGTCAGTTCTGAGAAAGGCATGGAAGGTGCAAGAGACTTAGCCATAGCCATGCAAGAGCGAGGCGAAGGTAAAGTGCTAAACCAGTTTGCTAATAGTGATAACCCCTTGGCTCATTACCGTACTACAGGGCCAGAAATTTGGCAGCAAACCCAAGGTAAAATTACCCATATGGTGACTACTATGGGCACCACAGGCACGATTATGGGATTGTCTGCTTACTTCAAAGAGCAAAACCCAGAGGTGCAGATTTATGGTTTACAGCCTAAGCCGGATGCCTTTATCCCAGGTATTCGTCGCTGGCCCAAAGCTTACCTACCTAGTATTTTTGACGCAGCAAAAGTGGACGCTATTATTGACATCGGTCAGGACGAAGCAGAAACCACCATGCGTGCTCTAGCCAAACAGGAAGGTATCTTTGCTGGTGTGTCCTCAGGAGGCTCTGTAGCAGGCGCCTTGCAGTTGTCTAAGCAAGTTGAAAATGCGGTCATCGTGTGCATCATTTGTGACCGTGGTGACCGCTATTTATCCACTGGAGTCTTTGTTTAATCATGGCCCGGTTATCGCCTTTGCAGCGCAAACTCAAACTTAAAAACCCTTTGGCCTCGGCGAAAAAAAAGCGAGCTCACGCTCAAGAAGAGGTGGAAGTGGTTACTTTACCTGTGGGCAAACACCTTCAAATTGAACTTGACAACCTAAGCCACGATGGCCGTGGTGTTGGACGTTGGCAAGGAAAAACTATTTTTGTTGCAGGTGGGTTAAAGGGTGAGTTGGTAAAAGCTGAAGTGCTCAGTGATCGTAAAACTCACACAGAAGCACGTTTGTTAGAGGTGAAGCAAGGCAGTGATCAAAGAGTTGAGCCGTTTTGTCCAGTCTATGATACCTGCGGTGGTTGTCAGTTGCAGCATCTTGAATCAGCGGCTCAAATTACCTTTAAGCAGGCCGCTATTGCCGAACAATTGCGTCGTTTGGCAGGCATTGAGCCTGGCCAATGGGAGCAACCCATTATTGGGGACAGCCTAGGCTATAGACGCCGTGCTCAGTTGGCCACACGCTATTTTGCTGACAGCAAAACCCTATTAATGGGCTTTCGTCAAAGTGGCCATAAGCACATTGTGCCTATTAGTGCCTGCCCGGTCCTAGAGCCTGCTTTGTCTGATTTATTGGAGCCCTTGCATGGCATATTAGTCGCTATGGAGTTCACACAATGGGTCACCCACGTGGAGTTATTGCAAGCCAACACAGGCGTCTTTGTTTGTTTGAAAATATCGACCACGTTGAGCCCTGAAGATCAAAGGCTGCTAACCGCCTTTGGTAGGCAGCATGTAATTAGCATGGTGTGCCAGCAAACGGATCATAATGACCTATGGTTATGCGGTAGTGCAGAAAATTTAAGCTACAGTTTGCAGGTGGCAAGCATGGATCAGCCACTTGAATTGGGATTTGCTATGCAAGATTTTGTGCAGGTCAACACTAAGGTTAATCAGGGCATGGTTGAACAAGCGCTTAATTGGCTGGAACTTCAAGCTAAAGATCAGGTCTTAGATTTATTCAGTGGGGTCGGTAACTTTGCTCTGCCCATTGCAAGTATGGCGGACCAAGGCGTGGCAGTATTAGCCTTGGAGGGTGATTATGCCATGGTTAAAAAAGGCCGTCTCAATGCGCAGGCCAATGGTTTGTCTCAAGTTGATTTTGAACAAGCAGACTTATTTGATGCAGGTGCGCGTAAACTTTGGCAGAAAAAGGCCTTTAATAAAGCCTTATTAGATCCCCCTCGTGCAGGAGCTAAAGGCCTTGCTGGGCTGCTCAAAAATCAGCCCCTTGAAAGAGTGGTTTATGTGTCCTGCAACCCGGCATCTATGGCCAGAGATTTGAAAGAATTTCAAACTCTGGGATTAAGAGTGGCTAAAGTGGGCTGCATAGACATGTTCCCCCACACCCCCCACTTAGAAGTGATGGCCTTGCTTGTGCGCGGTTAATACTTTCCCACTTACTTGAGTTACTTGAATGACTTAAGTGACTTGCACAGTAATAAGTAAAGCATAACAACGAGAGCGCTTAGCGCCCAAACTTAAGACGGAATGCAACCATGGTTCAGGTACGTGCGCTTCACCCCACCCAAGCGGATGGCAACATCGACATTCAAGCTTGGCTGGCAGGCTTACAAAATCAGGTGGTACTGGAGGACACCTCGCGCTTGCAACAGGCCTGTGAGTTGGCCCAAGAAGCCCGTGATCATGCCAGTAAAAGTGAAGATGTGTGGGCCACAGAAGAAGTGGACTGTTTTCGGACTGGGCTTGAGATGGCTGAGATTTTGACGACCTTACAAGTGAATGAAGAAACCTTAGTGGCCGCTGTGCTTTACCGAGCAGTGCGAGAAAATAAATTAACCCTTAACCAGGTTAAAGAAAGCTTTGGGGCAGTTGTTGCTCAACTGATCGAAGGCGTTCTGCAAATGGCGGCCATTAGTAACTTACAAAGTCCCACTCGAGACAGCATTTTAGGTCAATCAGACGGCCAACTGACCAATGTACGCAAAATGTTGGTCTCGCTAGTTGATGATGTGCGTGTTGCACTCATTAAACTTGCAGAGCGCACCTGTGCCATTCGAGCCGTAAAAAACGTGGATCGAAAAAAGCGCTATCTAGTGTCCAGAGAAGTCTTCGATGTGTATGCCCCTTTGGCTCATCGTCTGGGCATTGGTGCGGTTAAATGGGAACTTGAAGACTTATCCTTTCGTTACCTTCAGCCCAATGCCTATAAAGAAATTGCTTCCTTTTTAGATGAAAGACGCATGGATCGACAAGGCTACATTGAACGGGTATTAGCTGATCTCACATCACAATTGATGGGCGCTGGAATTAAGCCTGATATTATGGGACGGGCCAAGCACATTTACAGCATTTGGCGCAAAATGCAGCGAAAGAACATTGAGTTTTCTCAAGTTTATGATGTGCGAGCGGTCCGAATACTGGTGCCGGAACTCACCGACTGTTATACCGCGTTGGGCATTGTGCATGGTTTGTGGCGTAATATACCGCAAGAATTTGATGACTATATCGCGACCCCTAAAGAAAACGGCTATCGTTCCCTGCATACCGCAGTCATCGGCCCTGAAGGTAAGGTGGTGGAAATTCAGATTCGTACCTTTGCCATGCACGACGAAGCCGAACTTGGGGTGTGTGCCCATTGGTTGTACAAAGGCACAGACGTTAATAATATTGGTAACTCATACGATGACAAATTAGCTTGGTTGCGTCAGGTATTAGAGTGGCATGACGAAGTTGGTGATGGTGCAGAATTTGTCAGCCAAGTTCAAAGTGATGTGGAGCAGGACCGTATTTACGTGTTTACTCCCGAAGGCCATGTGGTCGACTTGCCCAGTGGGGCTACGCCCATTGACTTTGCTTATCGAGTGCACACAGAAGTGGGTAACACCTGTCGTGGTGCAAAAATCCACGGCCGCATCGTGCCCCTAACCTACCGGCTACAAACGGGAGACCAGGTCTCTGTAATGACGTCAAAAGGTGGTGCACCTAGTCGTGATTGGATGAACCCAAACCTAGGCTATGTGCATGCGGGTCGAACTCGAGCCAAAATTGGCCACTATTTTAAACAACTGGATAAAGATAAAAATGCCACCGCAGGACGTCAATTAATCGAGCGTGAAATGCGTCGTATGGCCATTACCGGGGTCAATTATAATCAAATTGCTACTGCCATTAACTTTAAACAGGTGGATGATATGTATGCCGCCCTAGGGGCAGGCGATGTGCGGTTAGCTCAGGTGATCAACGCGGCTCAGCAGCAAGTAGAACCTAGCCTTAAGGTTAAAAAGCAGTTAGATCTGAGTCTCTTAAATGGTAAAACTAAAACTGCCTCACCGGTAGGTAATGATGTGCAGATTGCAGGAGTCGGCAATCTACTTACGACCATTGCGAATTGTTGTAAGCCGGTGCCTGGGGACTCGATTACGGGTTTTATTACCCTCACTCGTGGAGTTTCAGTGCATCGTCAGGACTGTCTCAACATTATGAATATGGCTGAGCGAGACCTACAACGCATTATCGAGGTCAACTGGTCTGGTAACAGTGAGCATACTTATCCAGTCGACATTGTGATTGAAGCAGTGGACCGATCGGGTCTGTTGAGCGAAGTGGTCATGGTGTTAGGCAATGAAAACGTTAACTTAGGCAATATCAGCACTGACATTGATAAAAAGAGCCATTCAGCCACCATTGCTATGACCATCGACATTCCACGGTTGGAACTTTTGGGTCGTATTTTAGATAAAATAAGTCAACTACCTAACGTATTGGATGTGAGGCGACAAAAAAATGGTTAAACCGATCAGTAACACCGGTGACGCGATGCAGCAATTGTTAGCTATTATGGCTCAATTACGCAATCCAGAGGGTGGCTGCCCTTGGGATCTTAAACAAGATTTTCGCAGCATATTGCCTCATACCCTTGAAGAAGCGTATGAAGTTGCCGATGCCATAGAGTCGGATGACCGCATGCAGTTGCGGGATGAGTTAGGCGACCTGTTATTTCAGGTGGTGTTTTACTGCCAACTTGCCCGTGAAGAGGGCAGTTTTGAGTTTGCCGATGTGGCACAAACGATGTCAGATAAACTCATTCGCCGTCACCCCCATGTATTTTTCCCACCGGCTGATGAAGCCGGGTTAGGCACTTCAGCTTTGGATGCCGATCAAGTTTTGCAGAAGTGGGAAGCTATCAAACAGGCTGAACGTGATGCCAAACATCAGCACTCGGTGTTAGATGATGTGCCTAATGCCTTGCCAGCCATGCAGCGCAGTGCAAAGTTGCAAAAGCGCGCAGCCAATGTAGGCTTTGATTGGCCAGATGTAACTCCTGTTTTGGCTAATATGGCAGAAGAGTTAGAAGAAATAGAGCAAGCTTTTGCCAGTGGAGATAAAGATCACACCCTGGAAGAATTGGGCGATTTAATGTTTGCCTGTGTGAATATGGCGCGTCACTTAAAGCAAGATCCAGAGCAAGTGATGCGTGCCGCTAACGCTAAATTTGAACGCCGTTTTCGTTTCTTAGAAACGCAGTTAGTAGAGGCGGGTGAATCATTGGAAAGTGTGGGTTTAGAGCGCATGGAAGCGGGTTGGAAGGCCGCTAAAGTCGCGGGCTTATAATCACTATTATTGAATTTAGTTAGACCGCCATGGCACTGGAGCAGAGTTTTAGTTAAACTACGCGGCCAAATTGGGGTTGGATTTCATCAGTGGGTTTCTTAGCAAGCGGATCGTCATTATTAAACAGGGTTGAAGCGTGTTTGTTGGTGCTTTTGTTCCTCTTTGTCCTTTTGCTAAGGCGCCTTAATTAGATCGATGATACATCGATTAGGTTATTAAGTAGCAGCCACAGAATTTAAATTTTTGGAGTTAAGTCATGAAGCTAATCCTTTTGGGAGCGCCTGGCGCCGGCAAAGGCACGCAGGCACAATACCTCACTGAAAAGTACGGGATCCCGCAAATATCCACCGGTGACATGCTTCGAGCTGCGATAAAAGCCGACACACAGTTAGGCCGAACAGCCAAAGCAGTAATGGACAAGGGTGAATTAGTGTCGGATGAATTAGTTATTAAGTTAGTCAAGGACCGTCTGACTCATGACGATTGTAGTCGGGGTTTTTTGTTTGATGGCTTTCCTCGCACGATTCCCCAAGCTCAAGCCTTAATCGATGCTCATATTGCTATTGATGCCGTGGTTGAAATAGATGTTGCCGATGCCGAAATTATTAAACGCATGAGTGGTCGCCGGGTACACCCAGGTTCAGGCCGAACCTATCATTTAATGTTCAACGCCCCCAAACAAGCAGGCAAAGATGATGTCACTGGGGACGACTTGGTGCAACGTGTTGATGATCAAGCAGACACGGTACGCCAGCGCTTAAGTATATACCACAGGCAAACAGGGCCTTTAATCAATTTCTATAAGGGTCTTCGTGCTGCTGCTCACCCAATAGCGCCAGTCCACCACTATATCTCAGGAGTGGGCACCGTGAGTGATATTAAAGCAGCTGTTTTTGCAGCGCTAGATCAGTAAATAACCATGACTCACATATTGGCATTAGACACTTCTGGTAGTGCTTGCAGTGTAGCCCTATGGAGTGATGCAGGTCTATTAATCGGGCACGAAGAAACTGCGCAGCGCCAGCATACCCAGCGTTTGTTGCCTATGATTAAAAGCTTATTGCTAGAGGCCGACGTGAACATGTCTAGCCTCGATGCCATTGCCTATGGTCGTGGACCAGGCTCCTTTACGGGTATCCGCATTGCAGCTGGTGTAGCCCAAGGTTTAGCCTTTGGAATCGATTGCCCAGTCATTCCCGTATCGACCCTTGCAGCTCTCGCTTTGCGCATGTATCAGCCCAGTGAAACTGCACAACCTGCCTTCGCCTGCTGCCTAGATGCGCGTATGGGAGAGGTGTATTGGGGTGAATATATCATCGACGAAACCCATGCCGATTTGGCCCTACCTCAAGGGCCAGAAAGGGTCTGTGCTCCTGACCAAGTGGCGGTGGTTAATGCCTCCTTTGCTGCTGGTGGAAGTGGCATGCTAGTGGCTGATATGCCTGCAGCAATTATTGCGGCAGCTCAATCAGTGAGCCCCAATGTGCAGCCAAGAGCATTAGAAATGGCCCGTTTAGCGGGGGCTGATTTTGCCCTAGGACGCCAGTGTGCACCCGAAGATGCGTTACCTGTATACTTGCGTGATGAAGTCACATGGCAGAAATTACCTCGCTATCAGTAGCCTGCCGCCCCACTGAGGAGTTTTCATGGATTGGATTCAAGCCACAAGCATTGCTTTAATTCAGGGTCTCACCGAATTTTTACCCATCTCCAGTTCGGCTCACTTATTATTCCCAAGTTTATTATTAGGTTGGCCTGATCAGGGCTTAACCTTTGATGTTGCCGTGCATTTGGGCAGTCTGCTGGCGGTGGTGATCTATTTGCGCAGGGATCTCATCAGTATGGTGCAGGGCTTATGGCAATGGCAGCAAGAAAAGAGCTTGAACCCGCAGGCCACTTTAGCTCTGATGTTGATTGTTGCGACCTTACCCGCAGTATTCTTTGGTTTGGTGCTTAAGGACTGGATTGAAGTAAATGCTCGAGCCCTGTGGGTAGTGGCTGCAACAACCCTTGGATTTGGCTTATTACTGGGATGGGCCGACTGGCGCAGCCGCCGTCAGCATGATTTGGCTGCTATGAGTTGGCGACACACTTTGGCTATTGGCCTGGCCCAAGCTTTGGCTTTAGTGCCAGGCACTTCACGCTCGGGTATTACCATGACGGCTGCCCTCATGTTGGGCTATACCCGCGAAGCCGCGGCCCGCTTCTCATTTTTAATGTCTATTCCTGTGATCTTAGCCGCCTCTAGTTTAATGAGCCTTGAATTAGTTATTAGCCCTGTTACCATTGACTGGGCGCCTATGCTGCTTGCTTTTGGTGTGTCTTTTGCCAGTGCATGGGCCTGTATTGTGTTGTTTATGCAGATCATTAGTATTTTAGGCATGTGGCCTTTTGTGATTTACCGTATTGTCTTGGGAGTGGGCTTATGTTGGTTGCTTCTACCCACCCTAAGCTAGCGGTCATTGCGGGTGGGCACCAATTGTTAGAAACCACACTGGCGGCAGAGTTGGGTGTGCCCGTGATCAAAAAAAACAACACGGGGTACGATTTTGTAATGCGCATCACCTCCTTAGGCCTTGGCTTAGAACCAATGGATGGCAGCAGTGGTGCCGTGCGCGTTGATTTTGCTGCAGGTAAAGCCCGTCATCGCCGAGTGTTTGGTGGGGGTAAAGGGCAGCAGATTGCAAAGGCTGTGGGAGTACAGGGCTCTGTGCGCCCCAGCGTGCTTGATTTAACCACAGGGTTAGGTGGTGATGCTTTTGTGTTGGCAAGTTTAGGCTGTCAAGTGTCTATGGTGGAGCGTCAGCCTGCCATAAGAGCCCTTTTGGTCGATGGATTAGCTCGGGGTGAGTTAGACATTGACGTGGGTGACATTGTGGCTGGCATGACCCTAAAACAAGGCCACGCTTTATCTGTCATGGCCACATGGGAGGGCCTTGCACCGCAAGTGGTTTACTTAGACCCCATGTTTCCTCATGCGGGTAAATCTGCCCAAGTCAAAAAAGAAATGGCGCTATTTAGGCAACTTGTGGGCAGTGATACCGACGCAGATAACCTGTTAGGCCCAGCGCTGGCCTTAGCCAGTCATCGGGTGGTGGTTAAACGTCCTCGTATCGCGCCAGATCTTGCTGAGCAAAAGCCTACCTATCGGCTTGAAGGCAAAGCTAATCGGTTTGATATATACGTCAATAAGAGCTTTAGCAAATAGCCAGGTGGAAAGTTATTGCTATAAAGTGATTGCTATAAAGTGATTAAAGGCCAAGAGGGCGAGTAAGCGGGCTGGCATAGTTTGAATTATGTCAAACCCATGTAATTCAAAGCAATTTATCTTAAAGCCATTGGTCTAAAACTTATGCCCTAATAATGCGGTGGTGGTTGGTGCGCCTCGGCATGCCCTGGCCCTGCATCTGCAGCTTGCTGCATACTCGCCATCTGCTGTGCTAGCAACGCGAGCGCACGGTCTAGCCTTGTGAGATCTTGCTGCTGACGGCTCACGACTTCATTAAGCGCATCAATGGTCTGTTCTTGAAACGCAACTTGTTGCTGTAATTCGACGATATCGTTGGCATTATCCATAAAATTCTCAAGAAGTTGCAAAAAAAACACACATTTATAGATCAAGTGTTTGATTGGGTGCTGGTTTTTCTATAACCTTGCACCATTGTACCGCCTTTAATCTGGCTAGCATATCTACAACCAAAACGGGTGTCGTGCAATAGGTTTACTTAAAACAATAAAATTAGAGATACAGAGCCATTATGAGACGCACATTATTTATTTATAGCTTCATTATTAGTTTAATTGCCGCTTTGGCATTACCCCCCATTTTAGACTCCGTGCTACAAGGTTTGAACATTGTTGAGACCCAATATGAGTTAGCTGTGGCTGTCATTTTTGTCATGTTCTGGATTGCCACCTTGGCCACCGGCGTTAAGTTTATTTCTCAAGGTGCAGAAGAAGATGGCCAGTGGGATGAAATGGACGACGATCCTAACCGTGAATCAGGCACCGTTAAATGGTTTAACGTCACCAAAGGTTTTGGCTTTGTTACCCGTGACCAAGGCGACGATGTATTTGTTCATTTTCGCTCGATCCGTGGCAAAGGCCACCGATCCTTATTAGAAGGCCAAAGAGTGCGCTTTAGTGTCACTGAAAGTGACAAAGGCATTCAAGCTGAAGACGTGTCTATCGTCGGCTAGTAGCGCATGCTTTTAGATGAAAAGGATGAGCTACTAACGCGAACCCTTGAATAGTACTAATTTAAGTAATTGAAATAATAAGGAATCGTTGAAATTACCATGCCAAACTCCCCAGAACAAAGCCAAGCTTACAATGATGAAATTGACCTAGCAGATTTGATCCGTGCCCTATGGCAAGGCAAATGGCTGGTTATCGGGGTCACTTTAGCGACCTTAGCTTTAGGCATCGCTTATTTAGTGATAGCGCCAAAAAGCTATACCGCTAGCCTTAACTGAATTCAAAGGTTTCACGCGTATTAAGGATCGACCGGATTGCATAGATGATTGAATTGAACTGAAGCTCGATCAAACTAAAACTAAAACTAAACTTTTAATAGGGCGGGGGTTTGCAAAGTGGACCATGTGCAGCAACTGCCTTACTCAAACGATACTGGTTTAGGCCCAACTGCAAAGATTGGCCTCATTGTGTTGCAAACTGATCAAACTTTAGAAGATGAGCTTCGGCAGATGTTAGCCATAGATGGTGTGGCCTGCTACCACTCACGCATTGCCAATGCCATGCATGTGACACCACAAACTCTAGCGCAGATGCAAACTGATTTGCCCATAGCGGCACGTTTATTACCCCAAGCCTTTGCCTTTGATGCCATTGGTTATGGCTGCACATCGGGCGCCACCATTATTGGTGAAGCGCAGGTGGCGCAATTAATCTTGGCAGAACACCCTGCTGCCAAGGTGAGTAACCCCTTAACAGCCTGTAAAGCAGCTTGTGAAACTTTAAAACTCAACAATATTGCCTTGCTCACACCCTACTCACCCCATGTCACACAGGCCCTAAGCGACAACCTAAATGCCAGTGGCATTAACGTGTGTCGCACAGGTTATTTTGATATCGAAGATGATTTTACAGTGGGCCGTGTTGATGCAAGCAGTATTTTTAATGCCATTGTGGCTTTGGGTGCTCATGCAGAGTGTGATGGGGTATTTGTGTCCTGTACCAGTTTAAGAGTGGCAAACATTATTCATAAGGCAGAACAGAAATTGGGTAAGCCTGTCATCTCAAGCAATCAGGCCCTAGCTTGGCATTTACTGCGGCTCTCAGGTGTATCTTGCAATTTAGCTCAGGAACTAAGTCAAAAGACAGGCCAAAAACCGGGTCAATTTGGTACTTTATTTAATCAACCGCTACCCAATTCACCACTACCCAATTAACCCTTGGACTCTGGTCAAATCTAATCACTGACTAACAGATGATTAAGGTCGCAGCAGTTCTGCTGTCCAAGCCGAATGAAAATGATAGCTATCACTGTCACCACCACTATCACTATCACCTTCACTATCACCTTTGAAATAACACACAAAGGGTTGATGATCTTCTAGGGTAAGTTCAGCTTTGCCTTTTTTACTTTTTAAAATGACTTTGATGCCTGTGATATTAGTTTTGCAATTGGCCTGTTTACCGTTGCCACTCACTTGAGATGGGCGTACAAAGCCATAGTAATTGGCGCACAGTTGGTTTTTGTCTGGCTTAGTTTGGGATACCTCATATCTAGGTTCATAGCTATAAACCCCCATGCCCTGCTGCCAAGTGGATGG
>DDCR01000161.1 GCA_002335115.1 Oceanospirillaceae bacterium UBA2001
GGCTAAGGCCCAAAAATGAGGGGGTGTCCATGCATATATAATAAGTACCAGCAATAGCGCATTGGGTTCAACAGTTCCGGTGACTGCAGCCCAACCTAATAAAGGGGGCATCGCCCCAGCCATGCCCCCAATAACGATGTTTTGAGGCGTTGCACGCTTCAGGTAACCGGTGTAAATAAACGCATAACCAACCGAAGAAGCGAGGGTTAACCAGGCCGTCATTGGATTGATAAAGATAAACAATATAGCCAGGCCAATGACGGTCAATACGACTGCAAAAACCAAGGCGTGCACTGGTTTAACTTTGCCCTTTGCCACTGGACGATTATGGGTGCGGCCCATTTGCCCATCAATACGACGGTCTATGACATGATTAATGACAGCCGCGGCTCCAGACACCATGGCTATGCCTAAGTTACCCCAAAGCAAGATGGGCCAAGGCACCATGCCGGGCACAGCCATGAACATGCCAACCAATGACGTCAAGAGCATCAGTATGACGACATTGGGTTTACACATTTCATAATAATCACGCCAATTGATCTTCACTGGCGGTGCTGTGGCTTCAAAATTCATTGAGGCGCCCTCGTTTTGAAAAGACAACATAAATAAGACTTAAGGTCAGAGCAAATAAGCATGCCCCACCAAAATTATGAGCCACTGCTACGGGCAGAGGTAGAAAGTAATAAATATTCGCCACTCCTAAACAAAACTGCACCGTAAACAAAATTAAAAATCCGACACCAAATTGACGCAGGCGACTGTCTTTTTGAGCGATCAATCGATAACTCATGACCAGTAAGAACACACCCAAGATCAGTGCACCGTAACGGTGTAAAACATGGATCGCTTGACGGGCCTCACTATTCATCAGACCTCCCAAATAGTTGGGACCAATAGATTGCGTCAGATTAAAGCCCTGAGAAAAGTCCATTTCTGGCCACCAAGAGCCATTGCAATTAGGCAAATCCGAACAGGCCAAAGCGGCATAGTTAGAACTCATCCAACCACCCAAAAACACCTGAATGATAATCAAAACAGCGGCCATTATAGCCCATATACGCAACCGGCTATGGCTAATATTGGTTAAGGATAAGGGTTTCACCTTTTGCCCCATGCGTCGTAACTTTATCAGTAACACTGTGAGCAAGCTAGCCGTGATGAAACCACCCAACAAATGTGACGTGACTACTTGTGGCCATAACTTCCAAGTCACTGTCCAAGCACCAAACGTGCCTTGCAGGATCACCATTGCTAATAAGTATTGGGTGAGCACAAATGGATAGAATAGACGTTTACGCTGGGACCAAGACGCTACGGCTAAAACTAAAATCACAAACCCGAGTGCAGTTGCAAAATAGCGGTGAATCATCTCCAACCAGCCCTTTCCAACCTCAACGGGTGCATCGGGGTAGAGGGCTTCAGCTGCAGAAATTTCTAAGCTGGTTTGGGGCACAACTAAAGAGCCATAACAGCCAGGCCAATCTGGACATCCTAGACCCGCATCGGCCAGACGTGTCCAAGATCCTAAGACGATAACGCAGATGACTATCGCAAGCGATACATATGTTAGTAACAGACTCCACTGAGGCGCAGTAGTGTTCGTATTCATAATATTTGTTACCCTATGTTTGAATTTTTGAGTAATTTCTTAAGGTCTTTTAACAGTTCTTTACCCACGAAGTCCTTACTGTAATACATCATGATATTACCTAAGGGGTCTACCAAATAAATACCTTGCCCCTTTTTAAAGACTTCAGTTACTGAGCTCGTCAGTTGTATCAGAGCAGGATATTCTTGTTGCAACTGTGCATTGAGCACACCTGTCTGCCGCACCAACAAACGCGTAACCCGATGTGCTTCTTTGCCCAAAGCAATATTAATTTGCCGCAGCAAATGCGTTGCCTCTTGGCAGGATTTGTCACAGTTATTAGACGTTAAATAGACCACTAACCAGCGTTTTTCTGCCTCTTCCTGAGACCATGGCATCTCATTTTCATCTAACAATTGGACTTGTTGTAACTGATTAGGTGGGAGTAGCAGTTGACCAAAATTGGTGCGCCCATCAGGCACTGCCCATAAGTTAAAATACATCACTATCGCAATCATTAGTGGCACCGCAGTGACACCAAACACTGCGTACAAGGTGAAACGGTTGGTCTTTTTAGCACTCATTAATTTACCTTTTTAGTGTCAATAGGTGAATAAAAAACTCGATAAACATATAGCAAGATTAAAGTTAAAGCGAGGCCAAACCACTGCCAAGCATAGGCCAGATGCTTGGCATCAGAAATGCTACTAGCCCGCCAGTGTGGGGTTAGGGTCGCTTTACCTGGCGCATCCAGCATTAGTACCCAAGGCAACAAAGTACCTTCTATCACCGCCTTTAAATGATCTGCCACTTCAGGTGGGGTGATGGACTGCACTAACTGTGGGTACTGATCTGTGTAAACATCCACACCTAACTGATAAGGATTAGCTTGCACGTTGACCAAGCGGCCAGTGAGTGACACCTCACCATCAATCCAATCTATCTTAGGCAACGGTTCTCTTTGGCCATAGGACGCAAACCAGCCCCGATTGACTAACAATAAATCCGTTCCCAAGTGAATTAGACCCACGGCATCATAGCCCACTTTACCCTTGACCACTTGATTGTCCTTGAACCAAATAAAGGGCTTGATAAAGCGACTATTCAATGTCACTCTTTGCAAGTTCTTTAGTGAACCTGCGAGCAAGTCCTGTCCTAGAGTCAAAGTGATCGGTTGTTCTAAGGCTGCTAAGTTTGCCTCTAATTGTTGCTTTTGATCCGCTCTATCGAGCTGCCAAAATCCTAAGCTAACGGTCAATGGCAAAAAGAACACTGTAAAAATTGAGATTGCCCAATAATGCTGCAGTCGTTTTATCATTAGTATAGTTACGCCTAATTAACACACTTAATGAGACCCATTTTATGATCAAAATCGTCATCATCATCGTCTTACTGCTAGCCCTTATTAGCCTAGCCAGTGGTTTCTTTTTCCTAATTAAGGACGGGTCTAAGTCAACCCGCTTATTGACCTCGTTAAAATACCGCATTTCCCTAACCGTCATTCTGATTGTATTGGTAACCTACGGATTTTGGAGTGGTCAGCTGGTCACTTATTCTCCATGGGCCAATATTCATTAACACATAATCGCAGTCTTAGAAGGAAAAAAGGCAGCAATTAAGCTGCCTTTTTTTAATTCTCAAAAAAGGCTTACATGATATAAACGAATAAGAACAAACCGACCCAAACCATATCGACAAAGTGCCAATACCAAGCCGCTGCCTCAAAACCAAAGTGTTGTTCTGGGGTAAAGTGCCCTTTGCAAATACGCAACCAAATGATGAATAAGATGAATGCACCGATCGTCACGTGCACACCATGAAACCCAGTCAACATAAAGAATGTGGAGCCATAAATGCCTGATTCAAGGGTTAGGCCTAATTCAGTGTAAGCTTCGATGTATTCCAGCACTTGGTAATAAACAAAAATCGCGCCTAAAACTACCGTCAAACCAAGCCAAAAAATAGTGCGCCCACGGTGCATTGCCCGAAGGGCATGGTGGGCAATGGTCAAGGTAACACTCGAAGACATGAGCAGGACCGTATTCAACAGCGGAATATGCCAAGGATCAATCACCCCTTTAGGCCCCGGTAATGATGGATCTGGGTTGTTGAACATAGGCCAAGCGTAATCAAAACTTGGCCACAACATGTGGCTTGAGCCCTTGTCACCCTGGCCGTCTAACCAAGGCCCTGCCCACTGCCGCACATAAAGCAACACACCAAAGAAGGCCGCAAAAAACATGACTTCTGAAAAAATGAACCAACTCATGCCCCAGCGGAACGACTGGTCCATTTGAGGGCTGTACATACCCGCCCTACTTTCCACGACCACTTTACTAAACCAGTTAAAGAGTACGAAGGCTAATAACAAAGTACCAACTAAGAATACCAAATGAGGGAAGGCATAGCCTACCCCACCTGAACTCATGTGGTTCATCATACCACCGCCACCAGCGGCCATACCGATTAAACCAAAGCTTGCCACAATTGGAAAATAACTACTATCTGGTACGTAATAACTCGATGTTGCCATGTATCGCTCCCTGGTCGAGGACTTATCATTGATCCGTGTGTTACGGCTTAAATTTTATTTCTACGCTTCTACTATTCAGCAAAAGCACCTGCATCAAATAACGTGTAGGACATAGTGACTGTGCGCACATGATCAGGAAGGTCTGGGTCTAAAGAGAAAATGAGGGGCATATTACGCCCTTCTCCCGCCTTTAACTTCTGCTGATCGAAGCAAAAACATTCTGTCTTTTGCACATACTGGGCTGCTTCAGAGGGCGATACACTTGGCACCGCCTGCCCCACCATATCATTTTGCGTTGGGTTGAACGCCCAAAACGCTACTTGCGTCCATGCTCCTGGGTGAATCTCTACTTCTTCTTGTAAAGTCTCAAACTCCCATGGCATGCCGTCGTTATTGGTTGTTATAAACTGCACTTTAATCGTGCGGCTAGTATCAACCCATTGTTCAACTTTTTCCACCTGGCCTGCCGTTTTACCATTAATACCAGCGAACTCACAAAATACATCGTATAAAGGTACCAAGGCAAAACCAAAGCCAAACATCGCTATGGCCGCTAGTACTAACTTTAAAGCCGTATTACTCGGTTTTGGTCCGGATTGGGTACCGGACTCTGGTAGTTTTGAGGTCATTTAAGTTAATGTGTCTCACTTTACTTAACGTGTGGTGGTTCAGCAAAAGTATGATAAGGCGCTGGCGAAGGAATCGTCCACTCCAAGCCTTCCGCACCTTCCCACACTTTATCTGTGGCTTTTTCACCACCACGAATGGTCTTAATCAATAAGAATAAGAACACCAGCTGTGACAATCCAAAGATAAACGCACCCACCGTAGCGATGGCATTAAAGTCTGCGAACTGCAGGGCGTAATCAGGGATTCTGCGTGGCATACCCGCTAGGCCCACAAAATGCATAGGGAAGAAAGTCACGTTGACACCAATGAATGACATCCAAAAGTGAAACTTTCCTAACTTCTCACTGTAATAGTTGCCAGTCCACTTTGGTAGCCAATAATAGACGCCTGCAATAATGCCAAATAAGGCACCGGGTACCAGCACATAGTGGAAGTGAGCCACAACAAAATAGGTGTCATGGTATTGGAAGTCTGCAGGAGCAATGGCAAGCATTAAGCCCGAGAAACCACCAATAGTGAACAGCACGACAAAGGCCAAGGCAAATAGCATAGGCGTTTCAAAGGTCATTGACCCTCTGAACATCGTTGACACCCAGTTGAATACTTTCACCCCTGTAGGGATAGCGATCAGCATCGTAGCGTACATAAAGAAGAGTTCAGCTTGNNCCCACGGTAAACATGTGGTGAGCCCATACAATAAAGGACAAGAAAGCAATGGAGGATGTCGCGTATACCATTGACGCATAACCAAACAAAGGCTTACGCGCAAAAGTGGGAATGATCTGCGAAACAATACCGAAAGCTGGCAGGATCATAATGTACACTTCTGGGTGACCGAAGAACCAAAACACGTGTTGGAACAACACAGGGTCACCGCCACCTGCCGCATCAAAGAAACTGGTACCAAAGTGAATATCCATCAACATCATGGTGACCACACCGGCCAAAACTGGCATTACTGCGACCAAAAGATAAGCGGTAATGAACCAAGTCCAAACAAATAATGGCATTTTCATCAGCGTCATGCCTGGCGCCCGCAGGTTTAAGATCGTCACGATGATGTTAATGGCTCCCATGATGGAAGAAATACCCATCATGTGCACGCCAAAGATAAAGTAAGTTACACTACTGGGCGCATATGTGGTCGACAATGGTGCGTAAAAAGTCCAACCAAAGTTTGGCGCTCCTGCATCCGTAAATAGCGTGAACAATAACATGCCAAAAGCAAACGGTAATATCCAAAAGCTCCAATTGTTCATGCGTGGCAACGCCATGTCTGGTGCACCGATCATCAGCGGGACCATCCAGTTCGCCAAACCAACAAAGGCCGGCATAATTGCCCCAAACACCATGATCAAACCGTGCATGGTGGTCATTTGGTTATAGAATTCAGGTTCTATCAGCTGCATGCCGGGTTGAAAAAGTTCAGTCCGCACAATAAGCGCCATAGCGCCACCAATAAACAACATGGTGAAAGAAAACCAAAGGTACATGGTACCGATGTCTTTATGGTTGGTTGTCAATACCCAGCGCATAATGCCCTTGGCAGGCCCATGATGCCCATGGTCAGCGTGATCATCGTGATTAGCAGTCGCAGTTGTCATAATTCAGCGTCCTATTTTTTCGCGTCAATTATCATTTGGGGGGTCACCGTTTCGCCCGTGTCGTTACCCCAAGCGTTTCGCTCGTAGGTAATCACAGCAGCGATCTCAACATCAGTAAGTTGGGCGCTGAATGATTGCATGGCGGTGCCTGGCTTACCATTGAGAACAATGTCGATGTGTCCAGCCATGTCGTTAAGCGCCATTGAGCTGCCAGCAAGAGCTGGGAACACACTGCCCATACCCTGTCCTTCACTCCCATGACAAGCAGCGCAACTGCGCGCATAGACTTCAGCACCTTCGGTCATCAAATCGTCATAACTAAAGTCTCCCAAAGCGGCTGCAGCTTCAGCCTCTACACCTGCCCGTTGGTCGACTAACCAACTTTGATATTGGTTCATGGTCACAACTTCTAGAACGATCGGCATAAAGCCATGCTGGATACCGCATAACTCGGCACACTGGCCTCGGTATATCCCTTCTTCACCTTCTGGAATAATTGCCCAAGACTCGTTGATGTAGCCGGGAATGGCGTCTTTCTTAACCGCAATTTCGGGCACCCACCAAGCGTGAATAACGTCATTAGACGTTATAAGGAAGCGAATCTTTTGGCCTGAAGGCACCACCAAGTGCTTGTCCACCTCAAGCAGGTAATTTTCACTTTTTTCAGTAATGTCGTAGATCTCATCTTTACTGGTGGTCAAATTACTAAAAAATCCAACATCTTCGCCAAGATAGTCGTATTGCCACTTCCATTGATGGCCAGTGATTTTAATGTCCACATCCGCATTAGTTGTGTCGTACATCTTGATCAAGGTCGATGTTGCTGGCACCGCCATGGCAATAAGAATAACGGTCGGTATAGCAGTCCACAAGATCTCTAAGCCAAGGCTTTCATGGAACTTTGATGCCACGGCCCCTTTAGATTTGCGATGTTTAAAAATGGAGAAGAACATAACGCCAAACACAGCGACTCCGATCCATACACAAATCCAAAAAATTAACATGTGTAGTTCGAAAATAGATTGACTTATTTCTGTGACGCCTTGGGTCATGTTCAGCCCCCCTCTGTCTGCCATGACAGTTGGTACTGTTAATGAGCCCAAAACTACAGAACTCAGGCGTTGCCAAGTCCTAGAAAACATACTTGTCCTCCGAAACGATTTTTTCATAAGGTAGATGATAATGAGATCCCTAATCGGACCGGTTTTTTAACAGCGCTAATTATCGTAACTCAGTCGATATTTAGCAAGCGTTATTTTTGTAAAATACTGAATATTTACCCATTTTTTCAGTCAGGAAGCGCGCTATTCACGGCCGTCACAACAATGAGCAAAAATACCACTAAGGTGCCAAGGCCAACATAGATCATGCGTTCTAAGCCCCCATCTTCAAGGTCTTCTTCACGTTTTTGACTTGATTGTATGCCCACTAAACTTGCGAGCACACTTTGGCTAAAACTCAACAATGTACGCAGGAGGGATTTTTGTTTACTCACGGAGCTCTCCTAAGATATTAGCTTTAACATTTTATGACATCTCTACATGCATCAACGCACTGCTTAACTAATCCTGGGCCTTGATAAATTAACCCACTGTAGATCTGGATCAGCTTGGCTCCTGCAGCTAACTTTTCTAGGGCATCATCACCACTATTGACGCCCCCCACTCCAATGATGGGCACTTGCTCACCCAAAATAGAGTACAAGTCGGCAATCGTTTGTGTCGATTTAAGTTTAACAGGCAACCCACTCAGCCCGCCTACCTCGTCACCAAAGGCTAACTCTGATACCCCATCACGACTTAAGGTCGTATTGGTAGCAATGACTGCATCGATGGCATTGGCAAGTACACAATGAGCAACATCTGCAAGCTGTTCGTGATCCATGTCAGGTGCAATTTTAACGGCCAGAGGCACATAACGCCCATGCAACTTGTGCAAAACTGCCTGCTCTTTTTTTACCGCTGACAGCAACTCGCTGAGCGATTTACCATACTGTAAGTCACGTAATCCAGGCGTATTAGGGGATGAAATGTTAATGGTGATGTAACTTGCGTGGGCATACACCTTTTGCATGCAGATAATATAGTCTGATGCCGCTTGCTTAACTGGAGTGTCAAAATTCTTGCCAATATTGATGCCTAACACACCTTTGAACTTGGCCTTTTTAACATTTTCAATCAGCTGCTCTACACCCTCGTTATTAAAGCCCATACGATTAATCATGGCTTCAGCCTCAGGTAACCTAAACAAACGTGGTTTTGGATTTCCAGCTTGGGGTCTTGGCGTGACTGTACCCACTTCTACAAACCCAAAACCGAGGGCAGCAAGACCATCCAGAGCATCCGCATTTTTATCTAGACCCGCAGCCAAGCCCACTGGATTTGGAAATTCAAGCCCCATAACCTTTACGGGCAAATCGTTTACCTTGGGAGCTAGGGCCGGTAATAACCCTAAACGAGCACCTGCTGCAAGGCTGTCTAAGGTTAAATCATGGGCCGCTTCTGGGGAGAGTTGGAACAACACACTGCGAGCAACAGAATACAAAGACACACCTCTTTAATTAAACAACAGATACAGATTCGCCGCCTAGTATAACGCATGCGCTCAAAAGGTTACATTGTCACCCACCAAGCGCTGAAGAAGGACACAGTGTTTCAACAAAATGATGACAAATCGACCACACAGTGACGACACAGGTGCCACACAGTTACCACACAAAGGTCAAAAAAATAGGTAAACTGAAGCCAAACCCAGTCACCAAGGCTCAACCCAATGTCAGATGATAACGACTTACCAGAGATTAGCGAACACACGACGATCAACGAATTGGCAGATATCGTGCGCCGTTTAGATCAGTCGCTAACCCTAAGAATTTACGATGAGGGCAACCAAGTGTTTGGTGCCATTCGACTGATTAGCGCTGAGGATCTTGATCAAATGGACCGTTTGCATAAGTTCAAGTCTCTACCAATGCTCTCTCACTAACAAAATTCAATGACTATGGGCTACCAAAAAACGCAATTCTTGTAGCGTATTTAAACGCTTGCCATGCTCAAAACAAGCGTCTGCCTGCGGGTATACGCGACCCAACAATTTAAGCCACTGTTTTACCCGCGCATGTTGATATTTTTCGGCGACCTGTACCTCAACTAAATCGATAAAGTAAAGCACTGTAGGTAAAAGTGTGGGCCAATCCCATGGGTTAGCTCCATGGCCCTTTTGACGGTGACGAATCTGTAGCGCAAGATCTGGCTTCCATACCAAACCACGTCCAATCATAACGTCTTCGCTACCACTGGTTTGCTTGCACGAGAGATAATCTTCTGGAGTCCAAATTTCTCCGTTGGCAATGACAGGAATACTCACCTGTGCCCGAATTTTTTTTATCCACTGCCAATGGGCTGGCGGGCGGTAACCCTCAACCTTAGTTCGAGCATGAACGGTCAATTCATCAGCACCCGCACCCGCAATACCTTTAGCATTTTCTATGGCTAAGTCCTTGGTGGTAAATCCAAGACGCATTTTGGCACTTAACCATGCGTCATCACCAATGGCATGCCTCACCGTAGCGACGATATGCGCCACTCGTTGCGGTTCTAGCAACAAAATTGCTCCACCTTGACTACGGTTCACCGTTTTTGCAGGGCAACCAAAGTTTAAATCTATACCCGGAGAACCTAGCTCTAAAGCTCTCACTGCATTAGCAGCCAAAGCTTTAGGATCACTGCCAAGCAATTGAATACGCACGGGCGTGCCCACTGGGGTTTTGCAGCCGTTAGCTAATTCCGGACACAAACGCTTAAATACTTTGGGTGGTAATAACTGAGTCGTCACACGAATAAATTCTGTGACGCAAAGATCTATACCCCCGATGCGGGTCAGGCAATCACGCAAGATGTTGTCAGCCAAACCTTCCATGGGCGCTAAAATGATACGACTCACAAGGAAAACTCTACTTCACAGGCGCTTCTGGCTCCGCTAATATAGCGACCTAACGCTTTTCTAATTCTTATCAGGTACATCATGTTTACCGGTATCGTTCAAGGCCAAGGCCAAATAAAATCCATTGCTGAAGGCAAAAACCAACGTCGCTTTGTGATTACCCTACCCAAAGCTATGAGCCAAAATGTCAATATTGGTGCCAGTATAGCCATCAATGGCACATGCCTCACTGTGACCTCACAAAGTGACAATCATTTTAGCTTTGATGTCATTGGCCAAACTCTCAAATTAACTAACTTGGGACTGCTGCAACAAGACGATTGGGTTAACGCAGAGCGCTCACTTAAATATGGCGACGAAATAGGTGGTCATGTTATTTCTGGCCATATATCAAGTGCAGTTGTGATTAGTCATATCGAACACCAAGACCAAAACACAAGCATCTGGTTTGATTTGCCCCAAGTTCATCAGAAACATGTGTTACCCCAAGGTTTTATTAGCCTCAATGGCTGTAGCCTGACCGTCAGTTCTGTGTCTGATTCTGCCTTTTGTGTTTGCCTTATACCAGAAACATTGCGCACCACAGGTTTTGGTAAAGTGGCAGTTGGCACACTGGTTAACATGGAAATAGATCACCAAACCCAAACCATTGTGGCTGCAGTGGAACGCGTGCTGGAGTCCCAGCAAACCTAAGCTCATGCGTTAGTAATCCCAGCCTTGGGTGTGCTGTTTAATGAGTTTAGTAAATAGGTTTATTTGATCCTTGCCATCATTTAAACAAGGGATGTAGTTATAACTTTCACCCCCACTTTCCATGAAGTAGGCTCTGTTCTCCACATCAATCTCTTCAATGGTTTCCAAGCAGTCCGCACTGAATGCAGGCGCAATCACATGCACCTTTTTGATGCCTTTGGCTGGTAACCCTTTAAGTATTTCATCCGTATAAGGCTGCAACCATTGGGCGGGTCCAAACCGACTTTGAAAGCTCGTCATGACATCGTCATCAGTTAACTGCATATGTTCTTTTACTAATCGGGTAGTAGCCCGGCAAAAACAATGATAAGGGTCACCTTTGTCTAGGTAAGCCTGGGGAATACCATGGTAGCTGAACAATG
>DDCR01000080.1 GCA_002335115.1 Oceanospirillaceae bacterium UBA2001
TCATGGTATGCGGTGGTGCTGAAATGGCAACCACACCCCTTGGTTTAGGGGGGTTTGGTGCGGCTCGTGCACTATCAACCCGTAATGATGATCCTTTGGCTGCTAGTCGCCCTTGGGACGCAGATCGTGATGGCTTTGTCTTAGGTGATGGCGCTGGTGTCATGGTACTAGAAGAATATGAGCTCGCTAAAGCGCGAGGGGCGAGAATTTACGCTGAGCTTACAGGCTTTGGTATGAGTGGTGATGCATACCATATGACTTCACCACCCGAAGATGGCAGGGGTGCAGCAGCATCCATGCGCAATGCCATGAAAGATGCGGGTTTGAACGGCGATGATATTCAATACATTAATGCCCATGGTACCTCTACACCCGCTGGAGATGTGGCTGAATCAAATGCTGCAAAGCTAGTGTTAGGGCCGGCTGCTGAGCAGGTTCGGATGAGTTCTACCAAGTCTATGATTGGTCATTTATTGGGCGCTGCGGGCGCGGTAGAAGCTATTTTTTCAGTGCTAGCGATACGTGACCAAGTTGCTCCACCCACCATAAATCTCGATACTCCTTCACCGGGATGTGACCTTAATTATGTGGCACACCAGCCTCAAGAAGCGCGCATTGACTCAGCAATGTCAAACTCATTTGGGTTTGGTGGGACTAATGGCACTTTGATTTTCTCCCGGATTTAATGCTCAAGTGAGACGGGAGCCATGGACGTAGCCACCTTAGTTAACGGTCAACCAGCATCCTCTATAGATGTGTGGGATCGTGGCTTGGCTTATGGTGATGGCGTGTTTGAAACCATTGCTGTAAGCCAAGGGCAAGTGCAGCTTTGGCAGGCTCACCAGCAGCGTTTGATTAGTGGACTGTTACGTTTAGGTATCGTCGCTGATGAAACCCAAGGCTTACAACTGATTAAACTGATCGTTAAGGATATTCAGTCAGCTTATGTGTTATTTGCTCAGCCTGATGGGGTATTAAAGATTATAGTCAGCCGCGGCAGCGGTGGACGTGGTTATGCTGTTCCCAGTGAGCCAGAGCCTGCACGCATCGTCTCTATGATGCCTTGGCCAAAAGGCCGAAGCCACCTTGCTGAAGTGGGTGTGTGCGCGCAAGTTTGCCAGCACCGCTGGTCAAGTAATGTGACTTTAGCAGGTGTAAAACATCTGAATCGCTTGGATCAGGTTATGGCTCGTAATGAGTGGAACGATAGTGATATTCATGAAGGTATCATGCTTAACCAAGCCGGCCTTGTGGCTTCGGGTGTTATGAGCAATGTTTTCATAGAAACAAATGGTGCACTCATTACACCCAAGATCGACGATTGCGGCATTGATGGTACTATGGCCAGTACAGTCGTCTTTATTGCCAAAGAATGTGGCATTTGTTTGAACCAGAGCGAGGTCACCTTGGACACTTTGGTCAATGCTGATGGGGTATTTTTTACTAACAGTCTAAATGGCATTTGGCCACTTGTAGCATTGTTACCCCACACGCCTAAGCATCCTGATTACGATGCTACAGGGTTGACTCATTGGGCCATTTCTCCAATGACTGTGCGACTTCAAAAAGCCTTAACAGTCCATTTATCTCAGCAAGTGAACATGGGTGACTTATGTTAAAGAAAGCATGGTTTTGGAGCCTTATTATTGGACTTTTAATAGCCTCTTTATTAACGTATGGAGCTGTGCGGCAAATCCAAGTTTGGTTGTACGAGCCGATTCCCATCTCAGAGCCCACTTTAGTTACGATCTCCCCGGGGGCTGGATTAGGCAGTATTAGTAATAAACTCTTTAAGGCAGGTGTGATCGCCCATGGGGACAGTTTTAAATACTATGCAAAATGGCTGCAATTAGACCGCCTCATAAAGGCTGGTGAATATCAGTTCAGTGGGTCTCTTAATAGTGTTGAAGTATTGGCACAATTGGTCACTGGAAAAGTTTTAGAGTATCAATTTACAGTTCCAGAAGGGCTTCGATATAGCGATTTTATTACCCTTTTGAGCCAACACCCCGCGATGCAAGACAAACCTGTGCCTGAGGCGAGTGAATGGCTTGCCAGTATGCACAGCCGATGGCAACATCCAGAAGGTTTATTGTTTCCCTCTACGTATCGTTTCGCGCGGCATAATGTGCCTGCAGATATTATTAAACAAGCACATTTGAAGCAACTACAGGTTTTACAATCTGCTTGGGCTGATAGAGCAGATGATTTACCCTACAAAACGCCCTATGAGGCTCTGATTATGGCATCTATCATTGAAAAAGAAACAGGTTTAGCCAGTGAACGGGCAACCATTGCAGGTGTTTTTGTAAGACGTTTACAAAAAGGCATGAAATTACAAACAGATCCCACCGTTATTTATGGCATGGGGGCCGCTTTTAAAGGCAATATTCGTCGCTCTGACTTAACCAGAGATACACCTTATAACACCTACGTGCATCGAGGCTTGCCACCCACACCTATTGCCCTGCCGGGCAGTGCTGCAATTCATGCAGCCTTGCACCCAGAGGATGGTCTGAGTCTATTTTTTGTTGCTAGGGGTGACGGTAGCCACGCATTTGCAGAGACCTACCCACAACATCAGGCCAATGTGCGCCAATATCAGTTAAAACAGTAGGAAACTTTAATGGCCTCATCATTTATATCAATTGAAGGCGGCGAGGGTGCTGGTAAGTCGACGAGCATAGCCTACATTAAATTAAAGCTTGAAGCCTTGGGTATTGAATGTATCGTGACACGGGAACCCGGTGGTACTCCCATGGCAGAAGATATGCGTCAGCTATTACTGCAACATCGTGATGAAAATGTTGATCCTTATACGGAACTTTTATTGATGTTTGCCTCACGCCGACAACATGTAGAGAATGTCATTAGACCCGCTTTAGCTGCTGGAAAATGGGTGATTTGTGATCGTTTTTCAGACGCATCTGTTGCCTACCAGGGATTTGGGCGTGGACTAGATCAAGATTTTATCAGCAGTCTTAAATACTGGGTGCATGGTGATTTAAATCCAACCCTGACCTTACTGTTTGACCTTGATATTGCTATTGGTATGGAGCGAGCCGGTCAACGGTCTAATTTGGATCGCATAGAGACAGAAGAACTCAGTTTCTTTGAACGCGTTAGACAAGGGTATCTGTCACAGGCTAGAGCTGAGCCCCAAAGGTACCGTGTGGTTGATGCTGCTCAGACTATCGCTGGTGTTGAGAGCCAGTTGGATGGTTTTCTTGCGCCTTTATTGGCCAATGTGGGAGATTAGTGCCATGACTGATCGAGTGAGCGCTGCTCCCTTAGACTGGTATCCTTGGCAAGTGGATCAATGGCAGCAGGTGAGCCAGATGATACAGCAAAAGCGTCTGCCTCATGCTTTAATCATTGGAGGTGTGGCTGGACTGGGTAAATTAAAATTTGCGACAAAACTCGCTGCCGCCTTGTTGTGTCAGCAGCAGATCGACAACATGGCATGTGGTGCATGTAAATCGTGTAAGCTTTTAGCGTCTAACAGTCATCCTGACTATAAGTTAATGCAGCCCGAAGAACCCAGTAAAGCCATCGTGGTAGACCAAGTCCGCAAATTGCAGCATGCCATGGCCACTACCGCCCAGCAAGGTGGTGCTCGTGTAGTTGTTATCAATGGTGCTTCAGATCTAAATTTGAATGCTGCTAATGCACTGTTAAAACAGTTAGAAGAACCCGGTGATCGAAGTTATTTTTTGCTTCTGCACCAATGGCCACAAACCTTACTGCCTACAGTACGCAGTCGTTGCCAATTGCTCAATATTGACATTCCTGAGTCCACGCAGGCTTTAGATTGGCTGCAGCAACAATTGCCTACAGAAGAACGAAGTGTTGATAAAACGATTAAGTTATTGCAGTTAGCAAACGGAGCGCCACTGAGAGCTTTGCAGTTACACGCTTCTAGAGCTCACGAATTACGCCATCAAATGTTAGTTCAGCTGACGGCTGTTTTTAGGGGTAAAGAAAGTGCAGTAGATGTGGCTAAAATTTGGCATAAACAACCTCTAGAACAAATGTTGAGTTGGTGGGTAGAATGGCTTAATGACTTGATTAAGTTGAAAATGACGTCCAATGCCCAACACTTAGCCAATCCCGATATTATTAAATTACTCCAAGCCGTGGATCAACGCAGTAATATCATTGACATTTACGCTTTGTTAGAAAGACTCACTGAGCAACTTAATTTTATTCATCTGCGACGCAATTTAAATACCCAACTCGTGTGTGAGCAGTTATTGCACCAATGGTACTTATTAGTTAGGTCAGGAAGATAACCATGATTATTGATTCCCACTGCCACCTCGATAAATTAGATACGAGTCACTACACTGATGGGTTCGCTGGACTCATTGCTGCTGCACAGGCTAATGACGTTTCACAAATGCTGTGTATTAGTGTAGATACTGAAAAATTTGACCCGATGATGGCACAGATAGCCGCTTATGATTTTATACATGCCTCTGCAGGACTTCACCCTTTAAGCGTAGAGCACTTAGACTGTCTCAGCCTATTAGAACTGCAAGCTCAGCATCCAAAAGTGGTGGCCATTGGTGAAACAGGCTTAGATTACTTTTATCAGCAAGATAATTCAGCCTTGCAGCAACAAGCCTTTATAGCGCACTTGCGACTCTCAAAGCGCCTGGCTAAACCTGTCATCGTTCATACCCGCAGTGCTAATGAAGACACCTTAAGATTGTTGCGAGAGGAAGCCGATCAAGATGTGGGCGGAGTGATTCATTGTTTTACAGAAGATTGGACCATGGCTGAAGCTTGTTTAGACTTAGGTTTTTATATTTCTATTTCTGGTATTGTGACCTTTAACAGTGCGAATGATTTGAGAGAAGTTGTTAAAAAAATTCCAATGCAGCGTTTGTTAGTGGAAACTGATGCTCCTTATCTCGCTCCAGTTCCACATCGTGGGCAACAAAATGAACCCAAGCACGTGCGTTTGGTGGCTCAATATATCGCTGACCTTAAAGGTGTCTCTTTGGCAGAGCTTGCCACCCAAACGAGTCAAAACTTTACCCAATTATTTTTATCACCTCAATAGTTCTTAAGACAGATGAATGATAGCCTTTTGTAATTTTTATGACTATTATGTCGGGTATAGTCATGGCTAGACTGCTTTATTAGCGATTTAAAGCATGGGTCAAATTAAAGGGATCATCATGAACTGGGGTATTGCTGCAAAACCAAACATTCCGACCTATTTCCCGCGGGAAAAAGAAAACCGCAAGGTGCGTGAATTTAAGCGCAGGGAAGAGGAAATACTCGACACGGCTCTAGAACTGTTTAGAGTTCATGGCGAAGACAAAGTGACTGTAGAGATGATTGCTGATAGTGTTGGAATTGGCAAGGGCACGATTTACAAACACTTTAAGTCTAAATCAGATATCTATATATACTTACTGATTAACTATGAGATGCAATTAGCTAGTCTGTTAGCGACTAAAGACTTCTCAGACCCGGAGTCTTTGTGGCGAAGTTATTTTGAATTTCGTATGAATGACCCTGAACAAGCGTTGCTGTTTGACCGTTTAGAAGATCGGTTGATCAAGGGCGAGGAGTATGAAAAAGAAATTGCTGAAGTGCACCGCATTCGTAATGAAAATATGCAGGTGCTCACCATTTTAGTTGAAAAGCGCATCGATTCTGGCAAATTGGAACAAGTACCGGCTTACTTTCATTTGTCTGCTTCATGGGCGCTTGTTCACGGAGCTTTAGCGCTGCATGATTCTGGCTTTTTTAAAGAATTTATTCAAGATCGAGAGGCTTTTTTTGATTTTTTGATGCAAATAGGTATGCGCATGGGCAACCGTGGTCAAAGTCGTCATTCAGATGCATCAAAAAAGGCTCACTATGAGCCTCTTACTAATGATGAAACTTAAAAGTTCATGTTAGAAGATTTAATAAATCATGCTCAGCAATTACCCGCTTATGATCTATCATCTTGGACTCCTATCTTTAAAGGCGATATGGATTTAGTGATTGCTGCTGATGGTCAATGGATTCATCAAGGCACCGCTATTGCTAACACCAAGATAAAGCAATTGTTTGGACGCTTATTACAACGCCAAGACAATGGTGATTATTGGATTATTACTCCGGTAGAAGCCTTTCGTATTGCTGTCGAAGACTTGCCTTTTGTCATTGTTGCAGCTGACTTTATACCCCAAAAAGGGCAGGGAGAATGGCACTTCACTAGCAATACGGGTGATCAAGTTTACTTGTCTGAAGTTAATCAGTTAATCGTGACTTCTGATGCCGATCAGCCAAAGCCAAAATTACTCGTAAGGGATGGTCTTTGGGGGCGCATCGATCGAACTGTTTTTTATCAACTCGCCATCGCTTGTGAGGTTCATAAATCCGCACAAGGAAACCGAGCTCAATTAATTAGTGGTGCTCATGGTTATGACTTTGGGCCCATATAATACCAAAGGAAATAGACACAATGCCTGTTCATGAAATTCACCATCCTCTAATATCACATAAGCTAGCACTCATGCGTAAAGCCCATGTGAGCACTAAACAATTTCGTGAACTTTCCAATGAAGTTGCCAGTTTGTTGACCTATGAGGCGAGTCGTGGGCTAGTTTTAGAAGAAGTCAGTATTGATGGTTGGCAGGGACAGCCAATTCCAGTGCGCATGTTAGCGGGCAAGAAGCTGACTATTGTACCCATACTCCGAGCTGGCCTAGGCATGCTTGAAGGAGTGATGCAGCTTGTGCCCAATGCTAAGGTGAGCGTTGTTGGGCTATATCGGGACGAAGAAACCTTAGAACCTGTGGCTTATTTTGATAAAATAATTACTGACGTTGATCAACGCACAGCACTGATTATTGACCCTATGTTAGCAACAGGAGGCACGCTCTTAGCCACCATCGATTTACTGAAGCAAAAGGGTTGTAAGACTATAATGGGGTTATTCTTGGTGGCTTCACCCGAGGGCCTAGCTCGGTTGACCGAACTGCATCCAGAGGTCAATCTTTATGTAGCAGCGATTGATGATCATTTAAACGAACAAGGCTATATTCTTCCTGGCCTTGGTGACGCTGGTGACAAGATATTCGGCACTAAATAGCACTCAATAGCATTAAAGACACCACTTATATAAGATGGTTAAGGTGGCATGACGCACTAGAGGCTGAACTTCAGGGACATGCCAATTTAACCTGCTGTATTTAATAACGCTAAACTCGATAACTTATCGAGGGAATGCAGCTTCAGGATTGTAAGTTTTGAAACTTTCTAAATACTGAGCGTTAGCCTGATCTTGCCACTTTGTGTTGGGTTGGATGGCAGTAATACACTTATATTTCTCCCGATACTTAGCGGTGTTGTCATTATCTTCCATAACAATGGCAACCATGCCTGCAACAATGCCGTTTTGCTGTTCGACTAATTGTATCGCACCATGCATGGTGCCTCCTGTTTCAACCCACTGGTCGACCAATAACACTCGAGTGCCTGGAGCATACGCAGGTAGGCGCATTTCCATGGCTTGAGTGCGCCCAGTATAATTGGTCATGTCCGCACTATCGGTATCAACACATAATTTTCCAGCTTTGCGAATTGGTAAAAAACCACAGCCAATGCGAGCGGCAATACCGGCAGCCATCACAAACCCCATGGCATCTAATCCCGCAACTACATCCACATCTTTTGCATTGATCTCTGCGCAAAGGTCATCAAGTAAGTCATGATAAGCTTCACCATTAATGTAGATTGATGTTGGATCAAGCCATGCAAACTTATCACCTTTGGTGTTGGGTGCCATGATCGAAAAATACCAACGGTCATCTCTTGGACCTTTATCAAAACTCATATGCTTCCCCTCAATGTTTTATGGCATACATTAATTTTTTTAATTTATTGGCATCAATATTGTAAAAGTCACCCTCTATATTAATGCCAGTAGCGACCATGAATAAATCCACATTCTTTTTGTATTCTGCTACATTTTCTGGCGTAATTCCAGAGGCAACAGCAAGACTTGTGTGGCCACAATTTTCGCGAAAAGTTTTAATTTTTTCAACATCAGCGGCTTGGCCTGTGGCAACACCAGAGGTGACCACTATATCCATATGTTGGGTAGCAAGTTGGGCACTGTAAGCATAATCAGATGGACTCACTTCACGTTGTTTTTTAAAGGCGGTACCACCAATATACAAACCTTTCCATCCACTATTCTGACGCACTTCATCAATTCTTACTGCATCTATTTGTTCATGTATTGGTCTTCGCTCGTCAATACACGCGTCATCAGCCCAATACCCATCTACACGAATACCCTCTGTTTGAAGGGCGCCTAAAATTGGAAAGGCGAATTCACCAGTGACGGCAAGAAAATTGATGCCAATCCAATAATCAGGAAATTCAGCCCGTATACTCTTAATAATCGGAAGCAGTTTTTCTTTCTCAAAATCATGGTTAATCAGAAATACACCAGGGCAACCCCCAAGCTTAGCGATGACGATATTTCGGTAGGCTTGGTCATGATCTAAAACATGAATCACAGGTAAGACAATAGGATTATCGCTACCAAACTTCAGATGGAATTCACTGCGGAGCATGGGATGGGTTCCAATAAAATGCGTTCAATGTGTTCTTTGGCTAACACTATCATAGAATTTTAGTGACTCCAAACTACCCTTAAAGCTACATGTTGGGATAGTTTGGCCCACCTGCACCTTCTGGTACCACCCAAGTTATATTTTGACTGGGGTCTTTAATATCGCAGGTTTTACAGTGGACACAGTTTTGACTATTTATTTGAAAGATTTTTTCACCCTTATCATCCTCTAAAACCTCATACACCCCTGCAGGGCAATACCTTTGGGCAGGTTCGTCCCACATGCTTAAATTGATACCTAGGGGTATGCTTGCATCTTTTAACGTCAGGTGGCAGGGCTGATTCTCTTCATGGTTGGCACCCGAAATAAAGACAGAAGATAGCTTGTCAAAACTGATCAAACCATCAGGCTTGGGGTAGTCTATTTTAGGCATCTGTGCGGCTGGTTTTAATTGGGCATGGTCTGGTATGTTATCTTTCAAATTTATGGGCAGTTTGCCCGCAAATATATTTTGTTCTATCCAATTGAATGCGCCCCCTAACCACATGCCAAACTTATGCATAGCGGCACCAAAATTTCGTGCTTTGTAGAGCTCTTCATGTAACCAAGACTGCTTGAATTTATCACCATATACCTGCAAATCTTGCTGGCCTTCATCACCATTGGCGAGGGCTTCAAATAGAGTTTCAGCGGCTAACATGCCAGATTTCATGGCTGTGTGACTACCTTTGATTTTAGCAAAATTCATAGTGCCGGCATCACAACCAATTAATAAAGCT
>DDCR01000033.1 GCA_002335115.1 Oceanospirillaceae bacterium UBA2001
AAAGTGGCTTGTGAATATGTAGTCATTGGTGCGGGCCCATGGGCTAAGAGTTTGTGGGAAATGTTAGAACTTCCAAAAACTGTGAGTGTGAAAGGAGCTGATGACGTCATCCATACTGATATCCCCATGTGGATTTACTGGTCTCTTCAAGAAGGCACTTTAGGTGTAGACCCTAAGTTGCAGGTGGACAACAACGGTAACATGCCACCCGTGATCCATGTAGACTCTAATGCTCCTTTGTATTCGAGCGAAGATGGTAGCTTGGTTACTGACGAAATGTGGGGTATCTACTATAAGCCCGACTTCCACTTTGGTGGGGTTCAAGGCGGTGCTGCGCCCTTCCCAGTGAAGACCAACCCAGACGAAGTCGCCGTTGACCCCTACGGCCCAGATTCTCCTGAGTTTGTGGTTGGCCCAGAATTTGCTCGCATGTGGGTTTCTGCTTTGGCCCATTGTCAAAAGCGTTTTGAGGGAACCATGCCCAAGTTTAAGGACGAGCCTAGTGGTGGTATCGGTTGCTTCACGCCTGACTCTTTCCCAATATTTGATGTTTTCCATTCCAATGCGTACTTTATAGCTGATTCGAATCATGGTTATAAAATGCTTGGAGTGGGTAAATTAGTGGCTAATGAAATTGCGACTGGCCAAAGTCACCGATTACTTGAGCCATTCCGCTTAACCCGATACGAGCAAGGTAAATTACACCCTATTTCAAGCAGTCCATTCCCCTGGTCATAACAACGTAAAAGCTTCAGGTTTAAAGCCTTTGAGTTGTTCGAAAAAGCCTCACTCCAGTGAGGCTTTTTTGTTTCTCTAAAGCAAGCAGATGTCCCTGAGAGAAATCCCAAAAGTATCTCTACAGCATAGTAATCAGGCATAATAGAGACTAAATATTTCCCATGGACACGGGCATGAAACAAATCGATTGGTTAGCAAAACCTGCTTTAGGCGCCAGTCTGGTTGCTGCAATATGGGGTTTTAATATTGTAGTCATGAAAATTGCCCTCAATGACATGGATCCTCTTTTGTTCACCGCCGCTCGGTTTTTATTACTCACCATGGTCCTAGTGCCCTTTGTCAAAATTTCTACTGCCCAGTTAAAACTTTTGCTACCCATTGCTCTAGTTATGGGCCTTGGTCACTTTTATGTATTAGCGGTGGGAATTTCTATCGTTCCTGGAGTCATCGCAAGCGTTTGTTTTCTGTTAGGGGCGCCTTTTTCAACTCTATTAAGTTACTTATTTCTTAACGAACGCATTACACCTGTGCAAACGTGGGCCATCGTTATAGCCACCATAGGCGCCATATTACCCACTTTATTGTTAGGCCAAAACGATCTTCAATGGGGCGTGTTTCTTGTGATATTAAGCACCTTTATGTGGGCTGTTGGTAACATTCAAATTCGTAAACTTAAACAATTATCCGTTCTTTCTATTCAGTTCTGGATTGCTATTATTACTGCACCTTTGTGCTTTGTCGCTTACCTAGTGCGAGCCGACTCTACCCCCATACTGCCCCAATTTACGATCAGCATAATCCTATGCTTAGTGTATGTGGTGTTGTGTTCATCCATCTTGTCATATAGCCTGTGGTATGGACTCATTCATCGCCATGGCATGAGTCGTGTCGCTGGCTTTGTGCTACTTCAACCCCTTTTCACCCTCACCTTTGGTTATCTTATTTTGGGGGAGTCTCTCACTCTTTGGCAGCTAATTGGTAGCTCCATTACTTTGGGTGGTGTATATACATACTACCAACACCACAGAATTACAGAACCATCGGTTATTAATAAAACTCACTAATATGAGATTAATATGCCACTAATATTAGTCATCACACAGCAAGTATTTGGAGCCTAGCTAAGGGCAAGCGATGTGATAAGGCTAGAGACAGGTTAAGGGGAAAGTTAGGTTAGCACTAAAATAGGCAGTGCATTTCTTTTGGGTTATTTGATGGAGCCTTCCAAGCGTAAAAGAAAAGCCTTAGTATCTTCGCCGCCAGCAAAGCCTGTGAGTCTGCCGTTGGCTCCTATGACCCGATGGCATGGAATGATCAATGGGATGGGGTTGCGTCCATTAGCAGCTCCCACTGCTCGTGTAGCTTTAGGGCGGTCTATGACTCTTGCTATGTCTTTATAGCTTCGGGTTTGCCCATAGGGAATCTGTTGCAAGGCACTTAAGACTTGCATTTGAAACTCAGTACCAAAGGGTGCTATGGCTATATCAAAGCGCTTGCACTCTCCTGCAAAATAAGCCTCTATCTGTCTTCGAATGGGCTTAAATGCGAGTCGATTATAGATCCAATCGGAAGCCGGTGAGAGAGGCATTTTTCCCGTTGGGAAGCTTAGGTAGTGCAATACCTCTCCCTCTCCAGCAAGCAATAACTGGCCCACGGCAGATTGCATATAAGTGTATTCAAGTTGCATGTGTATCACCTAAGCTAACGTCTTTGAATAATACCTGTACTCATTAGACTACGCTAGCCAAACGCGCATCGGTGTCGTTTATGTATTATTGAGGTTAAGTGGAACTCAGTGCTAGATCGACTTTAATTTGCGCTAAATGCGCCATCATTAAATTTAGTGCTAGGTGCTCATCCCAATTTTTTATTGCTTGTATCAAATTTCGATGCTCACTAGGTGGTCAGTTTGAAAAACTGTGCTGGCCATACATACCCGTAATTAAAATTTGCATAAATCCAGTTAACAAGTGATTGTTTTAAATACTAACAATAAGTCAGTGGAACTCTCCCGACAAGCGAATCAATTGTTGACGGTCATTGTTACTAAAAGCTGGCGCTTCGAGCACTGCATGGGCATCAAGAGTGACCATATCAGCGTCACTTCTCTGAGCCACAACATTTTTAATAATAATGGGTTCAATGGCCCTGCGGGTTTCAAATAAGGTCATTGCTTGTTGCAAATTAGGCTGGCGGATACGCGCACCTTTGTTTGCCTGAAATTCTACCACTTCTATATTTGATAACGTCAGTAACGCCCTTTTGACGTTCATTCTACTCACACCAAACCGATCACAAACTGACTTTTCACTTAAATGTGTGCCAGGCCCAAGATGTTGTTGCATCACATCGTAAATAATAGCCTCGACAATGGCCTCATCAATAGTTGGTGCATCCTTTACACCATAAATACGTGCCATTGCTTAGATTAAAAAAAGGCAACCCAAGCTACCCTTAATATAATCTACTCGTTTCACCAACGCTATTTTTCAGTTTCAATCAAAGATTTCAAACACATTAGATTAGGACTTACTCTGTCTGTCACTAGAATACAACCATACCTCAGGCCGAACTTGCCGTTCATAGCACCTCAAGAATAATGTGAGGTGCTATGTTAGTCTATGGACTCAGATCAGGCGTCGTCAGGCAAAAGTTGGTTCAATACAATGGCCAAAAATGCCGTAGGTGCAACCGCTGATGTGGCCAGCGTTTTCCAGATACCTGGCAAATACTGCACAGCAGATGGTACCAAATTGAGACCCAGACCCACTGTGAGTGATATGGCGATAATAATCATGTTGCGACGGCTCATTTGCACCTCCGACAAAACATTGAGCCCTGCCGCTGCAACCATGCCAAACATCACAATCACGCCACCACCTAACACAGGCAGAGGCATTGAAGCGATGGTTGCACCCACTTTAGGTAGTAGGCCACACACGAGCATAATGACACCAGCAATGGTCACCACATGACGGCTCATGACACCTGTCATACCAACAATACCCACATTCTGACTAAATGACGTATTTGGCAAACCACCAAACACACCAGCTACAGCGGTACCTAAACCATCTGCATAAGTGGCACCAGAAATTTCGTCATCTGTTGCTTCACGGCCCGCGCCTGCTTTTGTGGTTGCTGAAGCATCTCCTACCGTTTCAACTGCTGATACGATCGACACCAAAGTGACACCGATGACCGCGCCTAAGTTAAATTCAAAGCCGTAGGGCATAACCTGCAGACCCGTAATCCAACTGGCCTTTGTAACTGCGCCAAACGATACCATGCCAAGGATATAGGCCAATACATAACCCGCAATTAGACCAATTAAAATGGCCGCATTGGAGAGTATGCCATTGGTTCTAAATTTGACCACCAAAGCCACTATGATAACCGTCAAAGCAACAGACCAATGCTTTAAAGATCCAAAGCTGTCTGCATTCATTTGAAAGTCAGCGGCGCCACCAGCAGCGTATTTAATGCCCACAGGAATAAGATAAAGACCAATGGCCAAAATAACCAATCCTGTTACTAAGGGAGGGAACCAACTGCGAATATTGACGATGACTGCGCCCAGAGCAAAGTGTATAGCACCTGCAATAATGCACGAGGTTAAAGCAACCCCAAGACCCTGCGTTGCTGCAATTCCAGCGAGCACACCAACAAAGGCAAAACTTGTGCCTTGCATAATGGGCAACCGAGCTCCAACCGGGCCAAACCCTATGGTTTGAAACAGCGTTGCAAGACCGGCAAATAACATTGCCATCTGAATTAAGTAAACCTGTTGGGCACCACCAAAGGCCAAACCAGCTGCACCAGCAACAATAACTGCAGGTGTGACATTAGACGCAAACATCGCAAGCACATGTTGCAGCCCCAATGGCAATGCTTCACTCATGGGGGGGGTTTGATTTGCATCACTGTAGACGGAGGGATTTGCTTTTGTCATATTATTTACTCTCTTATTGAGATGCTTAGATCTCTAATTATTATTATTTAAACTAACCAATCTGACCTTAATTGGTAGATTGTTAACAAGATGGTCTCACCTTTTTCCATTAATGTATAGCCGTTACAAAATAAGCCTAACTGCAGACTTGTTGATACACCGACATAGGTTTAAAATCACTCACCTATAGTCTTAGGAGTCAGTTCAATGTTTAGTGGTTCATACGTCGCTTTAGTTACCCCTTTTATTAATGGCAAGTTAGATGAGACCGCCCTGCGTCGCATGGTTAACTGGCAGCTAGATAATGGCACTCATGGTTTAGTGCCTGTGGGCACCACAGGTGAATCACCCACCTTGTCTGAAAAGGAACACAAACGGGTGGTGGAAATCGTTGTTGAAGAAAACAATGGCCGCGTACCCGTGATCGCAGGAGCTGGCTCAAACAACCCAGTTGAAGCATTAGCTTATGCTCGTCATGCCAAAGAATTGGGTGCCGATGCCGTATTATGTGTTGCAGGTTATTATAATCGCCCAAATCAAGATGGGCTTTATGCTCACTTCGAGTATATTGCTCAAGGGGTTGAAATTCCGATGATAATTTACAACATTCCACCCCGCGCCATTGTTGATATCGAACCAAAAACTATGGCCAAGCTTGCGGCACTTAAAAATGTAGTGGGCGTAAAGGATGCTACGGGTGATATTGCGCGGATAAGTTTGGAACGACTGGCACTTGGTAGTGACTTTTCTTACCTTTCAGGAGACGATTTAGCGTCCGTGGCTTACAATGCAGTGGGAGGCAATGGCTGTATTTCCGTCACAGCTAACGTTGCACCGAGCCGATGTTCTGCCATGCAGACGGCCTGCTTAAAGGGTGACTTCAAGGAAGCCAAACGCATTCATGACGAACTCACTCCTCTGCATGCAGCCATGTTCAATGAACCAAGTCCAGCAGGCGTAAAATACGCGGCTTCCCTATTAGGCTTGTGTAATGAGGAATCTCGCTTACCAGTGATGCCATTGAGTCAAGAAAGCAAAGCCATATTGAATGGTCTACAACATCTAATGGGCTAACTAAACTGGTGCCGCTGCCAGGAGCTTTGTAACTTGGGTTCTGGCCTAACGGATAAGCCCATAGTCTTGATCTAAGACGTCTATAATCTCTTGCTTAGGCTGCTGACTGACGTTCAGTGGGTGGCCTATAATCTTCTCTGCAATACCAATATAAGTATCTGAGATGTCTTGCATCGCTTGCAAAGGTAATGCATTGTCCTTGGCTAACGCGCTGCGCTCTGACATGCGGTTTTTGTTAAGCAAAATGTCAGCATCATCAAAATAGTTAAGCAAAAACTGCCTAAAACCCTCTTTAGAATTTTCCACTACCTTGCCAGACCTAAGAGCTGTACCATCCCAAATACGCGATGAATCAGGTGTGCCCACCTCATCCATGTAGATCAATTTATCGTTACCCTTGGCATCCTTGACGTAGCCAAATTCAAATTTGGTATCAACCAGCACTTGATCATGAGCCGCTAAGTCTTGGCTAATGACCGAGAAGCCATCACGTAGCAAGTTCTCATAACGGTTAATATCAGCAGGCGTTGAAAAGTTAAAGGCACGATAATTAGCTTCTAGATCTGCCCGGGCAATATTAACATCATCTGCCTCTGCCACATTAGGGATGCCTTTTAAAATGCCTTTAGTCGAGGGAGTTATTAATAATTCGGGTAAACACTGATCTTGCTGCAAACCCTCTGGCAGTTGCATACCGCAGAACGTCCGTTCCCCTGCTTTATAAGCACGCCACATAGACCCCGTAATATACTGACGGGCAATGGCTTCTACCATTACAGGTCTTGCCTTTTGTACTATCCAAACCAATGGGTGGGGTGTGTCTACAATGTGACTATCTGCCAAACCAGCTTCACGAAAACGCGCAAACCAATAGTTAGCCACAGCATTAAGTGCAGCACCTTTACCTGGCACGCCCCGCAATCCATCTTCTCCATGCCAAATGCAATCAAAAGCGGAGATACGATCACTAATAACCATGACTGCTAAAGGAGCATCGGCAGCCACATTATAGCCTTTGCTGGCGATTAAACGCTTGCTGTGCTTATTACTGAGCCAATACACACTGCGGACTTTTCCGCTGTGTACAGGTAAATCTGTAACAATAGGCAAATCATCATTGCTCGCAAGAACGTTATAAAAAGCAGACATATGAGGTGGTTTCTAGGATCAATCGAAACATTATTTTACCTAAATTAAAGGGCAGGTGCAGCTAGTTAGTCGTTAAAGCGAGTTATATTTTGTATTGTCTGCATCACCTCTAAAATGGCTTCTCTGTTAGCGACTTGGTGTAAGCCAGCAAGATACCACTGAGTGGTTAATGCACCATCACCGATGGGCCGTGTGATTAAGCCATATTTTGGACCTTGAGATAAGGCGGTCCATGCAGGAAGTATGGTGAGACCCTGACTTTGTCCGACAATGGTTAACACCGCTTCTGTGACACCTGCACTAATGACATTGCTAGGCAAAACATGATGACGCCGAAACACTAAATCATATTCACGCCCTTGTTCTGGGTTGGTATGGTAAGCCACATAGGGAAAGTCTGCGAACATTTCTGGGAACACGCTGGCGTTCTTTGCTAAAGGATGATCACTGGCCATTAAGGCTAATAACGAATCTTCACCCAAGTGCATACAGTTAAAATCCTTGGCTGGCGGTAGTCCTGATATCAAAGCTATATCGATGCTTTGTTGACGCAATGCAGACTCTGGATGCAAACCCACGTCAGCCGTGACCTCAAGGCCAATGTGGGCACATTTAATGGCTAACTGTTGATACAACTCAGGCAACCAATGATGTGAGGCATACGCTTCCAAACCTAAACGCACCGTGGTGGTTACCCCACCACTCATGTGCGCAACATCGTGTTCGGCACGTTCTAATTCTGCTAATACCCTTCGAGCGGCAAATTGAACTCTCAAGCCTGCAGGGGTGGCCACTAGTTTTTTATTTTGACGGCTGTATAACGGGGTGTCTAGTAATCGTTCTGCCTCACGTATGCGATGACTTAGAGCTGACTGGCTCACCTGCAGGGCTATGGCAGCAGCAGACACACTGCCTGCAACCTCTAAAGCCCGAATCATTTGTAACTGCCTAATACTCAATTTAATCGCTATCTCCCACCTTTTTTATGCATTTTATGCATTTAATTCATACTTAACCCCCAAATTATGACATTTACTTCAACAAATACACACCCTAAACTATAAAAAAATACTTTAGGAATAATCATGACCTATCAGTGTCCTTATGCCTCCAACACCATTGACATTAGTGATGAAAATATTCATTGGCAACAGGATATTAGTTACGGTCAATATCTTGGTTTAGAAAGTCTTTTAGAGCAACAAAACCCCCTTAGTGAGGCCCATGATGAAATGTTATTTATCGTTATTCATCAAGCCTCAGAACTGTGGATGAAGTTATGTTTGCATGAAGCCCATGGGGCCGCCCGATTAATTGCTCAAGATGACCTACGCCCAGCTTTTAAAATGCTTACCCGCGTGGCGCGTATCCAACAGCAAATGGTTAATGCATGGGAAGTATTAGTCACTATGACGCCCGCCGACTATGCTAGTTTTAGAGATAGCTTAGGGCAAAGTTCAGGTTTTCAGTCCTTTCAATACCGAGAGCTTGAGTTTTTATTAGGTAATAAAAATTCGGCACTCATTGAGGCTCACCGTCATCATCCAAAAAATTACCAACATTTAACCAAGGTACTTAATGCCCCCAGCCTTTATGACGTCTGCCTTCAATTACTGCAAAAACGTGGTTTTGATATTGCACTTGAGCAAACCCAAAGAGACTGGAGCCAACCTTACCTATCCAACAAACAGGTTCAAACTGCATGGCAGAAGGTTTACCAAGACACCGACACCTTTTGGGATTTGTATGAGCTTGCAGAAAAGCTGGTAGACTTAGAATATCACTTTCAACAGTGGCGCTTTAACCACGTAAAAACTGTTGAACGCATTATTGGACACAAACATGGCACTGGAGGCACTTCTGGAGTGGATTATCTCCAAAAGGCCTTATCCCTGCAGTTTTTTCCTGAGCTTTGGTCGGTACGCACAAGCCTTTAGTGCTGCCATTTACTGAGTATTTAAAACACCCGTGTTAATCACCTGATAAAAGTGAGAGACCCCTACCATGAGATTCAATATGACCCAGTTGAGCCTACCTAAACTAGACCGAAGCCAGTTTGAACTATTAGACCAAAATGACTCCCTAGCCCCGATGCGAGATAAATTCAGCCTTGAAGAAGGGCTTATTTACCTCGATGGGAATTCTCTTGGCGTGTTACCAAAAGCCACTGCTGACCATGTGAGTCAGGTCATAAGACACCAGTGGGGAGTCGATTTAATTCGGAGCTGGAACAGCCATCATTGGATGCAAAAACCAACACAATTAGGCCATAAAGTGGGCCGATTGATCGGTGCAGATGTGGGCCAAACCATAGTTTGTGACACCACTTCTGTTAATATTTTTAAACTTGCTGCCGCCGCCATAAAAATGCGGCCAGATCGGAGCAAATTAATTACTGAGACGGGAAACTTTGCCACTGACCTTTATTTATTGCAAGGCTTAGCCAAATTACTCGGCGATCATATTGAGGTCATTGCCCTACCGAGAGATGAAGTCTTACAAGCCGTTGATGAAGACACTGCACTAGTGCTCTTAACCCATGTGCACTTTAAGACGGGGTCGATGTGGGATATGGCAAGTGTGACTCAAATAACACAAGCTCAAGGTGCCTTAATGATGTGGGACCTCTCCCACTCTGTGGGTGCCATGCCGATTGAACTAGATCAGATTAATGCTGACCTAGCTGTTGGTTGTACCTATAAATACCTGAATGGGGGGCCAGGTGCCCCTGCCTTTGTTTATGTAGCCCAACGCCATTTAAGCCAGTTTGAGCAGCCCCTCACAGGCTGGTTAGGTCATGTTAAACCCTTTGATTTTGTGGACGATTACCAAGGCGCAACGGGCATTGAGCAAGCCATGTGTGGCACTCCAGCCGTGCTGGGTAATGCAGCCTTAGAAGTGGCTCTAGATCTGATGTTGACAGCAGATTTGGCACAAGTAAGGCGTAAGTCACAACATATGGGTCAACTGTTTATTGAACTAATCCAACAACGCTGCCCTTGGTTTGAATTAGGTTCACCCACCAATCCTGAACAACGCGGCAGTCAAGTGTCCTTGACCCATCCCCAAGGCTACGCCATCATGCAAGCTTTAATCGCACGTAATATTGTGGGGGATTTTAGAGCCCCCAATAATCTGCGTTTTGGTTTCACTCCCTTGTATCTCAGGTATGTAGACCTATGGGATTGTGTTGAAGCCTTAGTGGACATTATGTCCACAGAAAGTTGGAATCAACCTCAGTTTTTAAAACAACAAGCTGTTACCTAACTGACACAGATTAACCCAGATGGTTAGATGCCTGAATACCTAGAAAACTAAATGGCTCTCAAAAGCATAAGCATTAACGGTGAGGTTTCTTGTGGTGGTTTATTAAACCAACACAAGAAACCTTCCCAAGACTGCCAATGAAGCAGGCACTAGTAAATTTTAAATGCGACAGCCATCATCGTCACATGTCAGACCCTCAGCCGCTAGCGTAGTAGTGGAGGTTGGCTCAACTAGGGCCTGCGACGCGACTTCAGATAGCAAACTGCCAATAATTTTACTGGAGCGAGGTGTAAAATGCTCACAAGGCAGGCGCTACTTAAAGTAGGGGCTTATTGAGTATGCACCAGCATGCCCTTACAGCTGTTTGTACTTACCTATTTTGATGGACTTGGGTATTTATAAATGGGTTTGGGCCCGTTTTATTGCTGGCTGTAATCTCTGTTTTAGCTTTAAGCTTGGAGCAGGCAACCACA
>DDCR01000060.1 GCA_002335115.1 Oceanospirillaceae bacterium UBA2001
TGCTAATGTCGTGACTGGTCCACTTGCAGAAACAGGTTTAGGCCAAGCTTTTAGTCAAAGTTTAGAAACCAGGCAGCTTGCCTTTGTGGATTTTTCTATTTACAGCCGCAACAACGACGGTGCTATTCATGATGGGCTCATTAGTTTCATAGCTCACCCTATACTCAACGCCCAAGGCCAAGTGAAGATGGTGGGTGTTGCAAAGTTACCTATCGATGGTATTAACGCCATTATGACCACACGTTTTAATATGGGTAAAACTGGCGAGTCCTATTTAGTGGGGCCAGACTACCTGATGCGTTCTGATTCCTTCCTTGATCCTCAGAATCGCAGTGTCATTGCCTCTTTCACCAACCCAGACTCAGGTACCATAGCAACAACAATGGTGCTCGCTGCTCTTGCAGGAGAAACGAGTGCTAAACTTTTTCGAGAAAACTATACAGGCATCGAAAGTTACACTGGTTCCAGTTGGGGCAAAACATTTGGATTAAAAGACAAAGATATTTCCACCATCTCGGCTTATACACCAATCGACGTCTATGGTGAGCAATGGGCCCTAATGGTGGAAAGAGACGGCATTGAGGCCAGCAGCAAGCTGATGGAACTTTATTTTCAAATGTATTGGATTGGTGGTGTGGCGGCATTTTTAATTTTAATCGTGGCCTATTATATTACCCTGTCCTTAACACTACCCATTTGCTACATTGCTGGCCAAGTGGGTCGAATTGAGGAAGGATGTGACTTCAGCATGCGTTTGGAATATATTCCCAGTGATAAAGATGAAGCGGGGCAGGCGGCTCATGCAGTTAATCGACTCATGGACTCTTTGCAAGCGGCCCTTGGAGAATCTAATCGAGTGGTGGCAGATGTTGCCCAAGGCCAATTTAGTAGCCGTATTGAAGAAGATTTCAAGGGTGATCTACTGCGCTTAAAAGACGGAGTGAATGCCTCTGCTAGCAGCGTTGAGAAAACGATGCATAGCCTTGAGCAGGTTATGAAAGCCATTGCAGAAGGTAATTTTGACTATCGTTTAGAGGGCGTAGAAATGACTGGCGAATTCCGCACAGTGATGGAAAATACTCTTAATGTGATGGAGCAAGCCATAGGGGAAATCAATCAAGTCATGCAGGCCGTTTCAGAGGGTGACTTTGATCAACGCGTGAATACACCCTTAAAAGGTGACCTTGATAAGCTTAAATCAGGGGTTAACAATTCTATTTCCGCTATCGCCACGGCCTTAAAAGAAACAGTTGAAGTCAGCGAAGCAATGGCTCAAGGTGACCTCACCCAGCGCATTGATGGAAATTACCAAGGTAGTCTTGCTCGACTTAAAGACGCCCTTAACAGCTCCCTAGACAAGATGGATCAGGCCGTAGGTTCTGTGCTGGTAGCCAGTGAAGGCATCGCTGCTAACGCTGGAGAAATCAGCCGTGGTTCAGAACAATTAAGTAAACGCACTAATCAGCAATCTGCGTCTTTGCAAGAAACATCAGCCTCAATGGAACAAATGGCAGCCACCATTGAACTTAATGCTGAGCATGCTAATGTGGCTGGTAATCTGGTCGCTTCAGGGAAAAATGAAGCCACAGGTGGCGTTGTAGTGGTGCAACAAGCGGTTGAAGCAATGGGCCAAATTGACGAGGCCAGTAAAAAAATAGCCTCCATCATCAATCTCATTGACGGCATTGCCTTTCAAACCAATTTGCTTGCCCTTAATGCTGCGGTCGAAGCTGCTAGGGCTGGAGATCACGGTCGGGGTTTTGCAGTAGTCGCAGGTGAGGTGCGCTCTTTAGCACAAAAGGCGGCACAGTCAGCCAATGAGATTAAACTACTCATTGAAGATAGTTCGAATAAAGTTAAAGAGGGTAGTCATCTGGTCGACAAGACTGGCAAAGCGCTTAACTCTATTGCCCAATCCATTGAAGAGGTGAATGACATTGTCACTGAAATTGCAGCGGCTACGAATGAACAATCCTCTGTGATCAACCAAGTCAATAAGGCTGTTGCCGAATTGGAAGAGGTTAATCAACTTAATACCGCCTTAGTGGAAGAGTCTTCTCATTCAAGTTTATCTCTCAATGATCAAACTGACGACTTGATCACTAAAATGAACTTCTTTAAGGGTTAATAATTCAATGGTTTAATATTTTACCCAAGCTCAGCTAACACTTAGCAACAAAGTCGATCAACGCAGACTGGCCCTTATGGCCCGACCCTTCGCTTAATTGCATCTGGTACTCTTTGTTCACGAGTATTTCCTTAGGCTCAAACACATCCTCAAACAACTCTTTGGTATACATAAGTGAGAGGTCTTTGGGGCCACCTGTAGCCAACTCAATTTGCTGAGGGGTGTAGCCGTGTATCAAAAGAGTGCCACCTTTGTTAGTGGCCGATCTTAGGTTCATTAATACGTGTTTGATTTTATCAGGTGGAACAAATTGGAAGAATATACCAACAATATTGTCGTACTGTTGAGTAGACCAATCAATGTCAAAAAAATCTGCCACTTGGTAATTGACTTCGACATTTCGGCTGGCAGCTAAGGCCTTTGCCTTAACGCTTGCAACTGTCGATGCGTCTGTGGCTGTGACCTTGAAACCCTTGCTCGCCAGATAAACCGAGTTACGACCTTCGCCGTCGGCAATCACTAAGGTGTTTCCCTGTGGGATTAAATAGTGTTCCAGATTAACCAGAGCCTGCGCGGGTTCTGCCCCAAACAAATAATCCTCAATCGAAAACCTTTCGTCCCAATCCACCATCCACCCCTTTATTTTGTGTTGTAAAAGTACTCGACTCAATTGCTAACTTTCAACAGGAAAACCAAAAACAATGAGCACGCTGTATTGCTGTCGGTTGCAACCTAATACAGCTGGTGGCGCTTCGCCAGGTTTGAGTGGGAATGCTTCGCGGTTAGCATTTGCCGGTGAGCAGGAGCCTGAATCTTCTTCTGGTGTATAGCGTGCAGAGCGACAAGGCCCATGGGTCACATCAGCGATGGTTTTACCATCAGACAATGACCATGCCTGCTTCCCGTCACGATCTGGTTGTTCCACAGTCAGTAAAGAAATATGCTCTTCACCATTAGTGACGTAATATTTTCTAGCCGGTATTGGGAACTGGGGTGCTTTCATGATTAAGCCGTTTTCATCAAGCCACCAATCATCGATATCAAAGCGCCACCCTGATGGGGCAATATTGCCCGCTTTTTGCAAAAGTTGGTAAAAGCGCAGCCAAACACCAATGGGCCCGGGATCCACAGTCCATAGCCCCCAAGTTTCAGCTCCAGTGCCAGACGTGGCGCTACCTAAGGCTAGGGAGGCAATATATTGAGGTTGAACACGACGGACTTTAGTTTGCGCAAGCAGTGGACTAGCAATGGCACTGACCAAGATTCCCAGTGAAGAGACAAGCCATTGGCGGCGAGATAACTTAAAGGGTTTTTGCATAGAATTCTCACTACTTTTAATCTGATCGCATTAACCTATAAGCTAACATAGAAAGAATAGAGCGTTGGTAGAATTTATAAAAGTTTACAAATGGCTAAAGTTTGAAAGTATTTTTCATGATTTCGATACTAAGGGGTTCACTTTTAATGTTTAACCATGTCATCTCAGTTTAAAAATACCTTGCCAGTCTAACTATCTCTTCACGTTGTTCATGATGCTTTAATGATGGTGGGCAACCAGAATGTGAATGCGCTGTAAAACTTTTAGGTGTATAAGTTAAATCACTGAAACTCTTTCATCAATTGTGCTAAATATTGCACGGACAATAAAAGTAAGTGTTTATTAATTCAGCTACTGAAATTAACGAATGAACNNGTCTTTGCTTTTTATATTAACCATATTTAGTGCGAATCAAATATTGGCTCAAGATCAAGATCAAGATCAAGATCAAGGGACAGATATGGCTCCATGGGCGAAATCGATTCTCCAACCACTAATGGGCAAACCACTACAGGCATCTTTTGAGCTAATTAATGATCAAGGATTTTCATTAACTTATATTGATAAATATGGTTTGATTTTTTCTTGGGATGCGTCGCGTCCCTCCGACGAACAAAGGGGTAACTGGTTGGAAATGGCGACGAAATCATCATTTACAATCTCGTTGTGGACTTGTGGACCTCCAGATGGAAGCCCTGAAACTGTAATGTGGGAAGAAAAGATTAGGATTGCAGAGTTAAGGTCGAACAAGAACGAAAGTCAGCAAATCGTCGAATCAATCAGGGAGCTCACCTTGTTGACTAGTCAGATTACCAAAGTTGACGGTATTGCAAAAAGCTGGCAACAGCCAAATGGCGATAAAGGTACTGGTATTGCCTGGGAAGGCAGCAAATCAGAACCAAGTTATAGATTAAATACTTGGAGGAAAGAGGACACTGGGGATACTTGGATAACTTACAGAATTCGATATAGCTGTTCTTAGAGGGTTTGCAATAATAAGGAGTATTATTTGAAATATACTGCGCCAAGTTACAAACAGGTGAGGTGGGTATTGCAAATTGGTGGTTGGATGACTGTATGGGCCTCATTGCTATTAGCCGTGCCAAGTGCTGTTTTTGCATTGTCTAATAGTGATATTGTTAATGCTACTAGCCCCTCCTCAGTATACATGAGAAAGGGCTTTGAACTGTCGGACGGATCTATCAAAGAGCTTGTTTCTCATAAAACTGGAGTCTCTCTTTATTACTGTAATCCTGTCTCAGTTAGAGCTAATCCCGACATTAACGCTAGGAAAATCACGAGTATAAATGATGGTAACTTTGAGACCTTTGATCTTAAGGCGTCAGCATCAGCAGAAGGCTGGGCAGATGTATTCAAAGATGGAAGGCATATTGGGTATTCTGCACAAGCTGTTAAGAAAGATGGGCAGGTTGATAACATCATCTGTCCACAGCCGAAGTGGCTGACCTTATCAACATTAGAGGTGGCGGGTGTTCAATTTAACGCGGAATTAATTGACCAGCGAGACCTGATAATTAAGGATGGTGATGGGACAGTCCTCTATACACGAAGAGTGAGCGATAAAACTTCTTTATATGAGTTGAATAATGCGAATGGAATATTTGGTTGGATCGTAGGGTGGGATCTGTACGATGACTCACAATACTTTAAGGACATTGACTTTACTGTTGCAAGAGTGGTTGTGCCTTATCTTGATGAAAAAGGTAATCAAGAGGTATGGGATGCAGTTTACCAAGGGGTGCAGAATCTTAAATTTTTGAGCATGCTCTCCGACGTGCATGGCCAAGTACCTATTGTTGCAGGTCTTGGTGTTCGAGGGACAAGGTTTTGTAACTCTAATGCGTGTGCATGGCACTGGAAGCAGCCAATTTTCGTAACTATTAAGCGAACCAGTAATGGTATTGAAGAAATAATAGATAATGGGGCGTTTGATTTTCAGCTTGTAAAAGGGATGACGCGTGCTGATCAATTCTTATATAACTGGCTGTACTGGAACCCTGGTGGCTTAAGGAAGTTACTTCAAGGTCAGATTGGCCAGCAGATTGAAGCGATAACAACCCAATGCACTCCAAGTAAGTTGGCACTATATAAACATTACTTTATACCTCAATGGGAATGGGCAAGCCCTTTGCATTACGATAGGTCTAACCGCGGTTTGACGATAAAGGACCAAGCCAAAAACCATCTTTCAGACACAGAGTATGAATCCTATTACGAAGATAGGGATGCATCATATGCAGTACTGTTGGATTATTTATGGGGCCCAGAGACTAACGGACATGAATATTTTTACAGTCTTATGGATTGTGTTGAAGGCAGTCCAGAGGATAGAGAGTTAGTTAGAAATATTGTTGGGTACCTAAACCTTCCGCTAGATGCTGATCTGTTGAAAGTCGTCATTGACGAGAGAAAGTGAAATTGATGTCGATAATTTTATTTTGGTAATGGGAATAACGTATACTGCTTGGTAATAGATAAAGTACAGCTAGTCGTTTTTTATGGCTAGCTTTTTGAGTAAAGACTTGGATTTATTTGTGGTTGCTCCTAGCCTAACTATTCACTAAAAAGCATTAATAAAACATGTTAAAAATAGTCAATATCTCAAAATCATTTGAAGACGGTACGGCACAACAAAAAATATTAGATCAACTCTCGTTTGTGATTGAAGCGGGTAAAAGTGTCAGTATTCGAGGGGCATCTGGATCGGGAAAATCGACTCTGTTGCATCTGCTGGCTGCCCTAGATAAACCAGATGAGGGTCAAATACTGCTGGGCGGCGTACTAAGGTCAGACACAACCAACAATATAACTAACGATATAACTAACGATATAACTGCATTGTCGGAGTCACAAGCCGATAATTACAGGATGTCGACAATTGGCATAGTGTTTCAACGATATAATTTGATAGACGTGGTATCGGTGCTCGACAACATTTATTTGCCAGCCAGACTCAATGCTATTAACGGCCGTCCAGTCGATGTAGGCTACATCGACACTATAATCGAGGCTCTGGGCGTCTCAAAGCATATCAACAAACTACCCAATCAGCTCTCGGGAGGCGAACAGCAGCGAGTTGCGATTGCCAGAGCGTTAGCGCATAAGCCTAAATTGCTGTTAGCTGACGAACCTACCGGTAACCTAGATAACAAAAACTCAGATATTGTTAGCCGCCTATTGATAGATACCTGCGCACAACTTAAAACAACACTGGTATTAGTTACCCATAGCGAAAGAGTCGCCAAACTCACCGATCAACAAGTCTTTTTGAGTGAGGGTCGTTTAGTGAGCGAGGCGAGTTAAACCCATTTTGATAAAAATCACACTCTTTTTTAAACTACTGTTGAGTAGCTACAAATCCACAAAATTTAGTGTGCTGATGCTTATTGCATCGCTTTTAATTGCTGCTTGTGGCTTATCTACCGTATTAATCGTTAATGCTAGCGCCAAACAAAGCTACGCCAGTAACAGTACTTTTTTGATCAGCAATGTTAAATATCAAGTTATCCCTAAAAATA
>DDCR01000003.1:0-65805 GCA_002335115.1 Oceanospirillaceae bacterium UBA2001
AGTACTGGCACTCATTTGTAAGGTCCAAAAGGCATCAACATAGGTCTTTATATTGGTGTTTACTGCACCCACTTCAAAATGTAATAGGGCCATAGCCAAGACACCGATGACACTGTAAAGCAAACACACCCCCGCTGCTCCAAGCGCCAATAGACTATAATTACGAATGCCATACTCGTCTGTTTTATAGATGTGTTTGTTCATGCGCAGAGCCTCTATACTGGGACTTATGCCACCATGGGAGGTGACCATAACTTAGCCTGCTTAGCTGCGCCGACATTGCTAACTTTCAAGCTCGCTGATAGCCCAGTCTAGGGCGGGTTGGTACCAATCAGGTAGGGTTGCTTGAAGCGACTTTAAGGCGTCAAGCAACTGCACTTGGTGCGCCATAGAAAAGTTAATATGACCCACCTTACGCATCGGTCTAACGTCTTTACCGTACCAAAAAACTTCAGCGCCAGGCAATGCTAACCAAGCTAAGTTGTAGTCAATGCCTATGAGATTAATCATCACACTGTTGTGTTTAATAACAGCCGGGGCTAGAGGTAAATCTGCCGTGGCTCGGACATGATATTCAAACTGGCTGATGCTCGCACCAGATTGGGTCCAATGTCCACTGTTATGTACACGTGGAGCGAGCTCATTAATAAGTAAGCGCTCACCAACTCTAAACAACTCCATAGCCATTACACCCACATAATCAAGCTCGTCCATGACCTTTTTCAGCATGGCTTGAGCCGCGTTTTGTAGACTACTCAGACGCTCTAAAGGCGCCAAAGTGACCGTAAGGATGCCGTCTTGGTGGCGATTAAGGCCCAGTGGATAATAATGGCATTGCCCTATCCGATTACGCACACCCACAATGGACACTTCTTCATCAAAAGCGATCGCTTGCTCCGCAATGACTTTATTATGCCAGCCGGAGGGAATGGCATTACTAGGGTGGGGACTGGCCTGGTTATCACTGCCTTGATGCTCCACTAACCAATGCTGACCGCGGCCATCAAATCCACCCGTGCGTTGTTTGAGCAGAACACGAGGGCCATATTGCTGATGCAGACTGGCTGCAGTATCTTGCTCTGTGACAAGCACCCAAGGTGCGGTCGGTAAATTTAGACGATCTAACATCTGTTTTTGGGTCACACGATCCGCCACCAAACCAAATACCTCTTGGTTCACAAAATTAGGATGAGCTGCCAATTGGTCTGTGGATTTGGTCGATGGCCATTGCTCACGTTCTGCGGTAATGACATCCTCATCATCTAGGGGCAAGTTGGCATCTAATTCAATATCTACGGGACGTAAATCAACCCCCAGTGGTTGAGCTGCATGTTTTAGCATGGCTCCTAATTGGCCTGCTCCCAATACCCACACACGTTTTATTGCTGGTTTCATGACGTTTGAATCAACCTTATCTTGGGTCAGGGTTATCTAATATAGTTTGCGTTTGTTGCGTGCGAAAGTCTTCAATACGTTGCGCCAATTGAGCATCTTGGTTAGCCAATATTTGGCTCGCGAGTAGACCCGCGTTAAAGGCCCCTGCCCCACCAATGGCCAGACTCCCCACAGCCACACCTCGGGGCATTTGCACAATCGAATAAAGGCTATCAACACCACTTAAAGCCTTACTTTCCACTGGCACACCTAACACAGGTAGGCGGGTTTTGGATGCGACCATGCCAGGCAAATGGGCAGCACCACCAGCACCTGCAATAATCACCTGAATACCACGACCCGCAGCTTGGGAGGAAAACTCCATAAGTTTATCGGGTGTACGATGAGCAGACACTACTTCGACTTCGTAACTCACACCCAAACGGTCCATAATTTGCGTGGCTTCTTGCATGCATGGCCAGTCGCTCTTAGACCCCATGATAACGGCAACTTGTGCGCCCATTGGTTATCCTCCAAAATTGAAGTCATAATTTTACCACATGGCCCGAAAAGGCTAAACAATGGAAAGTAAAACTAGCCTATTTCCTGCAAAATTTGTTAAATTAGAACCATGAAACTGTCTTTAAACCAACAACATAAAAATATCTTAGCCAAGAAACACTGGATCTTTGATATGGACGGCACCCTAACCATCGGTGTGCATGACTTTGATATGATGAGAAGCGAGCTAGGTTTAGCATCAGGCTCAGACATTTTGGGAACGGTGCAAGCCATGCCCCCGCAACAAGCCGCACCTATGTGGGAAAAAATCAATGCCTTGGAGTCCTACTTTGCAAGCTTGGCCAAACCGATGCCAGGCGCATACGAGCTCCTCGAACACCTGCAAAACAAAGGCGCCAACCTTGGCATATTAACCCGCAATGTCATGCCTGCTGCCATACAAACATTGACCATTTGTAACTTGGATGGCTTTTTCACCCCCCAAGACATTTTGGACCGCGCGTCTTGCGAACCCAAACCCGATCCTGCCGGCATACAGTTACTGTTGGCACAATGGGGTGCTAAAACGAGTGACAGTGTGATGGTCGGCGATTATTTGTTTGACTTAGAAGCTGGCAGAGCCGCTGCAGTATCGACGGTCCACATTGATACGTCAGCACAGTACCCATGGCCTCAGATGACAGACTGGGGGATTAATCACCTAAACCAACTCATCGATAGCTAAAGGCCATGCACCAGTCCTTTTAATAACTATGATTGCCGTCGGGTATGAGACGGTGTTACCTCAAAGTATTGACGATAACATTTACTAAAGTGTGGGTAGGATACAAACCCACAAGCCAAGGAAATATCACTCATACTCAACTGGGTCTGAGTGAGCAGCTGATGGCATCGCTTGAGTCGCAGTTCCAAGTAATAACGCGTGGGTGTACTGCCTAGATATCGCTGAAACTGACGCTCAATCTGTCGCCGAGTAATGCCAACTAAAGACGCAATTTCTTCAGCTGACAACATTTCTTCCATATTGTTTTGCATTAAACAAATGGTGTCTTGAAGGCTTTTGGGTAACTGCGTATCAGCCTGATCACTTAAAAATGCCGGTTCGCCCGTGTCACTGATACGGTCACAGGTAAGAATGTCACAAATGCCTCGGACAAAAGGCTTACCTCTTGCTTCTAACATGAGCTCTAACATCATATCCAAAGCACTATTGCCACCTGCACAACTAAAGCACTGATGATCAATAACGTAAGCTTTATCTTTTAAATTAATGTCCGCAAAGGTTTCCCTGAAGCTCGCTCTATTACTCCGGTGTACCACAGCCTTTTTGTCGTTAATCACCCCAGCATGAGCTAGAGCAAATAAACCATTCCACAATGACCCTAAAGTCTTTTTCCGCAGTTCAGGTTGACGTAAGAATCTAATGATCTTTGGTGGAGTTTGAAGCTCAACGCGCAAGCCACCACAAACAACGAAAGCATCCAAATGATCAAAATTAAGTTCTTCTAGTGCTTGATCAGCCATGGCAGAAAAGCCTAAGTCACTGCACACAGCAGCACCATCCAAACTCACTAGGCGAAAGGTGTAAAGTTCTTCTTCACTGAGCAAATTAGCAGTTCGCAAAGCATCTATAGCAGAGGTCAGGGCCATCATAGAAAAATTGGGTTGCAGCAAAAAACAAAAATTGCGCAACTCACCTGGCAGTTTGTTGGTTACTGGCGCACCTGCAGGGTCTAGGGTAAACAACTGCTCTTTAGATAGGGGCTGGGGAGGCTGGATCATGGTCTGATTATATCATTGAACTTACAGAGGAGAAAACAACTCATCAAAGTGTCAAGATGACTTATAAGTCTTACTGCTTAGGGACGCAATTCATGCCAAAATAGCGTGACTAATAAATGTTAGAGCTGTTTTATGAATTTTACTGGCACCAAAAACTATGTCGCCACCAAAGACTTACAGATGGCCGTCAATGCAGCCGTCACCTTACAACGGCCTTTGCTGATTAAAGGTGAACCTGGCACTGGAAAGACCTTGCTTGCAGAGGAAGTCGCTGCAGCTTTGGGTATGCCTTTAATGCAGTGGCATGTTAAGTCCACGACAAAAGCCCAGCAGGGGTTATATGAATACGACGCTGTGTCCCGCTTACGAGACTCACAACTGGGCCATGATCAGGTGCACAACATTGGCAATTACATTAAGAAAGGCAAGCTATGGCAAGCTTTTGATGCTGACCAACGCGTGGTTTTATTAATTGATGAAATTGACAAAGCAGACATCGAATTTCCTAATGACCTTTTAGTAGAGCTAGATAAGATGGAATTTGATGTCTATGAAACAGGCGAACGGGTGCAAGCTAAGCACCGACCTGTGGTAATTATTACCAGCAATAATGAAAAGGAGTTACCCGATGCCTTTTTACGACGCTGCTTTTTCCATTACATTAACTTTCCTGACAAACACACCATGAAGGCCATTGTTAATGTGCACTACCCAGAAATAAGTCAAAGCTTAGTCGCCGAAGCCATGCAAATGTTTTTTGATCTTCGTGAAATTCCTGGCCTCAAAAAGAAACCATCAACCTCTGAATTAATTGATTGGCTAAAGCTGCTCATGGCTGATGAAATGCCTCAAGATTTATTGGCAAACCGCGACCCCACTAAAGCTATTCCGCCTCTTTATGGGGCCTTATTAAAAAATGAACAAGACGTAAAATTACTTGAACGCTTAGCTTTTTTAGCCCGCAGAGAAGCGCGTTAATCAATTATGCTAGTCAACTTTTTTTACACTTTAAAGCGTGCTCAAATTCCTGTTTCTATTGAGGAATATTTGATGTTGCTGGAAGCGCTTAAGCAACACCTAGCCTTTGCAGACATGGATGATTTTTACCATCTTGCACGCACCTGCCTAATTAAAGATGAAGCGAACTTTGATCAGTTTGATCGTGTGTTTGGCATTTATTTTGATCAACTTGAAAGCATAGAAGAGGTATTAGATGCCCTCATTCCAGAAGCTTGGTTGCGCTCAGAATTTATCAAACAGTTGACCGATGAGGAAAAAGCTAAGGTAAAGTCTTTGGGCGGCTTAGAAAAACTATTAGACACTTTTAAAGAGCGCCTGAAAGAGCAGGAAAAACGCCATCAAGGTGGTAGTAAATGGGTTGGTACTGGTGGCACCTCGCCATTTGGTCACAGTGGTTATCACCCCGAGGGTATTCGCGTTGGCGGTGAGAGCCACCATAAAAGTGCGGCTAAAGTGTGGGAAAAACGTCAATTTAAAGACCTTGATGATCAGGCCCAACTTGGGGCACGAAATATTAAGGTGGCCCTAAGAAAGTTGCGCCAGTTTGCTCGCACTGGAGCGGCTGAAGAACTCGACTTAAAGGATACCATCAGGGCAACTGCAAAAAATGCAGGCATGCTGGACCTTAGACTGGTGCCCGAACGGCATAATGCCGTCAAAGTATTACTCATCCTAGATGTTGGTGGTTCCATGGATCCCTATATTCAGGTGTGTGAAGAATTATTTGCTGCCTGTCGCAGTGAGTTCAAACACTTAGAGCATTTTTACTTTCACAATTTTGTGTATGAAAGCGTTTGGCGCAACAATATGCGCAGGCATAACGAACCCACACCTTTATACGATATTTTACATACTTATGGACGCGATTATAAAGTGATATTTGTGGGCGATGCTTCCATGTCACCCTATGAAATCACCAGTCCTTATGGCAGTGTAGAACACATGAACACAGAAGCCGGACACGTTTGGATGAAACGCCTCACTGACCACTTTGATAAAGTGGCGTGGCTTAACCCGGTCACACAAGACCACTGGCAATACACGCAATCCATAGGTCTGACTCAAGAACTAGTGCATGATAAAATGTATCCTATGACTTTGAGTGGACTTGGTGATGCAATTAAGGCTTTGACCAAATGACTGATGCCCCCATCAATAACCCTATCATTTGCACGTGTTTTGATATTGATCAAGCAAGCGTTGAAGTGGCTATTGCACAGGGCCACAATGACTTTCGTAAATTGCGTGTGGTCTTGGGAGTGGCTGGGGACTGCGGTAATTGCCATCGGCCTATTAATAAACTACTTAAAGCTCACCGCGCTCTTAACGCGCCTAGCAAAGACCCTCTGATAAGACGCAGATTTCCTATGCCTTGGCAACACATGAGCCGGGCAAAAGTAGAGCAAGAGTATACTCCCAGCTCCTGTGTTGACGACATTATGGTGTTTATCAACGATTACATCAGGCATTCTAAAGATGCTCAGCACCAACTGAACTATGCGAGTAACCTTGCCTATGGCAATGGTATGGGCGAACTACTCGATTACTTTCCTGCTCAAACGGATGGCCCTTTACTGGTTTATATCCACGGTGGTTATTGGCAAGAACTAAGCAAGAATGAATCCTGCTTCATGGCGCCAGGCCTCTTAGAACAGGGTACCAATGTCGCCATCATCGACTACACATTGTCGCCACAGGCAACTATTAAGCACATGATTGCCCAGTGCTGTCAGGCAGTGGCTTGGCTTTTGAGTGAAGCCCAAGAACTTGGTTTTGATGGTAATAAAGTGGTTATTGCCGGTAGTTCTGCAGGTGGACATTTATGTGCCAGCGTATTACAGGCAGCGCAGCAAGGACTGCACGGACTTAGCCCAAATTCTATTTCGGGGGCAATATTACTCAGCGGTGTGTATGACCTTCGACCGTTAATCAACACCTCTATTAACGAGGCCCTCGGCTTAACTTTGCAGGACGCGACTGACCTGAGTCCCGGCTTGTATAGCAACCAAGATTTGCCTCCATGTTTAATTGCTTACGGCAGTCATGAAACTCAAGAGTTCAAGCGCCAAAGCCAAGAGTACTATCAACAATTACTCAGTGATGGGGTTCAGAGTCAGTGCATTGAGGTGGCAGGGCGTAATCATTTTGATATCGTATTTGATCTTGCACTAAAAAATTCTAGTATTAACCAACAGCTCGTCGGCTTAATAACTGAACTTAGTCTTCAAGAATAATCGCTGAGTGCCATCTAATGATGCATAAGCTTTGGTGCTTTGGGCGGCTATGGAGGTAAAGCTTAGGCTACTTTGCCATTGATCCGTAGGTTGCCAAATAATCTCTCCAGTTATTGCACGCAGGGCACCTTGGGCCGTGTCGATGTGTGTGAGTGCCCAATTATACTGGTCATTATTAAAGCTATCACTTAAACCAAGACTCATAGTGACATCGGTTTGATTGCTAGCTACTGGTGTTAATGCAGGGGTGAGGTAGCGGGATTGATGATGAAGCCAATGCTGAGCGGTTATGCTGGCATCCCATTTTTGATCACCATGGTTCAACTCTAAACCTAATGCCGTATCTAAACGATTGCTAGAGGTTAAGCCTGCGTAGCCAAGGTTATGTTCTAAACCTCGTTTAAAGGCCACATCAAATTTAACCAAATCGTCCTGCATGGCTTTGTTCCAACTGTATCCTATCCATTGGTAGGGCGTTGCAAATGCAGTAGCGGTGGCTAAATTGAGTACCACACTATTGGGTACCATACGACCAGCATAAACAGCCCAATCACTGCCTACCCCCGTGTGCCCATATTTTGCACCCCATTCTTTTTCTACACCATGGGCTAGAGTCACATTGGGGATTTCTGTCACACTTGGGTCGAGGCCAACAAACCACGACATTTGAGCCGACGGCATATAGTAACTGCCACTCAGTAACCACTGCGGTGTAAGATCCGTTAGACCACTGGTAAGGTTAGGGGCAGGATTAATGACATCAATAACTCCTGAGCCTTCCACTTCGCCCCAACTCATGACATAGCGACCTAAGGTAATACTAATGTCAGCTAAACTGTATTGCAGTGCCAAGTGTTCAATGTCTAAAAGGCTAAAAGCACTATCGCTGACCTTAAATGAGTCGCCCTGCCAATATTGGATAGCCTTTAATTCTAATTCTGCATAACCCAACAGGCCTAAAGGGCCTTCACTAGCAAGGCGCAAATCTGTAGCGTGATTTGTACGCACATAACTGCGTTGAGGATCAACTGCCAAAGTGTGCTCTATACTCAACTGTAAGACCTTAGTTTGACCCACAATAATATTGTCTTGGACAAACAGTTCATCCGTAAACACATCGTCATCAGTCAACAAATTACCCTCATACGCACCTTGCTCTGGAAGAGTCACCTCTACTAAATCATCAATGGTCATTTTACTGTTCGCATGAGTCTGTCCACTGACCCACAGAGCCAGACCACACAAACACCAAACGCGCATTTGTACCTTCATCAACATAGCTACTGCACCTGCTCCCTGAGGCTTTCCAGGTGTCTTTGCCTAAAGCCTTGGTCAGTGAGCGCCCGCTGGGTTAAGAACTTGGCATCGATGTTGAGTCCAAAATTTATGGTTTTTATGTTCATATTGGTTAAACGCTGGCTCACTAAGTTTTTGAAGGTCACACTGCGAGCTAGCCAAATACCATTAATTTGCTCTACTTTAGCTGCCAATACATGCTTAATGGCGTTGCCATGCTTATCAAACATTTGTATTTTTAAGCTGATGAAACGTTCGCTATCAACCCAAGTCCTTAGTTTGCCATAGCGTGTGTGTTTTATACCTTCTACTGTAGGCACGGATTCAATGACTGCCACAGGCCGGCCCTTATAGTTACCCCTTTGTAATATTTTATAGGTGTAATGATCAAGTTTGCCCGTTTCTTGATCTTCGGTACTTATTTCTGAACCAAACACGCTCGTCGGTTCCGTGTTCTCTTCATTACGGCCTGAAGCAATGCGTTTGACTTTGCCTAGCGCTGATAAATAGAGCCATGTCTCATTATCTTGTTCACTCGCATCGTAGGTATAAGTCAACATGCCAATGCCTTTTTCACTTGCAGGCTCCAGTATGATGGTAATTGATTGGCTGTCTTTATTGTCAGTTCCAAGATTAATTTGTGCGCTTTCTAAAACTTTGATGCGGGGCTTTTCCACACATTTAAGCTTGCCATTATGGGTACCGTATTTACAGCTCGTAAGTTGGAGCAGATTAAAAGAGGAGTCGGTAGTAAGCAATTGGTTATCATTCATTTTTTGCACTATCTCACGAGCCGTCATTTCAGCTTGCGCAAAGCCAGTGATTAATAGGCTAAGGCCAATGAGAGCGATGTTAGTGTGAGAACCCATCACGTATCTCCTTTAAACTGTAGATTATCAATCACGTTTGGTTGGCCAAACTTAGGCTTGAAAAACATAATTAAGGCGGGGAAAAAAAGTAAATCACATAATAACGCCACAAAAATAGCTAAAGAACCAAACGCACCTACCTTAGCAAGGCCTAAATAATTGCTAAAGCTAAGCATAAAAAAGCCACAGCCAAGTACCAAACTTGTGTAAGTGACGGCTTGCCCTACTTGCTTGATGGTGTCTACCAAGGCCAAGCGCATGTCACTGTGTTTGGCGAGTGCCATGCGGTAGTGGGTTATAAAATGAATAGTATCATCAACGGCAATACCTATAATCAGTGGGGCGATCATCAAGGTGTCTGTATCTAAAGGTATGTCCAACAATCCCATGAGCCCAAAGGCTAAGGTCGCCGGTATCATATTAGGAATAATAGACAAAAGACCTGCTTGAACTGAACCTAAAGTGAGTACTAACAAACCAGAGATAAGCACCATGGCAAGGGCTAAACTTTTAAACTGGTTATTACTCATGTCGTCCATCAGCCTCATCATCATGGCTAAGGTGCCCGTAACGTGGACGTCCATGTTGGGGTATTGAGTTTGATGGGGCGCAAAGGCTTGTTCAATATCGATTTGCACCTGCTCAAAAAAATCAGCATATTCACTAGAGCCTGCATTACGCAGTTTCACACTAATGTGACTCTGACTATAATCATCATTCACTATGGCGCGCCGCTCTTCTGGGTTTGAACTATTAAATAAATACAGTAGTTGCGCCACAGCAATATTGTCATTGGGAATGGTTTTATAAGCATCGCTGCCATCTTGCATAATGGCATGGGTATCTTTAACTAGATTGGCGAGGGAATATGTGCGAATAATGTGCTGAGCGTATTTAGCTTTAATATCACTTTGTAACTGATCCATCGTTTTTAATATGTCGGCTTGCATTAGAGCATCAGACTGATTCATGTTGATGAAGATTTCTAAGCTACCTGTGCCCATCATGTGTTCATCAACAATCGTATAAGCGGTCCTTAACGGAGAGCCCTCACGATAAAGCTCTGCAATATTAGAATCGATCTTAACTTGGGTTGCACCATACAAACAAAGAGCAAATAAACTCACAAACATGCAATTGATTAAGAGCTTATACCCCTCCACAAAGGTGGGGATTTTATCCAACAAATCCTGCAGCCAAATACCACTGAGCAGCCATTGCAAACCGCTACGATAAACCAGTCTGCGCGCAGGCCATGACACTAGCCAAAGGAGTTTAATCAATCTAGTCATCGGCCATAATAAAAAGGATAAGCGCAAACGCCAGCCATGCATGGGTAGGCTGGATTTTTGCTTCGGCATGGGATGCCATAAATCCATGAGCACGGGTAGTAGAAAAATAGTGTACAAAAAGGCTAACAGGACACCCGCAGCAGAAGTGACACCAAACATCACGAACTGGGGCATACCCGTAATGGTTAATGCTGCCATGCCCGCCATGGTGGTAATAGTGGTCAGTAAAATAGGTAGCCCAGTTTTTGCATAGGCTTTTGACAGCGCTTGCTCATGCTCCTGCTCTTGCTGGCGGAAATACACATAGCTGCTCATCACATGAACACAATCAGCCACCCCAACAGCCACAATTAACATCACGGTAAGGCTAATGAGGGTGCTGGATTCTAACCCCAGCCAGCCTAAAGTGCCCACCACAAACAGGGCACTAATGCCGATCGCAGCCTGGGGCCATAAGACTGCGCTCACAGAACCAAATAGAGTCCACAATAGTAGGTTAATCACCAGCACCATACCTAATAGTAAGACCGCCGCCTGTTTCAAATCATCTACCGCAAGCTCGACCAAAGACGCATTACCAATGGGATAAAAGTGAAATTGCTCTACCATTTCGGGTTGTTGGTATAAGCGACTCACTGCTTCCATAAACGAGAGATAAAGCCCTGAGTCCATATCTTCAAAACGCATAGGATTTGATTGGTCTGCCGTATCAACAGCAGAAAAAATAGGGCCCTCAAAATTGCCTGCCCAGTCCAATTCATCATCTTCCATCAGGTCAGCAGCGTTTGCTTGAAGATTTTGAGAGATCGGAACTGAGCCAAAATCTGTGGTCAACATGATGGCGCCAAAGCGGTAATTATCTGAAAAAAGGAACAAAGGCAAATTGCTTTGGGCCATTGCGGTAGCTTTAACTTGCTGAGTCTGGTCTTTATCCATAATTAAATTTTGGATCAAACGTGGAGAACTTAGGGTGTCGTCGTCATGGGTTTGAATACGCACATTGGTGAGGGATTGAACCCGTTTGATGTGGTTCAGTTCAAGTGCCAGATCTGGTGTAATTCCAGCATTATTTAATCGGGTTTGTGGAATTTCTTGCCAGCGACTTAGGCTGGTGGTCAGTTGGTCGATTAACCGTAAGGAGTCCACCGAAAACACATCGCCATCTTTAGCTTCATAAACGATGAATAAACCATCATCACTGCCAAACTGCTTACGAAACTCATCGAGGCTTTCTAGCACTGGATCATCTTCGCTAAACCATGAATCAACGGTTACATCAATCACAAATCGAGTGCTACCAACCCCCATAAACAGGGTACTTGCAAGCACAAAGGTGATAATCCACCAACGCCAGGGCCTAATGTAGTTTGGCACACTTTCAAAAAAGTCACTAAGGCTAAAGAGAAAGGATTTCAAAGATGTGTCCTGGTCAGGTATAAAACGATCAATTCATCTCATACTTTAACACGACCAGTTATCTGATGGCATATGAGTAAATGGTCATATGCGCTGGCACAGTAATCAAAAAAGCCCGCGTGATTGCGGGCTTTTAAAACGCTAATTATCAGGCTTTAGCGATTGAACAACGAGTAAATGACAGCGATTGAAGCTAAGCCTACCAATCCTTCGCCACCTAATGTGCCAACAATGTCGAGTACATTATCAACGACTCCAACTCCTACAAATGCTACTTGAGCACCAAAAATCACCTCTAAAACAATGGCTAGTGCGATCAGCGCTATGCCTGCTTCAGTGAGTTTTTTAATAGAACTTACGATATTGTCCATCATATGTTTTGCCTCTTAAGCTTAATTATTTTTCTTAGGCCAAGCTCTGAATTAGCATTCTGACCACGAACATCATATCAGCATATAATTAATTTGCAAAGTTTTACAAAAATTTACGCTACAGGTAATAAAAACTTCAATTTGAGTACTACCCTTAAATCATGGAAAGGTCTTTGGGCGTTTTATTAAGTTTGGGGCTGTTATTGTTGCTGGGGATTAGTGGCTGCAGTACGAAAAGCCCTATGACTCCACAGCAGCAGTTGGCTGCAGACATCTATGCCCAATTGGCTTTAGGTTACATGGCCAGTGGGCATCTCGTGTTAGCTGAGCAACGTTTAAATAAGGCCATTGAGCTGAAGCCTAATGGTGCCCTTACATTAAAAGCAGCCAAACAATGGCGAACCTTGCAGAGTATGCAGACACTCGAGGCGGAATAATTGCAGCAATGGGCGTTAAAATGCTGTTTTCCAGATCTTCCTTCGTTATACTAAAGAGGTAATCAAATGAACTGATCCGTTAAAAGGAAGTTATACTATGTTGAATCTGTCGTTCAAGGCTGTCATGTTAGGGTTAGGGATCGCGTTTATTAGCGCGTGTACTATGCCTGCAACGACAATACCCTCTGGCGAAGGCTCAACATTAGCCGGTAACAGCCCAGAGGTGACTAATTCCTACGCAGATATTCCTATTTCTGCTAACGATCAATTATCAGTAAACGAGTCTTTGTTACTAAATACAGGCGAACAATGGATTGGTCGCGCGGTGCTGAAGTCTAAATTAGACCCCGTTCAAGCCTTTGAATATTATATGGCCAAAATGCCTGATCAAGGGTGGATCAACATTACTACCGTGCAGTCAAAAACGTCGGTGCTAACCTATGAAAAAGCGGCTCGCGTGGCTACGGTTCAAATAGACAAAGGAACTCTAGGTGGCAGCCGTATATCGGTCACGGTCTCACCCCGTGACGCCATTGCCCAGTAACTTCTGCATTAGGACCCACTCCAACCTTTTTTAGTCAAGCAGTCTGTGATGGGCTGCGGAACCTCTAATTAAAGGTCTCATTACACGGGTATCAATTAATTCTTGCGGGTCTGAGTTTGAGTCTGGGTTTGTATTCTAGCTACAGCAGCTAACCAGCCATCATATAATTGATCACGACATTGCTTATCTATTTTAGGCGTAAAGCGCTGATCACTTTGCCACATAGACGTTAATTCGGTTAAAGATTTGTAGATCTGTGCTTGCAGACCTGCTAAGTAAGCTACCCCTATGGCACTGGTTTCTACGCACGTTGGCCGAGTGACCTCAGCACCGAGTATGTTGGCCAAATGCGAAAGAAACCAATCATTAACCGCCATGCCTCCATCGACCCTTAATTCTGTGAGTCGCAAGCCATCCTTTTGCATCGCTTTTTGCAGATCTTTTGTTTGATAAGCCACTGACTGAAGGCCAGCGCTAACAATTTCCTTAATGCCTGTGTCTCTGGTTAGGCCAAAAATTCCCCCTCGGGCTTCAGGGTCCCAATAGGGGGCGCCCAGACCAGTAAACGCAGGCACCATATAAACGCCATGGTCAATGGGAGTCTCTTTTGCCAGCCTCTCAACTTCACTGGCGTTATTAATCAACTTAAGGCCATCTCTTAGCCACTGGATGGCTGCTCCTGCCACAAAAATACTACCTTCAATGGCATACACGGGCTTATTATTCAGCCGATACGCGACCGTAGTGAGTAACCTACTGGTGGAGGCTAATGGCTTGTCTCCCGTGTTTAGCATTAGAAAACAACCCGTACCATAGGTGCTTTTGGCCATGCCAGGGGCAAAGCAAGCTTGTCCAAATAGAGCCGCATGTTGATCACCAGCCACCCCCAGAATGGGTAGCTTTAGGCCTAAAACATGCTCCCCCATATACCCAAAGTCTGCTGCACTGTCTTTGACCTCAGGCAACATGATCTCAGGGATATTAAAAATTTTTAATAGTGTTTTATCCCAGCATTGTTGATGAATATTAAACAATAAGGTGCGGGACGCATTGGTGGCATCAGTGGCATAGATTTGACCTTGGCTCAGTTGCCACATCAAGTAAGTATCAACTGTGCCAAACACTAGCTCTCCAGCCTCTGCTCGATCACGACTACCCTCTACATGATCCAAAATCCAGCTCAACTTAGTGGCAGAGAAATAAGGGTCTAACAATAATCCCGTGCGCTCTGTAACTAGGGTCTCATGACCAGCTTGTTTGAGTGCTTCACACTGCTTCGCTGTGCGACGGTCTTGCCAGACAATTGCTGGGTAAATAGTTTGGCCCGTTTTTCGATCCCACACGAGAGTCGTTTCACGCTGGTTGGTAATGCCAACACAACTAATTTGTTCGATTGAAAGGCCACTACTGGCTAGGCATTCACGACAGGCCTTAATCACCGTATCTAAAATATCTTGAGGGGCGTGCTCCACCCAGCCATTATTGGGATAATGCTGCTCAAACTCATATTGGGCAGAGCTAATCACAGTGCCATCTTTTGCAAAAATAATACACCGCGAACTCGTAGTGCCCTGATCAATTGTTAAAATGTACTGGTTCATTTTTCTGCCTATTATTTTATGGTACTTTTATTTTTATAGCCTATGGTTTTTAAGCATATTGCGAAGGTGTTTGGTCTAAGCTAGGGTTTCAAAATATCCCAAGTGTCTCACTATGCGCTTTGCGTTGATATTTTATCGATATGGGTATTCGCACATCGAGCAGCTTACAAGCCACCCTGTAGGGACCCCACAGACCATTCAAAGATCTCGATCAACTGACTCCTTGTAGGACAGGTGCGCCGTTACCACGGAGCATAAACAGTCGTTCTAGCAGTCAAAATAGTAGCCCAAGCTAAGCGACCTAACCCCAGCGACCCTGAGCATCATAAGCCTAACCATAATCACCGCAGTAGTTGAGACCTATTGACCGTTTGGATCGCTGGGCATAATACCTAACTCATGCCAAAGCTCATCAATGCGCTGCTTGACAGACTCGTCCATGGTGATGGTGCGGCCCCATTCACGGGTGGTTTCGCCTTCCCATTTATGGGTGGCATCCATGCCCATTTTAGAACCCAAACCAGAAACAGGTGAAGCAAAGTCGAGATAATCAATGGGTGTATTTTCTACTAACAAGGTATCCCGTGCTGGGTCCATGCGGGTGGTCATGGCCCATATTACATCCTTCCAGTCACGAGCATTAACATCATCGTCAGTCACAATAACAAACTTGGTGTACATAAACTGGCGCAGAAAAGACCAAACGCCCATCATCACTCGTTTAGCGTGACCTGGGTATTGCTTCTTCATGGTCACTATTGCCATGCGATAGGAGCAACCTTCAGGCGGCAGATAAAAATCAGTAATTTCAGGAAACTGTTTTTGTAAAAGTGGTACAAAAACTTCATTTAATGCCACGCCCAGTATAGCGGGTTCATCCGGTGGACGTCCGGTGTAAGTACTGTGATAAATAGGGTCTTTACGATGGGTAATGCAGGTCACAGTAAATACTGGAAAACGATCAACTTCGTTGTAATAGCCCGTGTGATCTCCAAAAGGGCCTTCGTCTGCCATGTCGTCTGGGGCGATGTAACCCTCTAAAATATATTCTGCACTAGCAGGCACTTGCAAGTCATTAGTCAGGCAGGTTGCCACTTCAGTTTTACTGTCACGTAATAGCCCTGCAAAGGCATATTCACTCAAGGTATCTGGCACTGGTGTGACCGCACCTAAAATAGTGGCCGGGTCAGCACCTAGGGCCACAGCGATCGGAAAGTTTTCACCAGGATGAGCTATTTTCCATTCTCTAAAATCTAAAGCCCCACCTCGATGAGATAGCCAGCGCATGATTAAACGGTTTTTACCGATGACTTGTTGACGATAGATGCCTAGATTTTGGCGCTGCTTATTGGGTCCCCGAGTGATCACCAAAGGCCATGTAATTAACGGCCCTGCATCCTCTGGCCAACTGGTTTGAATGGGTAACTTACTCAAGTCTACCTCATCACCACGCATGGCATATTGCTGGCATGGTGGCTTACTGATGAGCTTAGGGCTCATATGCAGAACTTTTTTATAGAGGGGTAGCTTGCCTAAGGCATCTTTAAAACCTTTGGGTGGCTCCGGTTCTTTCAATGAGGCTAAAAGATGGCCTATATCGCGCAAACTTTCAACGCTTTCAGCCCCCATACCAAGGGCCACTCGTTTGGGTGTGCCAAACAAATTAGCTAATACAGGAGTATCATAGCCTTTGGGATTTTCAAACAGTAAGGCAGGTCCTTCTGCGCGCAGAGTACGATCGCAGATTTCGGTCATTTCGAGGTACGGATCCACCTCTGTCGTGATGCGCTTGAGCTCACCTTGAGCTTCCAAACCCACAATAAAGTCACGGAGGTCTTTGTATTTCATGCTCATAGCCTGCCTAACTCCATGACTTAAGCGAGTTACTTGCGCTTCATAGACATGAAGAACTCTTCATTAGTCTTGACGCCTTTAAGCTTATCCAATAAAAATTCAGTGGCTTGGCCATCTTCCATTGGATCTAACAACTTACGCAAAATCCACATGCGTTGCAGTTCATCTTCGCGGGTTAATAATTCTTCCCGACGCGTCGAAGATTTACGAATGTTGATTGCAGGGAAAACTCGACGCTCAGAGATCTTCCGGTCCAGATGGACTTCTGAGTTACCCGTGCCCTTAAATTCTTCATAGATCACTTCGTCCATTTTGGAACCCGTTTCAGTGAGAGCCGTCGCAATAATGGTTAAGCTACCCCCTTCTTCAATATTTCGGGCGGCACCAAAAAAGCGCTTTGGACGTTCTAAAGCATGGGCATCTACACCACCTGTCAATACCTTGCCAGATGAAGGAATCACTGTATTGTAGGCACGTGCTAAACGGGTAATTGAATCTAACAAAATAATGACGTCTTTTTTGTGTTCTACCAAGCGCTTAGCTTTTTCTACTACCATTTCAGCGACTTGAACATGGCGTGAGGGTGGCTCATCAAACGTACTTGCTACCACTTCACCGCGCACGGAGCGCTTCATATCGGTCACTTCTTCTGGACGCTCATCGATGAGTAGCACAATTAAATGGCAATCTGGGTTATTACGGGTGATAGAGTGTGCAATATTTTGCAGCATCAAGGTCTTACCTGCTTTAGGCGGAGACACAATCAAGGCCCGCTGGCCTTTGCCCATAGGCGCTGTTAAATCGATGATACGAGCTGTTAAATCTTCACTGGAGCCATTACCCAGTTCCATGGTCAATCGCTCTGTTGGGAACAGGGGTGTTAAATTTTCAAATAACAACTTGTGTTTAGCCTCCTCAGGAGGCCCAAAGTTAATGCTACTCACTTTAAGCAAGGCAAAGTATCGTTCACCATCTTTGGGTGGGCGAATCTTGCCATCGATGCTATCACCGGTGCGCAGGCTAAACCGACGAATCTGACTGGGTGACACATAAATATCATCAGGGCCTGCTAAATAAGACGCATCTGCAGAGCGCAAAAAGCCGAAGCCATCTTGCAGGATTTCTAGCACGCCCTGACCAAAGATGTCTTCACCACTTTTCGCATGGCGTTTGAGAATGCTAAAAATACAATCTTGTTTGCGTGATCGGGCGATGTTGTCAAGACCCATACTTTGGGCTATCTCGACCAATTCAGGCATCGTTTTAGTTTTTAATTCAGTTAGATTCATAGGTAGAGGCGCGCCAGTGCGCTGGGAGAGTAAATAAGTTTAGTAGAGTCGAAAGGCTAAGTCAGCCGGTTAAAACCAGCTGATAAGACGAAGGGTCTCGCTGGATTTCGTACAGTCTGTATCAAGCGGACACAAGAGTCAACTTTAAAATACACTCGCAAGACGATAATGTTCTATGGCAACATCGACATGACCCATTTTATGTTGTAATCGGGCCATTTCTGCGTGGGCCTCTTTACTTTCTTGCAAGGTAATACTGGCTTGTAAATAGTCTTGTGCTTTACCCCATAACTCCAAGCGCCTGCACAAGCGACCCAATGTGAGTTGCAACGCCGCACTATCTTGGGAGATCTCCTGCCAGGCTTCAGCCTTTGATAAGCTCTGTTGTAAATCAGCTAGGGGTAAATGTGCATACTCAAGCACCAACTCTTCCAACCAAAGTCGCTTAAGTATTTGTTCAATGAACTTTTGCGTATGGAGGGCTGAATCACCCTCAATACGAGCCATTGCTTTAACGTAATTGATAATGCTTGGGCCATGATTAGTAATGCTCTGCGGCGCTTTTTTCCATAGTGCTTGTAGCTCATCCAAACTACTTTGGGCTGCACTTCCTGCTTGCCTGCGGCTGTCACTGAAGGCCCGACCATAAGCTAATTGTTGCTGCTGAGCTAACTGCTCTTCACTCAATTGGCTGTAATTACCAACCACCTGCAACAAGCTAATGAGCTGGGGCCACATTTCTCGACGTTGCAGAAGATCTAACAATAATTGATTAGCTTCCGCGTGCTGAGGGTTCAGCTTATGTAAACTTTGTAATGGGTCCAAAGCACCTTCATCGTCACCTTGATAAAGGCAGATTTCAGCTAGCTCCAAATAGGCTAATTGTTGTGCTCCAGGGAAATCCACCACTAGTTTGTCTAGTACTGTCTTGGCCTCTGGCATCTTGCCCTGTCTGCCAAGCGCTCTTGCTAGTCCGGGCAGCACTACGACAGGCTGACTGGTGGTTGGCGCTAGTTCGGCTAGCTTCTTTTCTGCCCGCACGTTCTGGCCATCAGCCAGAGCCAACAGACCTTGGCGGGTTTGCAACTGCATGCGTTTGATCCGACTCGTCTGCTGCCAGCTACCCAGCACCCTAAAAGGTAGATTTAATGCAATAATAAAGCGCAGGCTCAAAGACAGGGTCACAAATAACAAGACCACAGCAAACAATAACACCCACAAACTCATTTCTATACTGGTGTCACCCCATGCTAGCAACACATATCCAGGGTCTACATTAATTAAAGTGCCCAGTCCGGCACCCCCTAGCAATACCAATAAAATAATGAGAAGTAAAAAACGCATACTTTATTCTCCCACCAAAGGCTCTGTTGGGGTTTCATGCAAGGTGCTAATAAATGCTTGCAAAGCGGTCAAAGAGCCATTGATATTGGGCATATTCACCAATACCTTGACCTTCTCTAGGATCTCAATCTGAGTCAGTATCGCTTGGGAAACCAAATCACTGGATCGGTAATACTGCCCTAGGAGCTGCTTTACGCTGACCAAGGATTGGTCATATATGGTTTGTTGGCGGCGCAACAGGGCGACTTGAGTTTGGCTTAATGCCATTTCAATGCGCATGCGCACTAATAGCTCGGCTGCTGGGGTGAGTAACTGTTGATCCTCTTGGGTGCGCGACTGCACCTTGACCAGTTGTCTTAATTCACCCCATACATTTGCACCGACGTGTTTAACACCTTGCCACATGGACTGTGCCCAATCGCTGTTGTTCACTGATGCCAGCATCGCAGTTGACTGAACATTAATTGGCACTATCTTTGGCACCAGGGTTAGGTCGCTATGAGGTGGAATGAAAGTAAGCTGAGCGGCCAAACTGGAAAGGGCTGCAAGACTCGCGTAGACACCTTCAACATCCACACTTGGAACCAAAGAAAGCGCAGCTAGGTCTGCAGCAATTGCTCGCCTAATCCCATAAGTGCCGACTTGCTCACTATCTCTAATAATGATGTCCGCTGCTTTAAGCAAAGCAACAGCAGACTCACTCGCCTGCTCCATAGCTAAACGTTGGCTGGCCAGTCGTAGCAGATATTCGGCCTCTGCCAGTTCCCACTGGGGTAATGCCTGACCCTCATCTAATTGATTTTTAGCCACCGCTTCTAGTGCTGAAACTAGGGCCCCATCCATGCGCGTTTGGTTATTTTCCAAGTTTGTTTGTTGCGCGCTCATGGTGTTCAGTGCAACCTCGTTTGAAAGCCTTAAAGCATCTAGCTTTTTTGCCAACACTTGTTGTTGCTGCTGCCAGTATTGTAAGTTGTCAGATTGACCACTTTGATCGTTTGTGAGGGTGGCTCTTTGAGATTGTGCTTGCCATTGCCAGTAACCTAGACCCACTACCATAACAATGAGTAGCAACACTACGACCCACAACAGGCCAACCTTGGCTTGGTTAGTGCGGACCACAGGCTTTGTTTTTGCCACACTTGCTCTGTCTGCAGGTTTAGAAACTTTAGCCGCTTGAGATGTTTTAGGTGCTGGTGGTTTTTTATCTGAAGCGTGATCTAAAGCCTTATCTGACACCTTTTCAGGGGCGTTTTCAGTTGCGTTTTCAGGCCCATCTTGATTGGCTTTGTTTGAGTCTTGTGTCACTGCTTGAGCATCCTTTTTCAGCGGCCTAACGGCCTGCTATCACTATGCCTTGTAACTATTTGGTAAGTTTGATTAAGGCACTTATTTTTGTATTTTCTGTACTAAAGTATCGCACATTGCTTGGTTACTAGCACTACCACTAGTGAGCAATGCTTGGTAGCCTAATATTTTAGCTTGTTCTGCCACTCGCGCACTGGGTAAAACTAATATCGTGCGTTGTTTATCACACCAAGCTTGGTGACTTAACAAGTGATCAAAATTAACTAATGTTTCACCACTTTGTAGTATCACCACTTGAGGAGCAAACTCATTTACACTCAGCATTCGCTCAGGATTAATTGTAGGTCTGTCTCGCAAGTAACATTGGGCATAATTGACCCTAGCCCCAGCTTTTACTAAAGCGTCAGAGAGTATCTCTCTGCCGCCACAACCGCGCACGATTAATACCTTTTGATGAGTTTTGATGCGGGGTAATAATTCAGTCAGCAGATCTTCACTGGTATCACCCGCATCAGGCTTGCCAGCCACAATACCTGCCGCCATTAATTGAGCTTGCGTAGCTTCGCCCAGAGCCCACCAGTTGACACCATGAGGCCATTGGGGCCAATAATTCTCAGCCAAGTCGAGCCAGTAGTTGCTAGCGTTGGTGCTAGTCACAATAATATGGTCAAAATTATCCAAATCCATGGCCCACTGCTTACATTGCAAGCCATCCATTGATTGAGGGTCCACAGGCACTATCTGTAAACAGGGCTGATGTTGCACCTCAAATTCATACTTACGCAATAACTCAACCATTGCCTTGGCTTGTGCCGTTGGTCGGGTCACCAAGACCCTCATGCCTGTCATCACTTATTTACTGAGCATGGTAGATGGCCTGCAGGATTTTACCCGCACCTTGAGACAATAAGTCCTCTGCTGCAGCGATGCCTAGGCGTTCAGCATCCAATCTTGAGCCTCTGATTTCCGTGGTAATCACTTGGCTGCCATCCACTTCACCCACCAAACCTCTCAACCAAAGCTGGTCTCCCTCTAACTCTGCAAAACAGGCTATCGGCACCTGACAGCCACCTTCTAAATGCTTATTTAGTGCTCGCTCAGCCATGACTCGATCAGCTGAATTTTGATCATGTAAAGGGGCTAACAATGCACGGGTCACTTTGTCATCTAGCCGACACTCAACGCCGACTGCACCCTGCCCTCCTGCCGGTAAGCATTGCTCGTTAGTTAACCGACTTTGAATACGGTGTTGAAAATCAAGCCGCATCAAGCCTGCACTTGCGAGGATGATTGCATCGTATTGGCCCGCATCTAATTTGGCTAAGCGGGTATTCACGTTACCACGTAAGTCTAATAACTCAAGATCAGGCCGCAGCGCTTTAATTTGCAGTTGTCGACGCAGGCTAGAGGTGCCTACTTTAGCACCATGGGGCAATTGATCGAGGTGTTTGAAGTGATTGCTCACAAAAGCGTCACTGGGATCTTCTCGTTCACATATCACAGCCAAGCCTAGGCCTTGTGGAAAATCCATTGGTACATCTTTCATAGAATGCACCGCAATATCTGCCCGATCCTCCAGCATAGCCTGCTCTAGCTCTTTAACAAACAGACCTTTGCCACCCACCTTGGCTAACGGCACATCAAGTATTTTGTCACCCTTAGTTTTCATACCCAGTAGCTCAATAGTGAGATCTGGGTGGTGACGTTCTAACTCTGTCTTAATAAAATGGGCCTGCCAAAGGGCGAGTTGGCTTTCACGGGTGGCAATACGGAGGGTCGTCATAGGCTTCAATAACACGGTGAACAATTAATATTGCCCATAGTGTATCAAATTGCTCTGCTATAGACGCCATGATCATGCTGATTTATTGGTCCTTAGTAGGTAAAATAGGGTTGCAGCCATTTTATTAATATTAAGATCAATTTTATGCCCACTGATTCACCTTCCACTATTGAAAATCCTCGCCGTATTCGCAGTTTTGTAAAACGTGCAGGTCGTATGACCCCCTCCCAAGAGCATGCTTTGGAAAACTATTGGGGGTTTTATGGATTAGAAGTCAGTCAGGGGCTATTAAATTTTACTGAACTGTTTGGCAATGACCACCCCGTGATTATGGAAATTGGTTTTGGTATGGGTGATTCCCTATCCACCATGGCTGCCACCATGCCTGAGAATAATTATATTGGCATTGAAGTCCATCGACCAGGCGTGGGCCGCTTACTCAACAACCTAGCCACCCAAGAGCTCAGTAATGTCCGGATTTTTTGTGATGACGCTATTGATGTCATGGCCCAATGTATTGCAGATGAAAGTTTAACGGGTGTGCAGCTATTTTTTCCAGACCCGTGGCATAAAAAAAAGCATAACAAGCGCCGTATTGTGCAACCCAAGTTTGCCCAAGACATTCGTCAAAAACTCTCTATTGAAGGTGTATTTCATATGGCTACAGATTGGCAGCCTTATGCAGAGCACATGATGGAAGTGATGGAACCTGCTGAAGGCTATAGCAATAAAGCAGGCCATGAACAATATTCACCACAGCCAGATTTTCGACCTAGCACTAAATTCCAGCGCCGTGGTGAAGGAAAGGGGCATGGGGTTTGGGATTTGATGTATAGCAAAAAAGGCTAGTCCCAAAAACTGATACATCAAAGCTTGACCTTGGCTATTTTCGAAGTGCTGCTCGTTAGGGACTCACTATCGGCCAGTCAGCCGCATCTACAGAGTCCAGCGGTGGCGCATTTTTATCAGCGCCCCAGTGTTTAATAAAGAGCTGTTTCGGATCATAAGTTTGAGTTTGTTTAGCCAAGTCAAAACGCCTATGACCCCGAGGGTCTGCACCCACACCCGCAAGGTACTGCCAGTTACCCCAATTAGAAGCGACGTCATAGTCAACTAATTGCTGCTCCATGTAGGCTGCCCCATAGCGCCAGTCCAGGCCCAATTCATGCACGAAGCAACTGGCCACCAACTGGCGACCACGATTGCTCATATAACCAGTGGCCCTGAGCTGCCTCATACAGGCATTCACAATAGGGTAAGGGGTGTTACCATGACACCACTTTTGGAAACGCTCAGGGTAAAAGCTAGTATTGGGTTTGCTATTTTTTATGCCCTTGGCACTAAAAAGGTGAACGCCATAATGGTGTGCATACCACTGATAATACTCCCGCCACAGTAGCTCAAAGTAAATCCAATAAGTTGAGTCATTAGCCTCTATATCACGCTCATATTGGCGCAAGCAGTCAATCACTCGCCGCACTGATAGACTTCCATTTGCCAGCCATGGGGAAAATTTGGTGGAATAATCCATGCCATCAAGGCCATTGCGAGTCTGCTTATAATGGCTGGCTAGCCTCGAGTCAAAATAACCCTCAAGATGCAAACGCCCCTGTTGCTCGCCACCCTCAAACAATGGAGCTTGACTCACCGCCATTGACTTTGGCATTGGGGGTATTAGGGCTATTGGGCTAGGGGGCATGCTTTTAAGCTGGGGCAAGGGAGATTGAATCGACAGAGGCTCAACAAGTTTGCGAAACTTAGAGAAGGAGGTTGGCAACTCTGTGAGTTCAAAAGGCAGGTCAGATTGGGTAAACAAGGTATGACTAGCAAGGCGCTTAAATTTGATAAAAGGATAACGCTTAGTTAGACGCTGCCAAAGTTGCTTTTCGTAATATCCCGCATTTTCACTCGCATAAATGTGCCCGATATTATGCTGAGTAATGAGCTGAGGAATAATATCAAGGGCCGGCTCATTCGCAACCATGAGCCCCTGATCAAGTTGTTTAAGGCTATTATGCAAGTCGTTGAGTGATGCAAATAAAAACTGATGGCGATGAGCTGATAAATTACTTGGAGCACGCAAGCTTGATGGTGGCTGCTTGGGATCTAGGCAGTAAAGACAAATTAATTGATCAACCTCAGAAGCAGCCAGAGCTAGAGCTGGGTTGTCATCCAGACGTAAATCATTGCTAAACAGAAATAAGCCAATCTGTTGGTTCATTGATACTCACCTATATATTAATGCTTCATTACAGTAAGGGTTAGCTCAAGTTAATACTGCTCAGGGGCTAAAACATAAACCTTCATTGAACGACTCGAGCAACAAAAAGTGGTCAATCTGACTAAGCTACTTTTGCCTCGACTGGGCGCACACTTAGGGTTAGCATACTTGATCATTAACATCATTTGCGCCAAATCGATCAATCATGACTCCTGCTATAAACCAACTCATTCGCTTAGGTGTGCACCATAAGCTACATGAATATATCCACGATGCAAAGGCTGCATCTTATGGCACCGAAGCTGCAGAAAAATTAGCAGTCAATGCACAACAGGTATTTAAAACATTAATCGTAGATACCGGTCAAAAGATTTTGGCTGTGGCGATACTGCCAGTCAATCAACAGCTCAATTTAAAACTCGTTGCCAAGGCCCTTAACGTTAAAAAAGTGACCATGGCGGATCCAGTTATGGTCAAACGCTGCACTGGATATGTGCTCGGCGGTATTAGCCCTGTGGGACAAAAGCGAGCACTAACAACAATTATTGATGCCAGCGCAAATGCCCATAAAAGTATTTATGTCAGTGGTGGACGCAGGGGCTTGGAGATTGAGCTTACGGCTTATGATTTAAGCAGGGTAACCAATGGTTCATTTGCAGTAATCACTTAACCCAAGACGATCCCTTGAGCGACTGTGGTCGGAGGAATTTCAGTTTTATTCCTATAAACCCTCGACCCTCGACCCTCGAACCTAATCAGTAAAGGTGACATAACTAGGCGCTAAATCGACCACCTGCGCGCTCATAGATGCGGAGGTAATACCCAGATCAATTAAACCTTGTACAATCAGGTTACTTAATTGTTGCTTTTGCTCAGCAGTGCGGCCAACTTTAATGTGTGACGTGGCATGGATAAATCGGTCTGAACCCGTTCCTGAAATATGATGGTCATAACCTGTGCAACGCACCTTAATGTGATCTGTATCAAACAACCCAGACTTCACATGGGCATCAAACACACAACGTAACAACTGATCTGGGGTGACACTGCTGCTCAACTGGTTTGCAATTTCTATAACGCAATGTGGCATGTTAGGGTCCTAATGAATATTTAATTAGTGGTACTGGGCACTTTGATCATGCACCGCATCCACAAATGTTTTAGCACTTTGGGGGTCTACAAATTGATGAATGCCGTGACCCAAATTAAAGACATGGCCATCATTGCTGCCAAAATCTGCCAAAATACGGCCTACTTCGGCTTGGATAGTAGGTGCATCTGCATATAAAACACTTGGGTCCATATTGCCTTGCAGAGCGACTTTACTGCCAACACGACTATGGGCCTGGCCCACTTCTATGGTCCAATCTAAACCCAGAGCGTCAGCTCCTGTAGCGGCCATTTTTTCTAGCCACTGGCCACCGTTTTTAGTAAACAAAATAATGGGCACAGAGCGACCCTCAGATTCACGGGTGAGGCCATTAACGATGCGTTGCATATAATCCAATGAGAAAATTTGGTAACAAGGACCACTCAACACACCACCCCAAGTATCAAAGATCTGCACTGCTTGAGCGCCCGCTGCAATTTGGGCATTCAAGTAAGCAATCACGGAATCAGCCAATACACTAAGTACTTGATGCAGTAACTCTGGGGTTGAATACATCATCGCTTTGATCTGGCGAAAGTCTTTACTAGAGCCGCCTTCAATCATATAAGTCGCCAAAGTCCAAGGGCTACCAGAAAATCCAATTAACGGCACGTCACCAGACAAAGCGCTGCGAATGGTGCTTACCGCGTTCATGACATAACCCAAGTCCGCGTCCATATCAGGCACTGTTAGGGCGGTAACGTCTGCCTCTGTGCGCACTGGCTTTTCAAACTTAGGGCCTTCACCGGTCTCAAAATAAAGCCCAAGACCCATTGCATCTGGAATTGTGAGGATATCTGAGAATAAGATGGCCGCATCTAAGTCATAGCGGCGTAGGGGTTGAAGAGTAACCTCACACGCAAAATCTGCGTTTTTACAAAGGCTTAAAAAGTCACCTGCTTCTGCTCTTAAGGCACGGTATTCTGGTAAGTAACGACCTGCTTGTCGCATCATCCATACTGGGGTTGCGTCCACAGGTTGCCCCATAAGAGCACGAAGAAATCGATCGTTTTTTAATTCAGGTTTGGCGGCGTTCATGGGGCAATAGGGCCTTGAGGCGAGATAATAAACATTGGAGCTTATGATATAGATGACCTGCTTAATTGTCACGGATTGTGACAATTAAGCAGGCCTTAAGGCGTCTTTAATCAAGTTTTACTTTAGCGTTCATTGACGGCCTTACACTTGGAGAAAATCTAAAATTCCATCTGCTGCTCTTCGACCTTCATCAATCGCCGTGACGACTAGATCTGAACCCCGAACCATGTCACCCCCAGCAAATATTTTTGCATTGGTGGTTTGAAAAGCGTATGTTTTAGCCGCCAAGTCAGCACTTCGTTGGACTTGTATACGGTCTAGCTTATCCAGCTCAACTCCGGCATCAGTCATCCAAGGCATTGGATTTGGGCTAAAACCAAAGGCTACAATCACTGCGTCTGCAGCAATAATTTCTTCACTTCCTACCACTGCCACAGGTCGACTGCGACCATTTTCATCGGCTTCACCAAGCTCAGTTGTGATTAGCTTAACGCCTGTGACTTTGCCATTTTCACCCATGACTTCGACAGGTGAGCGGTTAAACAAAAACTCCACACCTTCTTCTTTGGAGTTTGCTACTTCCTTAAACGAGCCGGGCATATTGGCTTCGTCACGACGGTAAGCGCAATAAACGTGAGCCGCAGTTTGGCGAATAGCCGTGCGGTTGCAGTCCATAGCCGTATCACCACCCCCTAAAACGACTACTTTCTTACCTTTCAAATCAATAAAATCATCTGGTGATTTTTCAAAACCCATACGTCGATTAATGTTGGAAACCAAATAAGGCAAAGCTTCATGCACCCCTTCTAAATCCTCACCTGGAAAATTGCCCCGCATGGATTTGTAGGTACCCATGCCCATAAATACGGCATCGTACTCTTCCATCAGCTCATCTAGGGTGATGTCTGTACCTATTTCTACATTGAGCTTAAACTCGATACCCATGCCTTCAAAGATTTCACGACGCTTGGCCATTACGGGCTTCTCTAGTTTGAACTCTGGAATACCAAAGGTAAGTAATCCTCCAATTTCTGGATATCGATCAAATACTACAGATGAAACACCATTGCGTGTTAATACGTCTGCACAAGCGAGGCCTGCAGGACCCGCACCAATGACAGCCACTTTTTTGCCAGTCTCAACGACATGGCTAAGATCTGGTGTCCAACCCATCGCAAAGGCAGTGTCAGTAATGTACTTTTCTACCGAACCAATGGTTACTGCGCCAAAACCATCATTGAGTGTACAAGCACCCTCACATAGTCGATCTTGTGGGCACACTCGGCCACACACTTCTGGCAAGGAGTTCGTTTGGTGACATAACTCCACAGCTTCGAGAATATTGCCTTCAGAAACCAGCTTAAGCCAGTTAGGAATGTAGTTGTGCACTGGGCACTTCCATTCACAGTAGGGGTTACCACACTCTAAACATCGGTGAGCTTGGGGCTTAGCTTCGACCTCAGAGAATGGTTGATAGATTTCAGCAAACTGGCGTTTCCGTACATTGTGATGCACTTTTACAGGATCTTGTCGTCCGACATCGATGAATTGAAAATGATTGTCTAATCGTTGAGCCATAGTGACCTCGTATGCTTGGTAATATGTTTCTAAAAACCGTCGTTTATTCTGTCTTGGTTCGAGTGTTAGCCATGAGTTGCTGCAAGTTTGCAGCTTTGGGTTTCACTAACCAAAACTTACTCACATAGTCTTCAAAATGATTGCTTAGCTCTTTACCCCAGCGACTGCCCGTGGCTACAGAAAAATCTTGCAGTACCCTACGCAAGTAACTGCGATACTCTTCCATATGCTCACCACGAATACGGTGAATCTCGACCAACTCGCTATTGTACTTGTCTACAAAAGTCCGATCTACGTCTAGTACAAAGGCAAAACCACCCGTCATGCCCGCACCAAAGTTATACCCTGTAGCCCCAAGCACAGTAACCACCCCGCCAGTCATGTACTCACAACAATGATCGCCAGCACCCTCAATTACCGCGTGGGCTCCCGAATTTCGCACAGCAAAGCGCTCACCTGCGCAACCCGCAGCCATAACACTGCCGCCCGTTGCACCATATAAACAAGTATTGCCCATAATAGACGTAATGTTTGATTTAAAACTAGAGCCTTTAGGCGGATAAATGACCAGTTTACCACCAGCCATACCCTTACCCACATAATCGTTGGCATCGCCTTCTAGGTACATGTTCAAACCACCAGCATTCCATACACCAAAACTTAAACCTGCTATGCCCTTGAGATGCACTTCTAGTGGGTGCTCCGACATACCATGGTTACCGTGAATTTTAGCAATAGCACCAGAAACTCGAGCCCCAACCGAGCGATCACAGTTAGTGAGGTCGAACTTAAACTCACCACCTTTTGAGTGAATAATTGCATCTTCCATTTGCGCCAACATCAGTTGGTTCATGGTGCCTGGGTCATAGGGTTGGTTATTATTTACCTGAACCGTATGAGGTTGGCTAGGGTCAATGCCAGCTTGACTCAATAGAGGCGATAAGTCTAAGTTACGTTGTTTGGCAGTGACGCCACCACCCACCTCTAAAAGTTCACTGCGGCCCACTAATTCCTCAATACTACGCACACCAAGTTCAGCCATCACCTCTCTAGTTTCTTCAGCAATAAAGGTGAATAAATGTTTGACCATGTCGACAGTTCCACGAAAATGGTGGTCGCGCAGTTGTTGATTTTGAGTGGCAACACCAGTGGCGCAGTTATTAAGGTGACAAATGCGTAAATACTTACACCCTAACGCAACCATAGGTAAGGTTCCAAAGCCAAAGCTTTCAGCACCTAACATGGCAGCTTTAACAACATCGACACCCGTTTTAAGGCCCCCATCTGTTTGTACTCTGACTCTGCCACGCACCCCGTTGCCCCGCAAAGATTGGTGAGCATCGGCAAGGCCTAACTCCCAAGGTGATCCAGCATAGCGAATAGAGGTCAGCGGGCTAGCCGCCGTGCCACCATCATGGCCAGAAATAGTGATCAGGTCTGCATAAGCTTTAGCAACACCTGAAGCAATGGTTCCCACACCAGGGCGGGACACCAACTTCACTGAAACCAGTGCGTCTGGATTAACCTGTTTCAAGTCGAAGATAAGTTGAGCCAAATCTTCAATCGAATAAATGTCGTGATGCGGTGGAGGTGATATCAAGGTCACGCCCGGCACAGAGTAACGCAAGGTGGCAATGAGGTCATTGACCTTACCGCCAGGAAGTTGCCCACCTTCTCCGGGTTTAGCTCCTTGAGCCACTTTGATTTGCAATACTTCAGCACTCACCAAATAAGCGGGAGTCACGCCAAAACGGCCCGAGGCTATTTGTTTAATTTTGGACCGTTTATTGGTTCCATAACGTGCTGGATCTTCGCCACCCTCACCTGAGTTGGAGCGGCCACCTAATTCATTCATGGCCATCGCTAAAGCCTCGTGGGCTTCAGGTGATAAAGCGCCAAGAGACATCCCAGCACTATCAAAACGTTTGATTACCTCGCTTATAGGCTCTACCTCACTAATGTCTATAGGCTGAACCGACTTCAGTTTGAGCAGGTCACGTAAAGAGGCTACCCCCCTTTCATTGACTAGCTTGGCATACTTTTTATACACCGCATAATCACCTGTTTGCACAGCCATTTGCACCGTAGTCACGATATCTGGGTTATACGCATGATATTCGCCACCATGCACGTATTTAAGTAAACCACCTTGTTGAATTGGCTTGCGGCTAATCCACGCTTCTGCGGCTAAAGCCCCTTGGTCCAACTCAAAATCAGAGAACTGGGCCCCTTCAATACGACTAGCAACGCCATGAAAACATAAATCCACAATTTTGCTACTCACCCCAATGGCTTCAAACAACTGGGCACCACGATAAGAAGCTATAGTGGAGATGCCCATTTTGGACATAATCTTGAGTAGGCCCTTATTGATGCCTTTACGATAGGATTTATGGCATTCCGTTGGATCACCAATAATTTCGCCCGAGGCGATCATGTCGTTTATGACCCGGTAACTCAGATAAGGGTAAACTGCTGTCGCTCCAAACCCAATCAATACGGCAAAGTGATGGGAATCCCTTGCACTACCGGTATCGATCACAATGTTCGCATCACAGCGCAAACCAGTGTTGGTGAGGTGGTGATGAACAGCACCCGTAGCCATTGCTGCCGAAATTGGGAGCTTGCCTTTTTCAATCTCACGGTCACTTAAAACCACAACGCCAATACGCTTACGCACAGCTTCTTCGGCTTGCTTACAAACCGACTTAATCGCTACCTCTAAACCCACACTAGGCTCATAATTTAGATTGATGATCTGCACCTTAAAACCCGGTACATTCATGTGCAACAAGCTCGTATATTTACTAGCTGACAATATGGGTGAACCAAGAACAATGCGCTTGGCAAGTTCTGGCCCTTCTTGGAAGATATTACGCTCTTTGCCTAAGCAGGTTTCCAAAGACATGACCACAGCTTCGCGCAGAGGGTCTATCGGTGGGTTAGTGACTTGGGCGAACTGCTGGCGAAAATACTCATACACACTGCGAACGCGACTAGATAATACGGCCATAGGCGTATCATCACCCATAGACCCCACTGCTTCTTGGGCGCTTTCTGCTAAGGGACGAATGACTTGATCACGCTCTTCAAAAGTCACCTGATACATTTTCATGTGCTGCTTAAGCTCAGCTTCAGTAAAGTCCTCAAAGCATTGCTCTTCATCCAAGGTGCCCTCTAAACGAATAGCTGACTTTCGCAACCACTTTTTGTAGGGTTGAGAAGCTTTTAGACGATCATCAATATCTTTAGTGTGCATGATTTCGCCAGTGTGAGTATCCACTGCCAAAATTTGTCCAGGACCCACACGGCCTTTAGCTACCACATCTAAGGGATCATAATCAAAGGTGCCAATTTCTGAAGCAGTGACTAAATAATCATCTTTTGTCATGACCCACCGGGAAGGGCGTAACCCATTGCGATCAAGCAAACATACGGCATACCGACCCGTGTTTAATACCATACCAGCTGGGCCGTCCCAAGCTTCCATATGCATAGAATTGTATTCATAAAAGGCGCGTAATTCTGGATCCATTAACTCATCGTTTTGCCAAGCTGGGGGCATGATTAGGCGCAGGGCACGGAAAACATCCATACCACCCAACACCATCAATTCAAGCATGTTATCCATACTGGATGAGTCAGAACCCGTGGTATTTACCACACCTTCTAGTTCTTGAAGTTCTGGAATCAATGGAGTGGCTAATATATTTTGGCGTGCTTTCGCCCAGTTTCGGTTACCTTCAATAGTATTGATTTCACCATTGTGGGCTAGGAAACGAAAGGGTTGAGCTAAAGGCCATCGGGGTAGTGTATTAGTGGAGAAACGCTGGTGAAAGGTACAAATGGCCGTGGTCAAAGACGGATCACCTAAATCTTTATAAAATACCGGCAAATCTACCGGCATCATCAACCCTTTATAAGAAACCACGCGATGAGACAGACTGCAGACGTAAAAGTCTTCATCTACTGTTAAGGCATACATGGTCGTTTTGCGAGCCACGAGTAACCGTGCTTCTAATACTTCCCCACGCAGTCCAGGGCTATTAACAAACACTTGTTCAATGCGAGGCTGGCACTGCGCACCAATAGGCCCAAGACAAGCCGCGTCTACGGGGACTTCACGCCATCCGACAAGTTCTAAACCGTTATCTTCAATGGCTTGATTTAACACATTACGAGAATGAGCGGCCTTGTCTTCATCTTGCGACAAAAACACCATGCCCACACCATAGGACTCTGCAAGTTCTTCTGAGAAGTTATCCAGTGCTACCTGCCGCATAAAGTGATCTGGCATCTGCAGCAACAAACCACACCCGTCGCCCGTCTTGCCATCAGCCGCTATACCACCGCGGTGAGTCATACAAGTCAGGGACTCGATGGCCTTTTGTAATAAATCATGACTGGGATCACCATGCATATGGGCGATAAGACCAAAGCCACAGTTATCTTTAAATTCTTTGGGATTAAAAAAGCCAGCGCTCATCAGTGTCTCTCTCGCTAATCTGGATGACAATAAAGCCACCACGGTGTTAGCAAGTGCCAAAGAAACTGTCGCAAAATGAAACAAGAGTCAGTAGGACACTTGCTGTAATCAAAAACTCTTATTAGAGCTTATAGATATATCTAATCAACAAATGGAAGAACATCCTACATGAGAAAACCACAGCTAACAAATTATTTTAGTTATAAATGGCATAAATACCTACACAATTGGCGACGATCGCCGAATTTGTAAAAGTTATTCACCACTTGTGTTGAATTTATTACGAATCTGCTGTTGGATTTTTGATACAGGTCGCGCCCAAGGCTTTTGATTCTGCAAGGCTGCGGGTAAGGATGAGATGGCACTTTTGGCATCCTTAGAGCTGGCATAGTTTCCTACAAGCAACATAAACCATGGCTTACCACCCCTTTCTAATTGAAGAATGTAGTACGGTTGCGTGAATTTTCTGCCCTTCACAAATGCTTCTATGGTCGTTTCCAAGCGCGCTCCAAGAATCTGCAAACTGTAATGATTACTGGGTAGCTCTAGTAAAGCTGCGAAGCTATAGGGCTGCTTCGTGGTGGAGGTTGCTGAAGGCCACACTTCTAACTCTGGTCTTGATATCACGGCCTCAGTTTGCGCTGGTGAGGCTATTGGGGTTGGTGGATCCAGTTTAGGCTTGTTGTCTGGGGTAATTGTCACCTCAACATCTGGCTCTAGCAAAGGTTTTTGCACGCTTTCTATTTTAGGCTCAAGGCTTACATTTTGTGGTGCTAATGACAGCTCAATGGGTTCCAAAGGTGGCAGCGCCTGCGCGATAGGGCCCTCTTCTAAACCCCCTTCTCGTGACTCTTTTTGTGACGCTTCCAACGCCTCTATCACTGGCTGAACATCTACTTCATTTTGTAACACTAACTTTGTAGGTTCATCGTTCATTAACCAAATACTTGCCAATACTGCCACTACAATAGTCGTGGTGGCTATGTGCAGCCATGGCAAGCCTGATTGCTGCCCAAAACTACCCTTATTGAGGGCTTTATTGACTAACATATTAAGGTAACCTGGATTACCCTTTGCCAGCTGGTGTAATTGTAATAATTGGATAGGAGCTAGGCTATGACTAATACCGATCAACTGCAAACGTTGACGCAAATAGTCTGCACTTTCTTCTTGGCTAAAAGGTGCAAGCACAAGATGATAAAAGCGTTCTTGTCTAAGCTCTGCGAACTGGGGCGCTTCAATGCGCTCTACTACACTATGATCAGCGCATAGGATCACATGTGGGCGAGAGTCTACTTTAGCGCTGCGAGGCAATAAATTAGCCAGCAGCTCTAGAGCATCTTCGTCTAAACACTGAGCATTATCCACTACCACCAACAGCACTTCTTTTTGCAAAGTTAACTCTTGTGCCAATTCTTGTATGGCCAGAATGCTCTCTTCTAGGCTGGCATGATCAGGGATCTGCAAGGGTAACTGTTGGGCTAGTTGACGGACCACCCAAGGTGCAGTAACCCATTCATCTAAAACTAAATGCACGATACAGGCGTCAGCAGGTTGCACACGTAAAAATTGTTCAATAAAAGTTGTTTTTCCCGCACCTGAAGGCGCACTGATGAGCACTAAATAATCAGAAAAGTGACTTAAATGTAGCAGTGTGTCTAATTGCCGGCTACGAGCTTTGGCTTGATATTCAAATGCCTCTAAATTAGTGCTTTGGGATGTTTCTTCCTGTTGATTCAATTGATCAACATACGCGCTGTAGGCGAGGTCAAGGTTACCAGCAGTGGGGAGTTTATGGACGGACGAACTCACGGTCTTAACCTCCTATACTGTCATGGGCTGATCAAAGGTTTGCAGGAGCATATCGCTTCCAAAGTCTGATGTGACTATCGCTTCACCCAGTTGTCTTAGCAGTATTAAGCGAATCGTACCATCGGTCACTTTTTTATCCACCTGCATATGCCTGAGGTAGGTGTCTGCTTGCATTTTTTCTGGGCCCCAAAAAGGCAACCCAGACGCCTGCAACAGACGCTGGATACGTTGCAGTTGGGCCTCTGAAATCCATCCCAAGCGACATGATAAATCTGCTGCCATCGCCATCCCAGCGCCCACGGCTTCGCCGTGCAACCAATTACCATAACCCATTTCTGTTTCTATGGCATGGCCGAATGTATGACCAAAGTTGAGCAACGCCCGTTGCCCTTGTTCACGCTCATCAGCAGCCACAATATGAGCCTTGCATGCGCATGACTGGTAGATGGCTTTGCTGATTAGATGAGGCGTTAGTTCGAGTAGGCCAGTAATATTATGTTCTAACCAAGCAAAAAATTCTGGTTCAGCAATAAGTCCATACTTAATGACCTCAGCTAGGCCTGCAGATAATTCTCGAGCGGGTAAAGATTGTAGGGTTTGGGTATCGATAATCACACATTGTGGCTGATGAAAGGCGCCAATCATATTCTTACCAAGAGGATGATTAACGCCAGTTTTTCCACCCACAGAGGAATCTACCTGTGATAATAACGTCGTCGGAATCTGTATAAAATTGACCCCACGCTGATAGGCTGCCGCCGCGTAGCCTGCCATGTCACCAATAACGCCACCCCCTAGGGCAATTATGGTCGTCGTGCGATTATGGCGCTGCTGCAGCAAATGATCCCAAATCAAACTCACCGTCTCAAGGTGCTTGTGTTGTTCACCATCTGAAAGCACCACAGTGTCAGTTTGTAGGCCATCAATGTGGAGGCTTTCTAAAGTTTTTAATATGGTTGGTAAGTAGAGTGACGCAATGGTGTCATTGGTCACAATCAAGACTTGTTTACCAGTAATATGCTGACGCAGCAACTGCGCCTGCTGCAATAACCCACTACCTATGTAAATCGGATAGCTTCGATCACCTAGTTCAACAGATAATATGTGCTGGGCAGCGGTCATTGGGGGTTATCGTCCATAACAGCCTTACATTAGACTGGAAAATTTATAGGGAGCGGATCGCTTCAATTTGTTTAATAATTTCTGCCACTAATAAGCGCGGGTTTTGAGCACCTGTAGCCACCTGTATATCAGCTGTTTCTTCGTATAAGGCATGTCGATGAGCAAACAAATCTCGCAGCACTTGTTCAGGATCTTCGCTTTGAAGCAAGGGCCGATTTTTATCTTTTGAAGTGCGCTCAAGCTGCTGCTCGACGGTAGCAAATAAGTACACCACTGTGCCACGAGCAGACAAGTGTTGACGGTTTTCAGATAACTCCACCGCCCCACCACCTGTAGCCATGACTAAATCTCTATGCTCAGTCAACTCAGAAATCATGTTAGCTTCGCGCTTACGGAACCCTGCCTCACCTTCAACATCAAAAATCCAAGGGATATCCGCGCCTGACCTTTCCTCAATTTCTCGGTCAGTATCTAAAAACTCTAGCTTTAGCTCGCGTGCGAGTTGACGACCAATGGTGCTTTTACCAGCACCCATGGGGCCAATTAAAAATATATTCACAATGAAATTCCTTTTAGGAACAGCAACAACAAAACCCGGTCGTCTAGCACTCAATGCCCACTGCCGGGTGGATGGTTTAAATTATGGGGACTTAGCATAATATAATCAAGGGTTAACTATGCGGGGAGTTACAAAAACCAACAACTCCAATCGCTCAGTCCCTTGTTTATGCTGTTTAAACCACTGCCCGACAAAGGGCAGCCCTGAAAGTGCAGGACTAACAAGTAAACGGTCTAATTGCTGTTGGTAAAGCGCACCACCTATTACCAAGGTTTGTCCGAAACCTACAACCGCCCTCGTTTGCAATGTATGGGTATTGAGTGCCAGTTGGCCGTTAGGCAATAGGTCACCAATAGAATCTTGCACCACCACTAAGTCTAACTGGACCTGATCCATGGGCAGCACCCTTGACGTCACTGTTAAACCCAATACCGCCCGCTTCCATTCTTGTTGTGGTCCATTGTCAGTAGCCACCAAATAGGGCACTTCTTGACCCGTTTGAATACTGCCTGCATAACCTTCTTGGACTAATATTTGGGGCTGTGCCAAGGTTAACACCAAACCTCTAGCCTCCAGCCCTGCCAACTCCAAATTAAGCATCACATGAGTCCCCACTAAGCCCAGCTGTAAGCTACCTCCTAGTGGGTTAAAGCTGACACCCAACGGTGTTTTATTAGTAGCACCCAGAATCCTCTTAGCGCCTATTTTACCAATAAAATCTAAGCTATTCGACTGACCAAGGCTTGATTTGACAATGACAATGCGGCCTTCTATTAGCATTTGCTCAAGCGGCTGATCTAAATGTTTTATCGCCTCAATTAAGGTAGCTGTATGGGCCTCATCATCGTACACAAAAATTTGCTGGCTACGATTATCTGCCAATAATTGGCCTCTGGGAGACAACATAGATTGAGCGCTTTTTAAGGCAATTAAAATCGTGTCTGCTTCAGCATAATTAAGCTTTACTTGATGTAACGGCAATACTTCTGTTTTTGGCCCTTCAGACGCCAAACTGACAACTAGACCTTGTTGAGAATACTCACAATCTAAATTGACACTTGTGCACACGAGCACTAATCCAGATTTTGCATCCACATTCTGCAGCAAAAGACTCACTTCAAAACCCAACCCTTGAGTCACCACCAAGTTTACTTGGGCTGCCTCCGCAAGCTCGTACAACACATCCACTAGCGGCACTTTATGCACCTCCATAGTAATCTGTTTTGCATTGATAAGAGGTGATAGCAGGAGCAAAAAATACACTGTCGTTAATTTATTCATGTTTGCAAACTCCAACAAGGCAGTTGCGCTTTAGGGTCAGGTCATGTGGCCCACGACTTAAATGAACCCGCTGGGCATTAATATGAAACACATGCCAGCCGTCGATTTGATGACCCACCTCAGCCCGCGATAGCTGGTTAGTTAGTAGAGACTTAATCCAAGCCACGGGAACTTGACCTTGTTGTTGGCTGTAACCCAAAAACTGAAACTCACTGGCAGACTGCGACCGGGGTTGAGCAGGTTCAATCGAACCTAGGGGCGTCTGAGACGTCAAGTCTGCAGACAACACGGCTTGGGCTTCAAATGTTTGAGCGTAATAGTGCATATTGCTTTGGATTGTTGCCTGGATTTCAGCACTGGGGGCCACTCTTAAAAAGTCAGATGGCGCTTCAATACTGGGCAACCACTGAATCGATATTAACCACTGCCCAAGCAATGTTTGTTGAACAGTGACGGCCTGCAATCGCCAACCCACTGCACTGGGCAAGGGTGCTAGGCTTGACCACTGCTGAGCATTTAAACGCATTTTTAGCTGCACGCCTTGGTCTCTAACAAACTCAACACCTTGACCATATTTTTCAGCTTGATGAGTTAGCTCAGTAATAGCCCCCAACGCCACTTGGGCTTTTACTTTGGTGCTGCTAGCTTTGGCACTAGCACTGAAACTAAAAGCTTCATCTAACGCGGGTGGTGTTAATTGGAGCTCCAAAGATTGGGTTGGTAGCCCTTGAAGAATATGATTCGAAGACCCGGACACATCTATAAAATCTAGGAGAGGTTTAACAGATATGAAAGAACTGGGAGCGATTAAATAGCTTGCTTCAAATCTCCAACCCCTATCCTCAGGTCCCAGTTCTTGCAGACGGAGTGAAGGCCATAGATTGAGTATCTTTTGCCACCCACCTTGCCAATGGCCCTCACCCACGATGGTAAACACCACTGATTGATGTGTGCTTCCCATTTGCCAATGCCAACTCTTCAGCCTTTGAGAGGATTCAAGTTGCGCTAATAAGGTAGACAACTGCTGCGCTGGCCACCATGCATAAAAATCTTGCTGGCCCTGCATGACCCGCTGCAATTGCATCCGCCTTTGTGGCGCAGATTCAGCCCATGCCCGCTGCTGCTCGAGCTGTAACTCTTGCGCACCAAGATTAACTTGCCTTCGCACTTGAGACTGCATTTGAAAAAGATTCCAATACAAGATTCCACCAGCAGCCAAACCGAGTAAAATAATCACCATAGCACTAACGTATAAAAGCCAACGCATATGCCGCCTACTGACCAGATAGTATTCTAGCCAAGGAGAAAAATTAACTTGGTTGGGTTTAGGTTGGCGCCAGACTAGCATAAAGTTGGCCTCGTTTTATCAGCCATAAACCAAGCCATCCCATAGGCGTCATCAACCCAACTAGGTGTAAAAACTTGGGTGTAGCCTTGGGGTTCAATACCACCCACTACAGACCCTTGGATGGCATCGTGCACACTCATTATGAGGTGCCCTATACGCTCCTCGTAATGGCGTTTAGTCACCACCAAAAAACTAAAATTTGGGGCCAGTCGTAAATGACAAACACACAGATTAGCAGGCTCAGCATTAAGAGCTGCTGCTGCTATACGCTGATAATGAAGTTGTAGTGCAATTAAATTCGTATGTTTTAAAGGGGCTACTTCCGGGCAGTGCAACCAAGTACAAAGCTGATTAGGAATACCCACATTGATCTGTAAAGGAGCGCTGCCAAGTCTACTTATGGTCTGGCTAATAAAGTCTTGCCATGCCGATGGGAATCGAATGGGAGCAGCAGTTACACTCATCGGCAACGAAAAACACCACTGCCCCAATAGTTCTCGATCTGTGGGAGTATTAGCTTTATTGGCAAACCTTAACAACACAGCTCGCAGGTGATCAGCTTGCCAATCGATACCCAAAACAAAGGGTTTTATCCTAAGTCTCGTTAAGAGTGTTAACATTATCCCCATCCTTGGGTGGCTAAACTATATATTTCTTATATACTTTCGCTGGGTTCGTTCAATTCATTTCCATTATTGCCTAGAGTTAAAGCATAGCATGTCATTAATAAGTCGCCTTTTTAAATGGACTTTTATACTAGGAATCGTTGCGACTATGGTCATTTTGGCGGTCACCTGGTTTTTCCTAGTGCCGCGCTTGCCTGACGTCAATAGCTTAAGGGATTACCACCTACAAACGCCTTTAAGAGTCATGAGCCGCGATGGTAAATTGATTTCAGAATTTGGTGAGCAGCGTCGCATTCCTTTAAGTATTGACCAAGTTCCACAACTTTACATTGACGCCTTACTGTCAGCCGAAGATGAGAATTTTTACAGTCATTACGGTGTCGACCCTAAAGCACTTTTAAGAGCCGCCGTACGCATGGTTCAAGCAGGTGGAAAGATTCAAGGAGGCGGCAGTACCATTACCATGCAGGTCGCGCGTAATTACTTGTTAACCCTTGACCAAACTTTTATCCGCAAATTTAATGAAATACTTTTATCGTTTCAGATTGAGCAAGAGCTCAGTAAAAAACAGATTTTGGAGATGTACTTCAACAAAATGTTTATGGGTCACCGAGCTTATGGCATAGAGGCCGCATCACATGTTTATTACGGCCGTTCAATCAGCGAGTTAGACCTACCCCAGTTAGCCATGCTGGCAGGGCTTTATAAAGCGCCATCAAAATATAACCCAATTTCTAATCCGACTCGGTCCAAAATTCGGAGGGATTGGATATTAGGCCGTATGTTGAAGCTTAATTATATCCAACAAGAGCAGTTTGAAGTGGCCATCGAGACGCCAATCACGGCCCGTTTTCATAGCTTAAAACCAGAAACGTCGGCGTCTTACGTTGCTGAGATGGTGCGCAGTGAGTTATTTGATGCCTTTCCTATTGAAGATGTCTACACCGGTGGTTATCGGGTTTACACCACCATTGATAGCAAACTACAAGACGCTGCGCAGTTAGCGGTGCAAACAGGCTTATTGGCCTATGATAGGCGCCATGGGTATCGTGGCGTAGAAAAAAACCACGGTCCAAACGTCAATGTCGAAGACGCTGAAAAACTCCTCAACAGAACACCTGTTTTTGGCCCCTTGCAACCTGCAATCGTGCGCCGAGTTGACGAGGAATCTGCTCAGTTGCTGCTGCGTTATGGCCAAATCATCACCATTAATTTTAGTGATATGAGCTGGGTCAGACCGCGACTCTCAATCAATAGCTTGGGTCGTGCTCCAGACAATATTAGCCAAATCCTTCGTCCTGGTGATCAAGTTAGAGTGCGCCAAGCCGAGGATGATACCAACGTTTGGTACTTATCACAGGTGCCTGATGCTCAAGGTGCCTTAATTGCCTTAGATCCAAAAGATGGCGCCATGATTGCCCTCGTTGGTGGATTTGAATACTTGCATAGTAAATTTAATAGAGCCACCCAAGCCCTGCGCCAACCTGGATCGAATTTTAAACCCATTGTTTATTCAGCGGCTTTAGAACAAGATTTCACCGCTGCTACTTTGATCAACGATGCACCTGTCGTGTTTAATGACGCCAGCCTTGAGGGCTCATGGCGCCCAGAAAACTACAGCGGAAAGTTCTTCGGTCCAACCCGATTACGCAAAGCCCTCTATAAATCACGTAATCTTGTTTCAATTCGCATCTTGCGCGAGATTGGCATCAAATCAGCCATTAATTATGCCACGCGATTTGGTTTTAAGCCGCAGCAGTTGCCTCGTAACTTGTCCCTAGCTTTGGGTAGTGCTAGCGTGCCACCTATCGATGTGGCCACTGCATACGCAAGTTTCGCTAACCAAGGCTACCAAGTGAAGCCCTATTTTATAGAGCGCATTGAAGATAGCCTGGGCAAAGTCCTATACCAAGCTCAACCCAATACCGTATGCCCTAACTGCGATTACGTCAGACACACGGATGAAGTTGACCTAGGTCAGTCAGAAGATACACAAACAACTGTCATTAACGATGTGGCCATCGTGGCTCTAGACCAAGCTCTAGATCAAGAAGATGCGCAGCAAAATACTGAGTTAGCGCGCCCCATAACTCATTTACCCATTGCTCCACGAATCATGGACGAACGGGTTAATTATATTATGCATACTATTTTGCAAGACGTGGTAAAAAAGGGCACCGCTCGTAAAGCTAAAAAACTCAACCGTGATGACCTCGCAGGAAAAACAGGCACCACCAATGACCAAAAAGATGCTTGGTTCTCTGGTTATGTAGACGCCATGGTAGCCACAGCATGGGTGGGTTTTGATCAACCTACAACCCTAGGTAAAAATGAATTTGGTAGTACAGCAGCCTTACCTATTTGGATTGATTTTATGGAAATCGCTCTCAAAGATGTGCCTCAAACTCAACGGCAACAGCCTGATGACATGGTCACTATCAAAATTGATGAAGCCACTGGAGAGTTAGCAAGACCCGGTGATGCGTCAGCAGTAGAAGAAATTTTTCGGGCAGAACGCACTCCTAAACAAATGGCATTGCCTAAAACGACTGGCTCTGACACTAGTGGCAAAAACCAAGAAGCCGCGCCAGAACAGGTATTTTAGTCACTACTTAGGCCTGGGGCTCGTTCGAGCATATGCACATGATTTAGGGTCATTACACCCGCCTTAAAACCTTTTTTACGCTGTTTTTTATTGAGTTTGCGCCAAGCCAGCCAGCCCCGAGCAGTAATTGTTTGCCCAATCCACCGTTCTAATTGGGTTTGACTCTTAATCCTCAATGGTGCCTGAGCCATTCTAAGTTTTGCTATTTTCACGGCCACATGCCCCTCAAGTCCAATATACCAGTGGCGTTGGCTTTGACTTATATCGGTGACCAAACCTTTTAGCCGCATAAAGCCACCTTGTGTGGCTGTTAATAAAGACGCCTTGCGCACTTGCGATATTGCGGCCTGCCAAAGCCCCAATCCTTGGCTGCGAGCCACTTTTTCTTGCTGCCATAAACACCGCGCTGCACCCTGGCCATCCATACTAATCACATAAGCTAATCCTTGAGCCACTAAAGAGGCTTCCACGTTCACCCCAGTGCCATCATAAAGTTTGACCAACCAGCGCCCATAATGATCTTTAATGGCAGGTAGAAGCTTTAAGAAAATAGCATCTTGCTGACGCAGTTGCTGAGTTAGTTGGTCTTTACCTTGCTGAGCAAAGGCCTCTGCTGGACGATTTTTATTAGCCATTTCCGTCGTATTGATTTGGCCCAGCCGCAACCGATGCCCCTCAGGTAAACTTAAGCTATCACCATCTTGCACGCGCCAGCTTTGCGCTTTGTAGGTCTTGCCTACTTTAGGCTTTCCAGACCACATTAAGGCTTGGTCCATGGATAACTCAGAAAGAGTTGGGCACTGGGCATAGGCAGGAGCCGCGCTAAGCCCAACTAAAGCCAGAGCCAGAGCCATTGATATTAAGCGCTTAATTGAGGTCATGTTCTGCTGCCTTAGGATAGTTTTTAACTGAGCTTTCGCACCACTAAGTATAAGAGCAACTTTATTAATTGTCGCACGCTCAATAGATTGGCACGACCAAAGCCGCATTAAACACAAACTCTGGCTCATGCAAAATTACATTTTTCCACTACACTTTAATATGATGATTCAAGCCGAAAAATAGTTTATCAAAAAGCCTAAAGCTTTTTATACCTTGGCCTCTGATAGAGCCGTTGAAGTTATTCACATAAGGACTTCATGATGGAAACAACGCTTAGATTAACCAAGACCCATGCCTCTGAAAAACTGTTGTCTACTGACATGCCTTTTATTGAAATGTTTAGGCATGGAACAACAGTGCTTGAATATTACAAACCCATAGGGGTTGATCTGCAGGAACCCCATTTTAGGGATGAGTTGTACTTTGTCGTCTCTGGTTCAGGTTATTTTGTAAACGGCAGTGCTAGGCATAAGTTTGAATCGGGGGAAGTATTATTTGTGTCTGCTAACACAGAGCACCGCTTTGAAGCATTTACCCCAGACTTTGCAACTTGGGTGGTTTTTTATGGTGCCGACGGTGGACACATTGAATCTTCTGTTTAAGGGTGTCATTTGAGTGGGTTGGAGCGACCACTTCCTCAACCTTTGCTGCAAGAACACAGAACGTGGTTTGACTGACAGACTAGTCCCTACCTTAAAGTTCCAAATTTAAAATGCCTGCTATCGGGTTTCTATGCAACTTTTAATAAGCACCATAATAATGATCAATAGACTTGGATAAATGTTTTGAATAGGCTAGTTTATAGCTTCAAGTAACAGCTCTAATTGGTCTAACATGATGGAAGTTGAGTTAGCTAGGCCATTATAACTGTTGAGTTTTTGAGGGTTTGGTATGAGTAACACAGTCCATCAAGTCGCGCAGCGATATGTTGACGATAAGAAATTCAGTGGCATTGAGTGGCAGATTGAAAAGTCAGGACAACTCAAAACCTCTGGCGCCTGCGGTTATGCGCGCACAGCACAAAAGCAAGAGATTCGTCCACAGGCTATTTATCGTATTTATTCAATGACAAAGCCTATTGTATCTGTGCTTACAATAATGCTCATTGAACGCGGAGAACTGCACCTTTACGATACTGTGGCTGACTTTGATCCCCGCTTTAAAGACATGACAGTGTTGTTCCCAAACGGCCTGCAAGAGCAAGCAAAAACGCTGATTACAGTGGAACAACTGCTCACTCATCAGGCTGGCTTTTCTTATGACTTTTTGCTGGGGTGTCCCATTGCGGCCTATTATCGAGCCCATGAAATATCAGCCAATGGACATCGTGATCTTGACGAAATGATGGCGGTATTGTCTGAACTTCCTTTAGCATTTCATCCTGGTGATGACTGGCGCTACAGTGTGGCAACCGATGTTTTAGCCCACGTCCTAGAAAGAGCGACCAATCGACGGATTGACGATCTTTTAAAGTCATATATATTTGATCCTTTAGCAATGCAGGAGACTAGTTTTTGCTTAAATGACTCGCAACTGAGCCGATTAATGACTCTTTACGGCAGCGAATCCTTGCACGGATTACCCCCTTTGTGCCCTAGTGAACATGTGTTAAAGGAACAAGACCCCCATCAAAGTTACCCCACACAATCCCCTAGTTTTAGACGTGGTGGTCTAGGTCTTTATTCCACACTTTCAGACTACAGTCATTTTGTCAGAATGCTTTTGAACGGCAAGAATCAGCAGGGCGAGGTGTTATTATCGTCTAAGAGCTTAAAAATGATGCATGGAAACCGCATCCCTTTGCATAACTTACCCCTGCGCATCGGAGATACTCCCTTACTCGGCTATGGCTGGAACCTTAGTGGCAGAGTCATGATAAATACCTCGTTAGCGCTTTCCCCTCAAGCAACAGTGAATGAATTTGGCTGGGCTGGGGCTGCCAGTACTTTTTTTTGGGTCGACCCCGATCAACAAATTACAGGGGTGATCATGACACAATTTATAGGCAGCAATTACCTATTAGCAGATGACATGAAAACAGCTTTTTATACAGACCTTTAAACACTTTTGGGTTGGGGTCACAAAGTTCTTAACGCCACAGGCTGTGGCTTCGATTTGAAAAACTTCTTGTGCCATATACATTTTTTAACTACCTTGCCATGAGTGAGTCTGGCAGGTTAGGCCTTTTAGACTAATGAGCTTGCACAACGATCGCGGTATACTATTTAAATGAATGACGCTGAACGGAATATTCATGTTTTTTGATGTTACAGAATTAGCCAACCAAGAAAAATATCATCTTTTAAATGGTGGTGTTACACCTAGGCCTATAGCCTGGATTAGCACGCGATCACGCAACAATATTGATAACTTGGCGCCTTATTCGTTTTTTACCGTGGCTAGCTGTAATCCGCCAGTACTTTTGTACACACAAGTGACGCAAAGAAGTGGCATTGATAAAGACACCTTACAAAACCTTCTAGAAACTGGCGAATGTGTGGTCAACATAGCTAACTCTGACCTTTTAGAAAAAATGAACCTAACCAGTGCCAGCCTAGATAGGGCTGCAAGTGAATTTGATTTTGCTGAGGTTGAACAGTGCCCGAGTCAAACGGTGGCGCCAGCCTCAGTTAAAGCCTCTCCTGTGCGCTATGAATGTACCTTAAGAGAGGTCATCAGTATTAGTGATTTACCCACAGGAGGGAGTGTTGTACTGTTAGATGTGCAATGTATTTATGTGCGCGATGACCTCTACACCAACCACAAAATCAACCAACAGTTGATTGATTCTGTTGGGAAAATGGGTGGTGATGCATTTAGCTTAACCTCTGCTAATGTGGAGATTAAGCGACCATAAAAGTTGGTTCATCTTGGGTAGAGTATTTAGATTTACCTCTGTGAATCATCTAGCATTAATGAAATCTTAGGCCCAAAAACCATCAAAGTCACAGAAGAAAAATAAGTAATTATCTAAATGGGTTATGACTGTAAATATGAACGTAAGCGTTTCAAATCATCAAATACAGCAGTTGGCACATCGTCAATTATTGGACTATCGTACCCGCAATCCTGGCACCTGCTTCTCTGAGCCAAATTTTAATATTGATATTAAGACTGCCTACAGTTTGCAAGATGCAGTGGCTAAAGTTCGTGTTAAGTCTGGTGAAAGTATTATTGGATATAAGGTCGGGTGCACTGGGCCTGGAACCATAGCACAGTTTGGAATGGAGGGGCCTATAAGAGGCACTCTGTTCAGAGATGAAGTGCTAAAAAATGGTTCTAGTTTGAATAAAGATGCTTTTTGTCAGCTTGCGATAGAGGGTGAGATGGCAATAAAAATTGGCAGTAATGGTGATATAGGTGCTGTTTTTCCAGTCATTGAATTACACAACTTTGTTTTTCGAAAAGAGAAAAAAACACTTCCCGAACTAATTGGAAATAATGGTATAAATGCAGGGTTAGTTTTACCTGGGGCGGAGTGGCAGCAATCAAGAGCCTTTATCGCAAAGAGTGCAAATCTAACAGTCCGCATTAACAATAATGAATTGGGTAGTGGAGGCCTTTGGCCAATAGGCGGCGGACCAGAGGGATCAGTTGATTGGCTGCGAGGTCATTTGGAAGAACATGGAGCCTCATTAGTCTCTGGTCAAATTGTGTTAGCCGGCACCAACCTGGGTCTCTATCCAGTTCACAGTGGAGACCAAGTTGCAGTGTTTTTAGATGGTCGTCCAATAGTATGTTGCTCCATACAGTAGGGTGACTCTAACGTTTGGATAAATGGAATTTTGGTCAGACACTGCTGGCAGCAACGCACTAATAGTTTGGTTGACTACCACTAATTTTTTGATAAAAAGAATTTAAAAAAACGATGTTTTCATCAATTGGCATTAACTCTACGGACTCTACATATCAATTAACCTGTAGGGAAGATGACCAATAATTGAAGTGCCACTGGCTAATCATCAGTTAGCCTCAAATAGATTAGAGGTATTGATATGGCATATGAACGAGTCATGGGGCTTGATGTTATTGATGATCAAGTATACCAGCAGTATCGGGATGCAATGGCACCTATTCTAAAGTCCTTCGGGGGCTCGTTTGGTTTTGATTTTAGAGTGTCTGAAGTTTTACTATCTAAAACAGAGGCTCACATCAACCGGCTTTTTACCATCTCTTTTCCCAGTCAAACACACATGGAAGAGTTTTTTTCAAATGCTGATTACGTCACCGTTAAAGAAAAATATTTTGATCAATCAGTAAGAAGTAAAACCATTATATCCCTCTATGAGGTAGATACTTAGACCGCTCTTAGTGATCGAGATTGGGTGTAGATTAGCAAAATAACTGGCTGACTTTCACGGGTTTGACATGGGCCCTCAGATGCTAACATAATACGCGCCAACGGCTCTTCGCCTTTGGCCCTAGATGGTTTAATTAAACACTTGTTTACGAATAAATTGGAAACTTTTTTATGTTGCTTTTAGAGAGCGAACAATCAAGAGTGATCGAAATGGCATGGGAAGATCGCACCCCATTTGAAGCGATCGAGAGGCTATTTGGCATGAATGAGTCAGACGTGATCAAGTTTATGCGCCGCAATTTAAAGCCCCGTAGTTTTAGACTATGGCGAGAAAGAGTTAGTGGGCGCGCTACTAAGCATGTCAAACTTAGAAGTGGCGATGTGACGAGAAGCCATTGCCCAACGCAATATAAACAACGTTAATAGGGCAACGCAGGAAGAAGTAACCTGCCCTAAAACAGGCGATTAATTTTACTTTTCACCAAAAATTTCCCATGACCTAAACAAACATAGCGGCTTCATCATAAGTCGCTGAAAGTCTGCATGCATGGGCAAAGCTAATACAAAAGGCAACTATTATGACGGTTAAAGCCATTTTTTTTGGATCCATTGGTACCCTAGTTGAAACCTCTGATTTACAGCGTCGCGCATTTAATCAAGCGTTTTCTGAAGCTGGCCTCGACTGGAACTGGAGTGCTGAAGTATACAAGCACCTGCTAACCAAATCTGGAGGCCGTGGTCGCATCCAAGACTTTGCAAGCCAACATGGCATGGATGTCGATGCATCACAACTGCACCTGCGTAAGACTGAAATTTTTGATGCGTTAATGGCCCAAGAATCTTTATTGCTGCGCCCCGGCATAGCGAGTGTTATTGTTCATGCAAAAGCACATAACTGGCCATTAGCCTTTGTCACTAGTACTTCTAAAGCTAATGTTAATGCTGTATTTATTGCCCTAGGCGATCAGATAAAGCGCAGTGATTTTAGTTTCGTAGGTAATGACACTATGGTGGCGAAAGCCAAACCAAACCCAGATATCTACCAAAAAGCTTTGTCAGACTTGAGCCTTACCCCAAAGGACTGTATAGCGATAGAAGACACAGTAGCTAGCTTGAACTCTGCCTTAGCTGCGGGTATTGCTTGTATTGGTTTTCCGGGAGCCTTTGCAGAAGCGCAAGATTTTAAGGGTGCTGTACTTGTCACAGATGAGCTTTCTCCTAACCATTTAACGGCCTTAAATGTCCAATGAGTCGCATAGGGAAGTCATTAAGGCTTAAGCAAAGATATGCGTAAAACTGATAAAAAAATCGATAATCAACTGCGGTTGGTTTTAACTGAAGTGTGCGAAGTCGCATTGAAGAATATTGACGGCTTTCAATGGTTAACGCATTTGGTCAATTATGCCAATTTTCCCAGTAGCTTAAAGGTTGTTTGTGTTTTTGACACCAATGAAAACCTGGCTAGATGTTTGTCTGGTAAAAGCACAGCAGATCTTAGCGCCCTCATTCAGGCACAATTGCTGGTGGCCAATGTTAAAGTAACAGACATAGCCAATCATATTTACTATGACACAGAGCAAGATTGCGCCAGCCAACATAATGGTCAGTGGAAAGATCGACTGAGTTGAAGCGCTCACCTCAAAACTATTTTGACTGAACTTCGTGCAAGCCGACCCCTTGCTTATAGGCCAGAGCCCTCGCTACAATAGTGGCCGCTAATCCGCCCTAACCTTGTTTACAGGAACACCCATGAGCCAAACCACTGACACGATGACAAACCAACAATGGGGTGGCCGCTTTAGTGAGCCCACTGATGCCTTTGTGGCTCGCTTTACAGCATCCGTTGATTTTGACCAACGTATGTACCGCCAAGACATCCAAGGCTCAGTAGCTCACGCAAAAATGCTATGCCATGTGGGCGTATTAAGCACCCAAGAAAAGGATGACATATTGCGTGGTTTGGAAGAAATTCGTATTGAAATTGAGCGTGGTTCATTCACCTGGTCAGTCGCATTAGAAGACGTTCATATGAACATTGAAGCAGCATTGACAGCAAAAATTGGAATGGCTGGTAAAAAGCTCCATACGGGGCGCTCTAGAAACGATCAAGTGGCGACCGACATACGTCTATACTTACGAGACGAAATAGACCTAATCTTGAGTGAAATTAGCCGTTTACAAATGGGTTTTATTAATCAGGCCAAGACTGAGAATGCAACCATTATGCCAGGCTTTACACATCTCCAAACGGCACAACCTGTGACGTTTGGGCACCATATATTGGCATGGAATGAAATGCTACAACGGGATTATGAGCGCTTACAAGACCTCCGTAAACGGGTTAACATTTTACCCTTGGGGGCCGCCGCTTTAGCAGGTACCAGTTACCCCATCGATCGACACATGACGAGTGAATTACTGGGCTTTGATCGACCTTCAGAAAACTCTTTGGATGCAGTCAGTGATCGTGACTTTGCCATTGAATTTTGTGCAGCAGCAAGTTTAATTTTGATGCATTTATCTAGGGCCTCCGAAGAGCTCATATTGTGGACTTCCATTCAGTTTGACTTTATAGACCTACCTGATCGCTTTTGCACGGGTTCATCAATTATGCCGCAAAAGAAAAATCCAGACGTACCCGAACTTGTGCGAGGCAAAACAGGACGGGTAAACGGTCACCTTATTTGTTTACTTACCTTGATGAAGGGGCAGCCTTTAACTTACAACAAAGACAACCAAGAAGACAAAGAGCCTTTGTTTGACACCATTGATACTGTTAAGGGGTGTTTGAGAGCTTATGCGGACATGGTGCCAGCCCTAGTGCCCAAGCGAGAGCAGATGCGAGCTGCCGCCTTAAAAGGTTTTGCCACAGCAACAGACTTGGCAGACTATTTGGTCGGCAAAGGCTTGGCTTTTCGCGATGCCCACGAAGTGGTAGGAAAATCAGTGGCACATGGCATAGCCACAGGCAAAGATCTGAGTGAAATGAGCCTGATCGAGTTAAGAGGGTTCAGCGAGTTGATTACCGAAGAGGTATTTGATGTGCTCACCCTAGAAGGCTCAGTGAGTGCTCGCGACCATATTGGTGGCACTGCCCCCAAACAAGTCATGGCGGCAGCAGAACGCGCCCTCGCTTTAGTCTCGAAACGTTAGTCTTGAAGGCCGTCCAAAAGACTGCAATCAAAGGTCTCTGCAGCCTGTTGCTGTAGAGCTTGAGTCAAACATTGGCCTAGGGTTTGGCTGTTATCAGTGGTTAACAACCATGTGCCTTGCACTAATTCAAAGTGCAAACCACCCGCTAAGCAAGCCAGCCAAATCTGTTTTAAGGGTGGCTGACGGCTCAAAATAACCTGACTTTTGTTCTCACAACTGATGGTTAATAAACCGCTACTGTTAACAAAATCTATATCGCTATCGGCTTCGTCTAAAATTTCTTCCACGTGCAAAAATAAATTATCAACACGCTCGTGGAACAGGGCTTCACTCATATTAGTCTCTTGTGCGTTCTGCAGATGGTCATTAAGCTATCAAAATATAGCATTGCTGCGCTCTTAGCTAGTGCAGAAGTGAGAATCAAGGGTATAATCTTAACCTATTACTGCTATGTTAATCGAACAGGATTCAGCGTGAAAAAATTAATGTATGTGCTTGCCTTTAGCCTAACGATCGCTAGCTGCGGCCAAGCAGGTAGTTTATATCTGCCAGAGACTGAACAAACCGATCTACAAACTGATCTGAAAAACGATGTGCAGGACAGTAATCAATGAGCTCTAACATGGATAACTTTGAATATCGTAACAACCGGTTACACGCTGAAGAACTTGACCTAAACCTTATTGCTGAGCAATACAGCACACCAACTTACGTCTACTCTAGAGACACCTTAGAGCGCAATTATGTGGCCTATAGTGAGGCCCTTAAGGGTTGTGAGCACTTGGTTTGTTATGCTGTAAAGGCCAACAGTAATATAGCAGTGTTGAACGTTTTAGCGCGCCTGGGAGCTGGGTTCGACATTGTGTCCATCGGAGAACTAGAACGGGTGCTCGTCGCTGGCGGAGACCCTAAGCGTATCGTATTCTCTGGTGTGGGCAAACAGGTCCATGAAATGCAACGTGCTTTAGAAGTAGGCGTGTATTGCTTCAATGTCGAATCAGAGGCTGAATTAGTTCGATTACAAAGTGTGGCGGCCAGTTTAGGTTGCATAGCGCCCGTGTCACTGCGTATTAACCCTGACGTAGATGCTAAAACCCACCCTTATATTTCGACTGGGTTAAAAGAAAATAAATTTGGTATTGGTATTGATCAGGCACCGGCAGCTTATGCTCAAGCTGCGGCAATGGATAACATTAAGGTCATCGGTGTAGATTGCCACATTGGCTCTCAGCTGACGTCTATAGAGCCTTATTTAGACGCAATGGATCGATTGTTTGTGTTGATTGATACCATTGCAGCTCAAGGTATTATTGTTGAGCATTTAGATTTAGGTGGTGGCTTAGGAGTATGTTACGGTGATGAAGAACCGCCTGCCATTGCAGACGTTATGACCCATATACGAGGCCACTTAGGAGCAAGGAAACTCGCCTTAGTATTTGAACCAGGCCGGTCTATTTGCGCTGATGCGGGTGTTTTACTGACGCGTGTAGAATACATTAAAAACAATCAAGACAAGTATTTTGCGATTGTGGATGCCGCCATGAACGACCTCATTCGACCCGCTCTGTATAGTGCTTGGCAAGACATTATTCCAGTTGATTTAAACTCAGATGCGCAAGCACAAAACTTTGACATCGTGGGCCCTATTTGCGAAAGCAGTGACTTTTTAGGTAAAGACCGCAAACTTGCCCTTGAAGCTGGGGACTTGCTGGCTGTATGTAGCTCTGGCGCATACGGGTTCGGTATGGCTTCTAATTACAACAGCCGCAACCGTGCAGCTGAGGTTATGGTTGATGGTAACTCTTCTCATCTGATTGGTGAGCGTGAAGAATTAACGCAGCAATGGGCTAGAGAACGCCTACTGCCAAAAGATTAAAGGACCGGCGAGCATGCTATTACGTTTTACTAAAATGCACGGCCTCGGTAACGACTTTATGGTGGTTGACCTTATAAGTCAGCGAGTTCATCTATCACCTGAGCAAATTCGCTATTTAGGTAATCGCAACACAGGGGTTGGGTTTGACCAATTGTTACTGGTAGAAACACCACAGTCACCCGATGTGGACTTTCGCTATCGTATTTTTAATTCTAATGGCACCGAGGTAGAGCATTGTGGAAATGGCGCACGTTGTTTTGCAAAATTTGTACATGATCAACGTTTAACAGGAAAGCGTGACATTTCAGTACAAACCAGCAATGGAAGAATTATGTTAAAGATGCGTGATGATCATGCCGTAGAAGTGGACATGGGAGAACCTGTTTTACAACCAGACCAGGTGCCTTTTGAAGCGACGACTCAAGCACCAAGCTACAGCCTCGAACAAGATGGGCACAACTACACTTTAGGGGTTGTATCGATGGGTAATCCTCATGCTGTTTTGGTGGTTGATGATGTGGCTTCAGCGCCCGTGTTTGAACTGGGCTCTAAATTAGAACAACATCCTCGGTTTCCCAACAAAGCCAATATTGGATTTATGCAAATCATTGACCGCAACACCATTAAGTTGAGAGTATTCGAGCGGGGCGTAGGCGAAACCAAAGCGTGTGGAACGGGTGCCTGCGCAGCGGTTGTGGTTGGCCAGCAACAAGGCTTGTTGGATACTAACGTGACCACTCAACTCACCGGTGGAAATCTGGCCATACAATGGCAAGGGCCAGGCCACCACCTGTTCATGGATGGACCCGCAACTCAGGTGTACGAAGGCCAAATTAAACTATGAGTAATACCGATAAAAATAATGTGACCCATCAAGATAAGCCCATAGATGGGTCTGCTGTGGCCGACTACTTGAGGCAAAATCCTGATTTTTTTAACCAGCGTTCAGAGCTTTTGGCAAGCATCGAGTTAGCCCACAATTGTGGCCAAGCAACGTCACTTATTGAACGCCAAACTCAGGTTATGCGCCAGAAGATACAAGACTACGACATCAGAATGTCTGATGTTTTAGGTACTGCGCGGCGCAATGATGTGCAGTTTGAAAAAACCAAACGCTTAGTTACCGAGTTAGCTGCAGCGACCCATTTGAACGATATTACAGAAGCTTTAAAACAAAGTTTCACCGCAGAGTTTCACTCTGATGCTGTGCAATTGGTGTTGTTCTGTGACCTCAAGAGCCAAGACAACCATGCCAACTTGAGCAGTACTCAAAGCATAGATAACAAAGTTGATCGGGCTCATATTCAAGCCTTAGCAGCAAAAAATTGGGCTTATTGCCAGACCTTTAGTGGCCCTGCTATGGAACAACTATTCCCAAGCTACAAAAAACTTAAGTCGAGTGCGATTGTACCTTTGTATCTGCGCGAAAAGGCGTTAGGAGTCCTCATTATTGCAAGTAACTCTGCAGATCATTACAGCGATCAACTAGATACTTTATTTCTCAACCATGTCGCTGCCGTTGCCAGCCGCTGCCTGGGACGGATGTAGCCCTAACATGGCACATCCTGAGGTTTCGCTTAGCCAAATTGTGCAACAGTACTTAGATTACCTTGCCTATAATAAGCGCTATTCAAAGCATACTATTGATGCTTACCGACGGGATATTCAGCGTCTTGTACAAACCCTCGATGATCATGGGCACAGCCATTGGGCAGAGGCCCAAGCTGACACCATCCGGGCAGCCATGATTGGGGCCAGAAAAACCGGCCTAGCGCCGAAAAGTATTCAGCGTATTTTATCTAGTTGGCGCAGTTTTTTTACCTATTTGTTACAGCAGCGCATGGTTAAACTCAACCCTGTCGAGGGCATTCAAGCCCCTAAGTCGCCACACAAATTACCCAATAGCATAGACCCAGACCAAATGAGTCAAATGCTCAACGCCCCCATTGCATCCGATGATCCCATGGCCCTGCGGGATAAAGCCATGGTTGAACTCACCTATTCTTGTGGTTTGCGTCTGGCAGAATTGGCGAGTCTAAATATTTTTGATATTGATATGAGTGATGCCAGCTTGGTCGTTACTGGTAAGGGCAATAAATCTCGCCAATTACCTATTGGACATTACGCTATTGCATCTGTGAAGGCGTGGCTGCAACAGCGTCCACAATTAAAATGTTTAGATGCCAATGCTTTATTCATTAACCATCGTGGTCAACGCATGGGAGTCCGAGGCATTCAAATGCGCATGGCTGAGATGGCGGCCTTGCATGGCCAACATATGCATCCACACATGCTGCGCCATTCCTTTGCCAGCCACTTGCTCCAGTCCAGCGGAGATTTGAGAGCTGTGCAAGAATTATTGGGCCATAGCAACATTAGCACAACCCAAATGTACACCCATTTAGACTATCAGCACTTGGCCAAAGTATACGATAAAGCCCATCCCCGTGCTCAAGCTAAGTCTCACCTGAAAGAGAAACCTAAGCATGATTAAAGTAATCACTTTTGATTTAGACGACACCTTGTGGGCCATTGCCCCTGTGATCGATAACGCGAATCGGCGCATGTTGGAGTGGATGAACGAAAACACACCTAAGTTTAACCAAACGTATGATAACCATGGCATAGATCAGTTGAGAGACGAGATCATGGTTAACAATCCTCACCTAACCCATGATTTAAGTCAGATCCGGCTTACCCTGATTCAGCTCGGACTATCCCGCTGTGGTTATATTGCAGCAGCGAGTTTGGCGCAGCAGGCATTTGCCGTATATTTTGCTGCCCGTAATGATGTGGAGCTATTTGCGGGCGCTCTCACTCAACTAAGCGCTCTCAAGCAAAACTATCAAATTGGTGCACTCACCAATGGAAACGCGGATTTAGAGCAAGTGGGCATCGATCACTTATTTGATTTCTATTTCAACTCCGCTCAAATCGGTGTGAGTAAGCCACACCCAGATTTTTTTGCCACCGCATTGGCACACACAGGCCTTGGAGCTGAAAGCTTTATTCATGTGGGTGATCATCCTGAGCACGACATCATCGGTGCCCAAACAGCTGGAATGCGCACTATTTGGATGAATTCGCAGCACATTCCTTGGCCTGCTGGGCAAACTAGGCCATGTGCTGAAATCCAGCATCTTGATCAGTTGAGTGATGCCGTGGCAGATATTCATGCCCGCTGAACACGCCTTTGCACCTTATGTGCGAGCTCTGGGAAAAGGTAAGCTAGGCAGCCGCTCTCTGAGTCAAGATGAAGCTTTTGATGCCATGAGTATGATCTTGCAGCAGCAGGTTGAGCCAGAGCAACTCGGTGCTTTTTTAATGTTACTGCGGGTAAAAGAGGAAACGCCGGCCGAGCTTGCGGGCTTTGTGGCGGCCGTACGCAGTTTTCACAACTATTCATCGGCACAGATCCCTGGCATTGCAGTGGATATTGACTGGTCAAGTTATGCAGGCAAAAAACGTCATTTGCCGTGGTTTTTACTATCGGCACTGACTTTGGCAGGGCAAGGCATTAAAGTGTTTATGCATGGGGCTAGAGGCCACACCCAAGGGCGCATATACAGCGAAGACGTATTACAACAACTTGGTTTTCCTGCAGCCCATGATTGGGATCAAGTTGAAAGCCAGTTATCTAACACTAATTTTAGCTTTATGAGTTTACAGCATCTAAGCCCACCACTAGACCATATTATCAGCTTACGGGCTATGTTCGGACTGCGTTCACCCGTGCATACCTTGACACGCCTACTCAACCCACTAGAAGCCAAACATACCATTGATGGCGTCTTTCACCCCGCCTATGGCCCCCTGCATCAACAAACAGCCATGCTACTAAAACACCCCCGCAGTTTAACCATTCGAGGCGATGGTGGTGAAGCTGAAATCCGCCCCGATAGTGAGTGTGAGCTGCAATGGGTTGATGAGCAAATGAGTAGCCGTCAGATTTGGCAACGGCAGCTCAGTAAACGAGACACTCAAGATCAGCAACTAGATCCAGAGCGTTTGCGGTTGCTTTGGAGAGGCGAATGTGACGAGGCCTATGGCGAAGCCGCAGTGTTGAGTACGTTAGCATGTTGCTTGGTACTTTTAGGTCAGGCGCAGGAGCAAAACGAGGCCTCACACTTGGCAACAATATGGTGGCAAAATAGAAATAAACTGCTTATGTAATATAGTTATAATAAATTAGTTTTTTATAGCTCTTTATTTTTTGTTGTATCGTTTATATAATTGCATTAATATTCCGCTGTTTTTAGGCTGATACTGACAGGCCACATTAAAAGAAGGCGGTATTTGCATGAACAAAGCAATTTATCCAGGCACATTTGATCCGATAACATATGGACACGTTGACCTAATTGAAAGGGCCTCTAAGCTATTTGAAAAAGTGGTAGTTGCAGTTGCTGAAAGCCCCAGTAAACGGCCTATGCTGGATTTAGAAAAGCGCGTGGAGTTAACGCGTACGGTGACAGAACCATTGGGCAATGTAACCGTGATTGGCTTTTCTGGCTTATTAACGGAATTGTTGACTGAGCAAAAGGCAAATATTATTTTGCGTGGCTTAAGAGCCGTGTCTGATTTTGAATATGAATTCCAGTTAGCCAAAATGAATCGTGTGTTAGCGCCTGAGGTAGAAAGTATGTTTTTAACCCCAGCAGAAAAACACTCTTTTATTTCGTCAACCTTAGTGCGCGAAATCGCTTCCTTAGGGGGTGACGTGTCGCACTTTGTCCACCCATTGGTGGCGGAAGAACTCAAGCGTCATTTAAGTAGCTGAAGTAATTAAGCACTGCCAACCGTTATGATCATACCGGTTGGCGTATAAATAGGAAAAGTAACATGTCTCTAATTATTACCGACGACTGCATCAACTGCGATGTGTGTGAACCGGAATGCCCCAACGAGGCTATTTCGCCAGGGGAAGAAATCTACGAAATCGACATGAGCAAATGTACCGAGTGCGTAGGTCACTACGATGAACCTCAATGTGTGGAAGTTTGTCCAGTAGATTGCATCCCTAAAGACCCTGATAATGTTGAGTCTCAAGAGCAACTAATGGACAAATACATTATTCTCACTGCGGCTTAGTTAGAACCCTTGCTCACGTCAGGGTTCTAACGCTGGCAATGCTTACAATAAACTGTACTTCGCTGCCCCAGGCGGCTTTCTATTAGAGGTATGTCACACCTCACACAGCCCTGACCTGTTCGACCATAGACTTGCAGTTGTTGCTTAAAGTATCCAGGTTTCCCTTCGCTGTCGACAAAATCTCTTAACGTAGTGCCTCCCTGTTTTATAGCCGCCGACAGCACTTGTTTGCAGCTTATCACTAGGTTACTTAAACGTGCCGTAGAGATCCTACCTGCTTGACGGTGAGGATTAATGCCAGCCATAAATAGTGCTTCGTTAGCGTAAATATTACCCACCCCAACGACCTTCTTAGAGTCCATGATCAAGCTCTTAATTGCTTGTTTCTTGCCCTTACACACACTCACTAAGTGAGCGGTATGAAAAGCATCAGACAAGGGCTCTGGCCCTAAGCTAGCAAGCAGGGGATGCGCCATTACTGGGTTGTCGTGCCATAAAATACAACCAAAGCGGCGTGGGTCACGATACCTAAGAGTTAGGTCTGAGAAAACTAAGTCTACATGATCATGGTATGCGGGAGGTTCATCATGCGCCACCATGCGCATACTGCCAGTCATACCAAGATGACCAATAATAGCGCCATGATCAAATTCAAAAAGCAAGTATTTGCCTCTTCTGATGACGTGTTTTAAATGCTTACCCACAACTTTACTCGCAAGATCACTTGGCACTGGCCACCGCAAACGAGCATCTCTAACCACTAAATGTTGTAAAGTTTGACCCTCAATATGTGGGCTGATACCCACACGCGTGGTTTCTACTTCAGGTAATTCTGGCATCAATAATTCCCAAACAGTTAACGGGCATATTAAAGAGGCCTATGAAGCCATGAAATATGCGTCATTTCAATGGGCTAGAGCAGTATTTTTATGCTCTTTTGTTGACAGTGTCTATTAAAACGTTATTGTATTAGGGCAGTTAAATTAAAGTGTCTTACTTTTTCGTTAGGGAACCCGCATGCTTAAATCTGTAAAAGTTTCAGACTACATGACTCGTCAGTTGATCACCTTTACGGTTGATACCCCGCTATTTGAAGCCATTAACACCTTTTCTAAGCATCAGGTATCTGGTGCACCTGTGGTTGATCAAGCTGGCCAGCTAGTGGGAGTGATGTCAGAAGTTGATTGTCTAAAAGGCATTCTAGTTAAAACCTACCATACGGCTGTGGTGGGCGGAAATGTTGGCGACTTTATGACGACCAACGTTGATACCGTTACAGCCAACACTGATATTATTGCTGTAGCTGAGCAATTTATTCATCGGGGTCGGCGCCGCATCCCTGTCGTTGAGGATGGCAAACTGATTGGTCAGGTAAGCCGTAAGGATATTCTGCGTGCTGTGAACGATTTCATTGCTAAAGAACCCAATTAAGCTAATGAGTACTAAGCCTGATTTATGCTAAAGTAGTGGATTGAGTTTAGATACTTCTCTCGGTTAAACCGTCCTATGAGCCGCCTCCACAACAAACATATTATTCTTGCCATAACGGGTGGCATTGCAGCCTATAAAAGTGCTGAACTGGTGCGCCTGCTGATTAAGGCGGGGGCGCAAGTGCAAGTGGTCATGACCTCGGGAGCAACTGAGTTTATTACCCCACTCACCCTGCAAGCGCTGTCTGGTAACCCAGTTCATCAGCACTTGCTTAACCCCCAAGCCGAAGCAGGCATGGGTCACATCCAACTTGCCCGCTGGGCAGACGTGTTGCTCATAGCCCCTGCCAGTGCTAACGTTATGGCACGTTTAGCCCAAGGTCAGGCTGATGATCTACTGACGACTCTATGTTTGGCAACCCATGCCCCTATCCTAATGGCCCCAGCCATGAACCAAGCGATGTGGCAGGACCTAGCCACCCAAGATAATCTAAAAACTCTTTTGGCAAGAAGTTTCCAAGTCCATGGGCCGGCTGATGGAGAGCAAGCTTGTGGCGATATCGGGGCGGGTCGAATGCTCGAACCTAATGCGTTAGTCCGCGCAATTAGTGAGCAGTTTGAGCAAGGCCTGTTAAGCGACAAAACAGTGGTGATTACCGCAGGTCCTACTCGAGAGGCTATTGACCCCGTGCGCTATCTCAGTAACCATAGCTCAGGTAAAATGGGTTACGCCTTAGCATGTAGCGCCCGAGATCAGGGTGCAAAGGTCATTCTTATTAGTGGCCCTACCCATCTGCAACCGCCTGAAGATGTCACTTTCATTGCCATAGAAAGTGCCCAAGACATGCTTGAAGCTAGTCTAAATGTGGGCGCAGAGGCTGATTACTTTATTGCTGCCGCTGCGGTGGCAGACTATCGCCCTATCATAGTGTCAGAACAGAAACTTAAAAAGCGTGATGCCGATCATGAACTGACCTTAGAGTTAACACAGAACCCCGATATATTAGCCACGATGGTGCACCAACACAGCCATGCAATTCATGTTGGTTTTGCTGCTGAAACCGAAGCATTAATTCACCATGGACAAAATAAACTTAAGCGCAAAGGGGTACAGATGATCATTGCCAATGACGTTTCTAATACCCGCATTGGTTTTAACAGTGACAATAACCAAGTGAGCTTAATCACTGCTAGCGGTGTAGAGAATTTACCCTTATTATCCAAACAACAATTGGCTAACCAATTGATAATAGCCATTTCAAACATTCCTAAAAAGGCATAAAGCATATGACTCATCGCCCACAATTAGCTGTTAAAATACTTGATCCACGCGTGGGACGTGACATTCCTTTACCCACTTATGCGACAACTGGCTCTGCTGGTATGGATTTACGAGCTTGTATTGATACAGCCATTACACTTCATCCAGCCCAAACAGAGTTGATACCCACAGGTATGGCTATTCATATTGAAGACCCCAATCTATGTGCAATGTTGCTGCCAAGATCTGGGCTTGGTCACAAGCATGGTGTCGTGCTGGGTAATTTAGTGGGGCTTATTGATTCAGACTATCAAGGACAGCTCATGGTATCCTGCTGGAATAGGGGTTCAACACCCTTCGTTATTGAACCTGCAGAGCGTATCGCCCAAATGGTGCTCGTGCCTGTGGTGCAAGCCCAACTCACTATTGTCGATGATTTTGATGCCAGCCTTCGAGGAGAAGGTGGTTTTGGACATTCTGGCCGCCAATAGTAACCACCACTGATAAAGGACACTGACAACATGGATCGTTTGCGATACCAGCCACCGCACCCCCTTACTACTGAAATTTTTCGCGCCTACGATATCCGCGGTATTGTTGACAAACAACTGAGCGACGCAATGCTCTACCATATCGGCTTAGCCGTGGGCACACAGGTAAAACGCAATGGTGAAGACAGTATCGCGGTGGGTGCTGATGGCCGCCTATCCAGCCCTAGGCTGAGCCAAGCATTAATGGCAGGCTTAGCTGATACAGGGTGTAGGGTTTTTAATCTAGGGGCTGTGCCTACGCCAGTATTATATTTTGCAGTTAAAACTTTAGGGACTAAATCGGGTATTATGCTGACGGGTAGCCACAACCCCTCAAACTATAACGGCTGTAAAATTGTCATTGGTGGTCACACTCTAGCTAACGACAGTATTATCGCTTTGTATGACCTTATCAAATTACAAGACTATGAACTTGGCATAGGTGCAATCGAAGAACGTATTATTGATCAAGTCTATCAAGATCGAATTGACCGTGATGTAAAGTTAGCAAGACCTTTAAAAGTTGTATTAGATGCTGGCAATGGCATTGCGGGTGATATTGCACCCAAGTTATTCCAGCAGTTAGGATGTGACGTGATTCCACTATTTTGTGAAGTCGATGGCAACTTTCCCAATCATCATCCTGATCCTGGTAAACCTGCTAATTTAGTTGATCTGCAAGCTGCAGTTGCCAAACATAAGGCAGATATTGGCCTTGCGTTCGATGGTGATGGCGATCGGGTAGGGGTAGTTACTGAAACGGGGCAAATGATATACCCTGATAAACTGCTCATGCTTTTTGCAGAGGATGTGATAAGCCGCAATCCACAGGCCGAAATCATTTATGATGTCAAGTGCACTCGCTTGCTGGAACCGTTTATCCGCAGCAAAGGGGGCGTGCCCACCATGTGGAAAACAGGACACTCACTGATCAAAAGCAAGATGATTGAAACCGGTGCCTTACTGGCCGGTGAAATGAGTGGGCACATCTTTTTTAAAGAACGATGGTATGGATTCGACGATGGCATTTATAGTGCTGTGCGTTTGTGTGAAATATTGGCCAGCACTAGTGAATCCGCAAGCGCTATGTTCAGACGCTTCCCAGAGGATGTCAGTACCCCAGAAATTAATATTCAGGTCACAGAAGATGAAAAGTTTGATTTGGTGGCACAGCTACAAAGGGCTCATTTCCCAACCGGTAAAGTGTCTACTATTGATGGTATCCGTGTGGATTATATAGACGGTTGGGGACTCGTTAGAGCATCAAACACGACGCCGGTGTTAGTGCTAAGATTTGAAGGACAAAACCAATCTGTATTGCAGCGGATTAAAGAGGAGTTTCAACATCATTTATATGCTGTTGATACCAAACTTACCGTACCGGACTATTAACTATGACACTCGATCGAAAAGCGGCCATCAACGTTGCCCAAGTATTAAGTGAGGCCTTGCCCTATATTCAGCGTTTTACGGGTAAGACCATCGTCGTCAAATTCGGTGGCAACGCCATGATTGACGAAGACCTTAAGAATAGCTTCGCGCGTGACATTGTGATGATGAAACTCGTAGGCATGAACCCTGTTGTCGTGCATGGTGGTGGACCCCAAATTGGTGATCTACTCACTAAACTCAATATTGAGTCTCACTTTGTCAATGGCATGCGTGTCACTGATACTGCCACCATGAATGTGGTAGAAATGGTGCTGGGTGGTTCAGTCAACAAAGACATTGTTAATCTCATCAATAAAAATGGTGGTCAAGCGATCGGTTTAACGGGTAAAGATGGAAAACTGATCCAAGCTAAACAATTGAAGGTCACCCATCAGACTCCAGAGATGTTGGCTCCTGAAATTATTGATATTGGTCACGTGGGCGAGGTCAGTGCCATCAATACTGACGTGCTAGATATGTTGCGTAACAGTGATTTTATTCCTGTAATCGCCCCCATAGGAGTGGACGAAGAGGGCAATTCATATAATATAAATGCTGATTTAGTTGCTGGTAAAGTCGCAGAGATCCTGCAAGCTGAAAAACTCATGCTACTCACTAACACCGCAGGACTACTGGATAAAAAAGGCAACTTATTGACTGGCTTGTCGACTGAGCAGGTCGATGACTTGATTGCTGATGGCACCATTTATGGTGGCATGCTACCTAAAATTGCTTGTGCCTTAGATGCCGTAAAAGGCGGTGTAAAGCGGGCTCATATTATTGATGGTCGTGTGAATCATGCAACCCTATTGGAAGTTTTTACTGATCAAGGTGTAGGTACCCTCATTACGGGTGCCAACGATAACCATACCACTCTATAAAGAAGCCACAACCCAATGACGACTGAAGCTAAAATATCTCGTAAACAACACATCTTACACGCTCTAATGGAAATGTTAGAGGACCCCAACATGCGTATTACAACCGCTGCGTTGGCGAAGCGTGTGGGTGTCTCTGAGGCGGCCTTGTACCGACATTTTGCGAGTAAGGCACAAATGTTTGATGCCCTCATTGAATTTGTAGAAGAAACACTTTTTAGCCGAGCAAAGTTGATCCAACAGCAAGAATTAACTGCCATAAGCCAGTGTCAGCAGATTCTCACACTGCTACTCACGTTTGTTGAGCGCAATGCTGGTGTCAGCCGCATTTTAACAGGTGAAGCCCTAATGGGGGAAAATGAACGTTTAGGCAACCGCGTTAATCAGTTGTTTGAAAAATTAGAAACCCAGCTTAAACAGATTCTCAGAGAAGCAGAGATGCGTGAGGGCCTGCGCACTAAAGATACCCCAGCCAACAGTGCCAACTTACTAATGGCCATAGCAGAGGGCCGTATTCGCCAATACAGCCGCACCAATTTTCGCCATAAACCAACCATGGCTTGGGCAGACCAATGGGCCATACTCAGTCAGAGCATCATGCGTTGATGCTGCAAGGCCCACTCAGGTCTGTCAACTCAATACTTATGCCCCAAAGTCTTTACGATACTGCACCATTGCATCAATTTGTGGTTGCTCGTAACCCGTTTCTTGTAAGTATTCCAACACGTGATCAAAACTGATAATACTCACAACTTGCATCGCAAAGTCCCGTTCAACTTCTTGTATAGCCGATAACTCCCCTTGCCCCTTTTCCATACGATCAATGGCAATTAAGGTTGCCACAGGTATGGCATTGTGGGCTGCTATAATGGTCATTACTTCGCGAATAGCAGTGCCCGCAGTAATGACATCGTCTACAATCACAACCCGGCCTTTGAGTGCTGCTCCAACAAGAGAACCACCTTCCCCGTGAGCTTTTGCTTCTTTGCGATTAAAGGCGTAGGGCATATCGATACCGTGAGATTCACTCAAGGCGACTGCCATAGAGGTGGCTAAAGGTATTCCTTTGTAAGCTGGACCTAAGATAACGTCACACTTGATACCCGATTGCACCAATGCTTGAGCAAAATATTGACCTAATCGAGCCAAAGCTGAACCCGTGTTAAACAGGCCAAAGTTAAAATAGTAAGGGCTTAGACGACCAGACTTTAAGGTGAACTCGCCAAACCGCAAAACATTGCGCTCGATAGCAAATTCTATAAATTCTCTTTGGTAATCTTTCATACGCACCTTTTACTCATTGGAGGCTAATTTTAACTGCCAATATTATACACCAGAGCCCACTTTTAGGTGACGTAAATATGAGTAAATCTGTTATCAACCCCCACTCACTTATGGGCCAAAAGTGAAGACCGTGTTATCATTGTCAGTAAATAACTCAATGACTTCCTAATGCGAATTTGCAAGCCTTTATTTTGGCTTGCTACGCCAGTGACGAAACAACACCCATGCGTATTATTACTTTAAATGTCCAAGGTTTGCGCCAAGCAGCTGAACGTGGCCTTTTTGATTGGATGGTAACCCAAAACGCCGACGTGGTGTGCTTGCAGGATATCCGTGAAAAGGATTATCAACTCGATGAGCCATTATTTCACCCCGAAGGCTGGTACGCATATTTTTTTGATGCCTTTGAAGATGGCTATAGTGGTACCGCTATATATAGCCGCCATCAACCCAAAGCAGTCATGACAGGCTTAGGGTTCAGTGGCTGTGACTTTGAAGGTCGCTTTATTCAAGCCGACTTCGAACGTATTAGTGTGGCCTCCATTTCTGTGCCTTCTGGCCTGGGCGATGACAACAAGCAAGATGCTAAAAATGAATTCATGGAGCAGTTCAGCAATCACTTGCGAAAAACTTTGCGCAAACGTCGGGATTTTATTTTTTGTGGCACAATAAATTCAGCACACAAACCTGAAGATCTATCTGGCTGGTATGTAAACCAAAAAAATTCTGGTTTTTTACCAGAAGAGCGTGAAGTCCTAGATGAGATATTTTTCCAAATGGAATTTTGTGATGCCTTCCGGCAGGTTAACAAAAATGAACGTCAATTCACTTGGTGGCCAGACTACAACAGGGCATTTAAGCTCAACGAGGGCGCTCGGCTGGATTATCAAATCACCACACCTAACTTACGCCATCATGTGCGTAACGCCGGTATTTTTCGGGAGCAGCGCTTCTCTAACCACGCGCCCTTGATTATTGATTACACCTGCGACTTGTAAGACGTGGCAATGTCTGGAACTTTAGACACCGCCATCTCACGTTGCTTCAGCGATTATTGAACCTTTATTAGTCTGCCAAGGCTGCAGTTTGTAAAGCGGTGATCTCCGTGATGCCTTTGCGAGCTAAAGCCAACATTGCCATCATTTGTTCCTGTGTGTATGGCGCCCCTTCTGCAGTGCCTTGCACTTCAATAAAGCCGCCATCTGCGGTCATCACTACATTCATATCCGTTTCAGCCTTTGAATCTTCGTCATAATCCAAATCAAGTACTGGCTCATCTTTATATATACCCACGGAAATAGCCGCAATCTGACGCTTAAGAGGATTACCTCTCATGGCCCCATTTTTATCTTTTTTAAGGACATTAATCGCATCTACCATGGCGATATAAGCTCCAGTGATGGACGCTGTGCGGGTACCACCATCAGCCTGCAATACATCACAATCTAGGGTAATGGTGTTTTCGCCTAGTTTCTCTAGATTCAGTGACGCACGCAGAGATCGGCCAATTAAACGTTGGATTTCCAAAGT
>DDCR01000003.1:65835-78584 GCA_002335115.1 Oceanospirillaceae bacterium UBA2001
CCGTATTCAGCGGTCACCCAACCACTGCCAGAGCCTCTTAAAAACCTAGGAACACCCCGTTCTACAGTGGCTGTGCAAAGCACACGGGTGTCTCCAAACTCAATTAATACCGAGCCTTCCGCATGCTTGGTAAAGCCACGGGTAATTTTAATGTCCCGCAGTTGATCTTTGTCACGACCACTGGGGCGGACAAAATCAAGTTTGAGATCCTTGAGCTGATCGGTAATGGAGGATGTCATGAGTAACCTTTTTCATTAATGATTAAGCCCTATTTTAATCCAGTTGAGCACAGATAACACCTAGCATTTAACAGTTAACTCGCAAACTAATAATACCAGTCAACCAATTCGTGCCCACAGTTAGGCTGACATTCGGTGTAAGCTTGCCTATAATCATGGGCTGTCGAATTATATTTACAGCCGTGGTCCAATCATGTCCAATACTTTTGGTGCCCTCTATATCCTTTCTGCGCCTTCAGGTGCAGGTAAAACGAGCTTAGTAAAAGCGCTCTTGGCTCAAGATGACCAGGTTTGTGTGTCTGTGTCCCACACTACGCGGGCCATCAGACAAGGCGAACGAGAAGGTGTGGACTATAATTTTGTTGGCCAAGAAGACTTTTCTCGATTGGTGGAGCAGCAGCAAATGTTAGAGTACGCCACTGTTTTTGAAAATAGCTATGGTACCTCTAGGCAGTGGGTTCAAACTAGCCTTGAACAAGGTCAAGATGTGATCTTAGAAATTGATTGGCAAGGTCGCGACCAAGTGCTGGGTATTTTTCCACATGCTGTTGCCATTACCATACTACCTCCGTCTCAAGTAGCGTTACAAAAACGATTACATGGTAGGGGCACCGATAGTGATGTCATTATTGCCCAACGTATGGCAGAAGCTCAGAAAGAAATTAGTCAATACGCTGGTAGTCACTATTTGGTGATCAACGATGACTTTAACCAGGCTTTAGCTGATTTACAGTGCATTGTTGCCTGCCGACGCCTAAAAACCCCTCAACAAGCAGTTAATCACCACCAATTACTGGTTGAACTCTTGTCAACAGGTGACTAAGTTTTGTAAACTAGCTCGTCTGATTTGCGGCCCATAATAGAAGCCGATTTTGTATTGATTATAAATAACAGGTAACCCACATGGCTCGCGTAACCGTAGAAGATTGTTTGGAAAACGTTGACAACCGCTTTGAGCTCATCATGGTGTCCACTAAACGTGCTCGCCAACTCGCAACAGGCGGCAAAGAAGCCCATATTGAATGGGAAAATGATAAGTGCACAGTAGTCGCTTTGCGCGAGATTGCCGAAGGCTACATTAACGCTAGTATCTTGGACGATCACGACGAGATCAATCAACAGTTTGCTGAGGCCCCAGCGGATCAAGAAGTGCTTGATGAGGTGACGCAAACGGTTGCTGAAGTCAGCGAAGCACAAGTGCAAGGTAACCCTGATATCGACGAGTAATTATTTGGCTATTAATAAAGCCATAGCTTGTCCCAAAAAAAAGAGCCAAGAGGCTCTTTTTTTTACATTTTTGTTAATAGATTCAACAAAGTTGCAACAAAGCTGCCCCATTTGTATCATTTTTCAGTTACCATGGAACCATGAACCAAAACGGATGCTAAATTATGCCTACCATTGACGCCCTCGCAGAGCGTCTCGACGAATACCTTGAACCCGCACAGGTGAAAGCAGTTCGGCGGGCATACTATTATGCCGAGCAGGCCCATGATGGCCAAATGCGCAAAAGTGGTGAAGCCTATGTGTCTCATCCCTTAGCCGTAGCAAGCATTCTTAGTAGTATGCACATGGATCATGAAAGCCTCATGGCAGCTATGCTACATGACGTGATTGAAGATACCCAAGTTGATAAACAAGGTCTTGAAGACCAGTTTGGAATCACTGTTGCCAACTTAGTTGATGGCGTCAGCAAACTCACCCATTTGGAATTTAAGACTCGCGCCGAAAGCCAGGCCCACAATTTTCAAAAAATGGCCATTGCTATGGCCAAAGATATTCGCGTTATATTAGTAAAACTGGCTGACCGTCTACACAACATGCGCACCATTGGTGCCATGCGCCCTGATAGCCGCCGCAGGATTGCCAAAGAAACGACTGATATTTATGCGCCCATTGCTGGCCGACTGGGTATGCACGATCTAAAAATAGAGCTAGAAGACTTAGCCTTTGCAGCCTACCACCCTATGCGGTATCGACATATAAAGGCAGCGGTAGCAGCGGCTCGTGGAGAACGCAAAGCCCTATTGCAACAAGTACAGATTGCCCTAGAGGATTGTTTAGATCACGATGAACTGCCCGGTCTGATCGGTGGTCGCCAAAAGCATTTAGCTGGCATCTACAATAAGATGCGCGAACAGAGCAAATCTTTTCGTGAAATTATGGATGTGTTTGCCTTTCGTATTGTCACGAACGAGGTAGACACCTGCTACCGTATCTTGGGTGCAGTGCACCACCTCAACCTTTATCGTCCCGTGCCCGGGCGTTTTAAAGACTATATTGCAATCCCTAAGTCTAACGGTTACCAATCCCTCCATACCACGCTTTATCGTGCTGGCTCAGGGGTACATACCCCTATAGAAATACAGATCCGCACCAAAGAAATGGACGATATTGCTAATCATGGTGTGGCGGAGCACTGGTTCTATAAAAACACCAACAGCCGTGCTCAAAGAGCCCATAATAGTGCCCAACAGTGGATCCAAGAGCTGGTAGAAATGCAAAAACGCTCTGGCAACGCCATGGAGTTTATTAACCACGTGAAGCACGATTTATTCCCAGACGAAGTTTATGTATTTTCACCTAAAGGTGGCGTATTTTCATTACCTGCCGGAGCCACTCCTATTGATTTTGCTTACGCAGTGCATACCGACATTGGTAATACCTGTATCGCTTGCCGCATCAATCGACGCCTAGCACCATTGAGCCAAAAGTTGGATAGTGGTGACACCATTGAAATTGTCACCACTGCCAGTGCTAAGCCCAATATGAGCTGGCTCAATTTTGTGGCTACAGCGAAGGCGAGTAGTAACATCCGCCACTACTTGAAACACCAAGCCACTGACGATGCTGTCAACTTGGGACGTCGCTTACTTAATCAAGAGTTAAGTATTAACGCTTTAAGCCTAGAAACCATAGACTCAGTTCGACTAGAGGGCTACATTAGCCAGCATGCGCTCACTGACCTAAACATTTTACTGGCCGAAATTGGCTCTGGTAAACGTTTGGCATACATCGTTGCCAACGCTTTGAGCCAAGAAAACTCTGATATAGACGGGCAAAATAGTGGTATTGGGCCGATGGAGATTCATGGAACTGAAGGCATCATGATTCGTTATTCACGATGTTGTCGACCTATTCCTGGGGATAGTATTGTTGGTCATATAAATGCAGGTCATGGCATAGCAGTCCATCGAAATTTTTGTAACAACATTCAAGATATTGGCCGAGACAAAGACAAGACTTTGGCCTTAGTCTGGGCAGAAACAGGCGATCGTGACTTTGATGTGTGCCTTGAGATTGAAGTCTCTGCAAGCCGAGGCATTATTGCCAGTCTCGCTACCAGTGCTGCCAAAGATAATGCCAATGTTGAGAAAATTGACGTGGATGAAAAAGATGCACGCCTGTCCGTAGTCAACTTAGAAATTTCGGTACTCAATCGAGTTCATTTAGCCCAAGTGATTAAGTCTATGCGTAAAATTCCAGGCGTTATTCGGCTTAATCGCACCTAAAGGGTTAACGCCATGGACTTAACACAACTCAATGGTGTAGGCCCGGCACTTGCCACTAAATTGGATAAGCTTGGATTGCGCAACGTTGAAGATCTTTTGTTTCATTTGCCGATCCGTTATCAAGATCGCACGCGCCTCGTTCCACTGCATGCCCTGAGGCCTAAAACGGCTTGTTTAGTAGAGGGGCAAATTACCAGCTCGTCTCTACAACGCGGGCGCCGTGTCAGCTTACGAGTGATTATTAGCCAAAATGGGGCTAGCCTTAGTCTGCGGTTTATTCACTTTCACGCCCACCAAGCAAAGAGCTTTACTAATGGCCGCAACGTCCGCTGCTTTGGTGAACTCAGACCTAGCCCTCAGGGGTTAGAAATGGTGCACCCTGAATATGTGCTGTTCGATGATGTCCCCCCTTCTTTAGCAGATCAGTTAACCCCTATTTACCCAACCACTGAAGGTCTAAGCTTAACTCGAATGGGGCAATTGATTGCATTAGCGTGGCAGCAACTTGAGAAAGGCAGTCTCATACTCCATGAACTGCTGCCCCAGCAACCCATTAACCAATATCAATTACCCAGCTTGCAGGAGAGTTTAAGGCAGTTGCATTATCCAACTGTGCATGCAGATCTGCACCAGCTTCAAGATCAAGTCTCTCCAGCGAAATTAAGGTTGGTACTGGAAGAATTAATTGCTCATCAACTCACTCTGAAGCGAGCCAAACAGCAGAATCAAAGACTGCCTGCACCCACGCTAGCCCTAAGCAAGCACTTAGAACAAGGGTTGATTAAAAATCTACCCTTTGAACTCACCGGCGCCCAACAAAGAGTGTGGCAGGAAGTCGCCATGGACCTTACAACGCCAGTACCTATGGTTAGAATGGTGCAAGGCGACGTGGGGTCTGGTAAAACTGTGCTGGCTGCTCTCGCAGCTTGCAGGGCTGTTGATCATGGCTGCCAGGTGGCCGTATTAGCGCCGACAGAAATTTTAGCAGAACAACACTTTCACACTTTTAGCCACTGGCTGGAGCCCCTTGGTATTAATGTGGTGTGGCTAACGGGTAAACAAAAGGCGCAAGTAAAACGTCAATCTCTGGTGGCTATAGCCTCTGGCGAGGGGCAGGTCATCGTGGGCACTCATGCCCTCTTTCAAGAGGCTGTTGAGTACCAACATTTAGGTCTAATCATCATTGATGAACAGCACCGCTTTGGTGTGGCCCAACGCCACAGTCTGGTCAAAAAAGCACCGCTAGGCAGGGGCCTGCACCAGCTAGTAATGACAGCCACTCCAATCCCACGCACGCTAGCTATGAGTGTCTATGGTGACCTTGATCATTCGTTAATTGATGAACTGCCCCCTGGACGTAAGCCCATTAATAGCGTGCTACTCAATAATATTAAACGGGCCGAAGTTATTGAGCGTATTCATTTAGCCTGCAATAGCGGCCAGCAAGTGTATTGGATCTGCCCACTTATAGAAGCCTCAGAAGTATTGCAATGTGAGGCTGCACAAGACACCGCGGCGCTGCTTACCCAGCAACTTAATAATATCAAAGTAGGTTTAGTGCATGGCCGCTTAAGCGGTACTGAAAAGGCCGAGGTAATGGCTCAGTTTAAGGCAGGTGATATTCAGTTGTTGGTCGCCACAACTGTGGTTGAAGTCGGTGTTGACGTGCCCAATGCTAATCTAATGGTCATTGATAATGCAGAGCGTTTGGGTTTAGCTCAATTACACCAATTACGCGGCCGCGTGGGTCGTGGGCAAGTCCAGAGTCATTGCTTATTCATGTACCAAGCTCCATTATCAGCAATGGGCAGAGAGCGCTTAGACATCCTGCGTCAATCTAATGACGGCTTTGTAATTGCCGAAAAAGATCTTCAGTTACGGGGTCCTGGCGAGGTTCTGGGCACGCGACAAGCGGGTGCTGTTGGCTTGAGAATTGCAGACTTGATGCGCGATGCTCATCTGCTACCAGAGGTGAAAGTTATTGCTGAAGGCTATACAAACTATCCACACAAGACTGAAAAAATCATATCAAGATGGGTAGGGGAAAATCGAGCCTTCGCCAAGGTATAACCTAGGCGAAGCTAATAAGTAATATATCAACCATAATTGCATACATTTTGCATATTAAGTGCCTTTATGACCTTGAATCGTCTTATATTTGCCAAGTATTGGTTTTAGCGGTTTACAAACGGGCCAAGTTTTCCTATCATCCACCTTCTGAACTGTGTTTATAATCTGCGTGAATACAAAGGTTCCTTAATCTCCAAGTTCAGTGCTAACAATAAAAATATTTTTATAATTTGCTGCACTAAAAATACCAAGCCCTTAGGAGGCTTCTTACTATGAAACTAATTAATAAAGTTTTAACTGGCATGGCACTAACAGCTATGACTGCAACAGCTGCCCAAGCTTCTACTCTTGAAGATGTGCGTGCTGCTGGCGAACTAAAATGTGTTGTAACGACTGGCTTGGCTGGTTTTGCTGCACCTGATGCGAATGGCCGCTGGGAAGGTTTTGATGCCGACTTCTGTCGTGCTGTCGCTGCTGCCGTTTTAGGTGATGGCGATAAGGTTAAATTCGTACCTTCTACGGGCAAGACTCGCTTTACCATGTTGAATTCGGGTGAAGGTGACATCTTGTTCCGTAACACCACAGAAACCCTTAGCCGTGACGTTGACTTGAAGCTAAGCTTCTTGCCCGTTAACTTCTACGATGGTCAGGGCTTTATGGTTCCTGCATCTTTAGGCGTTAACTCTGCCCTTGATTTAGATGGTGCTTCTGTATGTATCCAAACGGGTACAACGACAGAATTGAACCTAGCTGACTACTTCCGTGCCAATGGCATGTCGTACGAGCCCGTTCCAATTGAAACTAACGAAGAAGGCTTTACTAACTACGTTGCTGGCCGTTGTGATGTTTACACAACCGACGCTTCAGGTTTAGCATCGACCCGCGCTAAGTTTGATGATCCTACTCAGCACGTTGTATTGCCTGAAATCATCTCTAAAGAGCCTCTAGGTGGCGCTGTTCGTCATGGCGATGACCAGTGGCATGACATTGGTAAGTGGGTTGTGAATGCCTTGATCAATGCTGAAGAAATGGGTGTTAATCAAAAGAACGCGATGAACCTTGCTGCAAACGCACCTGGTAACAACCCAGGCATCAACCGCTTGGTGGGTACTGAAGGTTCTATGGGCGCAATGCTAGGTTTAGATGCAAAGTGGGCTGCACGTGCTATCGCACAAGGTGGTAACTACGGCGAAATCTACGAGCGTAATGTTGGTCCAAACACTCCATTAGAGATTGGACGTGGTTTGAACAACTTGTGGAACAACGGTGGTGTTCTCTACGCTGCTCCAATTCGTTAATTAGCACGAATTGACTAGTCTAAACTGGGGTGCTTCGGCACCCCAGTTCATATCTGGAACTAAATAATCTAGGGTTGCTACACCTCTGATTGTGATCAAAAGTTAAGCCCCAAAGGCGTGCTTAATGGTTGATATCTATGTAGCACAGGTTAACCTATGAGTACACCGACGCCGAATACCAATGCTTTAGTCCGCGCCTGGTATGACAAAGAAACCCGTTCAGTCATTGTGCAAATTATCGCTGCTGCACTGATTCTTTCATTTTTCGCCTTTATTATTAATAACGCTGTAGTTAACTTATCCAACATTGGCAAAGACATCAATTTTAGCTTCTTATGGGATAATGCCAGTTATGACATCAACCAGCACTTAATTGAATACAGTTCCACCTCTAGTCACTTTAGGGCTATGATTGTGGGTCTGATTAACACTCTCCTCGTTGCCGTTGCCGGTATTGTGCTTGCCACGATTCTCGGTTTTATTCTAGGCGTTATGCGTTTATCAAGAAACTGGTTAACTCAAAAAATTGCCTACGTTTATATTGAATATATGCGCAACGTTCCAGTTTTACTGCATATCTTGCTTCTACATGGTCTAATTGTAAGCTCGCTGCCACGCCCAAAAGGTTCTTATAATTTTGGCGATACCTTTTTCTTAAACAATCGTGGTTTTCAAATGCCCAGCCCTGAGTTCCAGTCTTTATTTTGGATCGTGGGTGGCTTTGTGGTTGCTGGCTTGGCTTTTGCTTGGTGGTTTAGCCGCTACGCAAAAAATGTCCAAGACACAACGGGGAAGACATACCCAGTGGCTCTCATTAATTTAGCAGCTATCCTATTGATGCCCTTAGTTGTTTATTTTGCTTTAGGCAGTCCTATTGAATGGGATGTACCCGCATTAAAAGGTTTTAACTTTAAAGGTGGTATGGTGGTGCGTCCTGAATTTATCGCACTATGGCTCGCTTTGTCTCTTTACACAGCCGCCTTTATTGGCGAAATCGTGCGTGCAGGCATCGTCGCCATTGATCATGGACAGACTGAGGCAGCCCAGGCTTTGGGGATTTCTAACAGTCGAGTGCTGAAGTTGGTGGTGATTCCACAAGGATTGCGAGTGATTATTCCACCCCTAACGAGTCAATATTTGAACCTAGCTAAGAATTCATCCTTGGCCTTGGCTATTGGTTATATGGATATCGTGGCCACCATTGGCGGTATTTCTCTTAATCAAACAGGCCGAGAAATGGAATGTATGCTCATAGTGATGGCAATTTATTTGATTATTTCCTTACTCATATCCTCTGGTATGAACTGGTACAACGATCGCATTAGGCTAGTGGAACGTTAAGGTATAAATGACTATGACTAAACAAACTTATGCACCAGGTACCCACCCTAGCCTGCCCGCACCTACCAGCACCACTGGTTTAATATACTGGTTAAGGGTAAATTTATTTTCTTCAGTGGCTAATTCCATCATCACTTTGGTGTCCCTTTATCTTTTGTACTTAGCCCTGCCAGCGTCTATTAATTGGCTTTTCTTAGACGCTACTTATATCGGTGAAACACGTAAAGACTGTGCTCCCAATGGAGCCTGCCTAGCTTTTATTGGAGAGCGTTTTAACCTCTTTGTATATGGTTTTTACCCCGAGCACCTGCGCTGGCGTGTTGACCTTGCCACTATCTTACTTGCCGTTGCCGGTGCAGCAGTCTTATGGGACAACATACCTGCGCGCAAATATATGCTGCGGTTTGCCTTAATTTACCCCTTTATTGGTGCTTGGTTACTCAGTGGCGGCTTTGGCTTAGAGCATGTTGGAACACACCTATTTGGTGGCCTCATGCTCACGCTAACGATTGGCGTGACTGGCATTGTGTGTTCTTTACCCATAGGCATTTTACTGGCCTTGGGACGCCAATCTAATCTACCTATTATCAAATATTTTTGTATTGGATTTATTGAATTCATCCGTGGCGTGCCTCTGATCACTCTTTTATTTGTGGCTTCCACCATGTTGAGCTACTTTTTACCTCCTGGCACTACCTTCGACTTGTTAATGCGAGTTCTCATTATGGTAACTTTGTTCTCTTCAGCCTACATGGCTGAAGTCATACGTGGTGGCTTACAGGCATTGCCAAAAGGACAATTAGAAGCAGCAGAGTCCCTCGGCTTAAACTACTCTCAAGCCATGCGCTTCATTATTTTGCCACAGGCTTTAAAAATCTCCATCCCAGGTATCGTCAATACCTTTATTGGTTTATACAAAGACAGTACATTGGTCATCGTCATCGGCTTATTGGACCCCCTCGGTATTGGTAGGGCGTCCGTAGCAGACTCAGCGTGGTTAGGCTTATCTACTGAAGTGTACCTTTTCGTTGCTATTTTCTTCTTTATCTCGTGTTTTGGTATGGCTCGTTACTCGCTTTATTTAGAGAACAAGCTCAATACTGGCCACAAGCGGTAACCACTAATTTTAAGAGTTTAAGAACATGTCAGAATCAAAAAGTAAATTGAATAACGATCTGTGTATTGAAATTCGTAACATGAATAAATGGTATGGCGACTTCCACGTGCTCAAAAACATTAATCTTGAGGTCACTCGGGGTGAAAAGATTGTTATTTGTGGTCCTTCCGGATCTGGAAAATCGACCATGATTCGGTGTATTAACCGATTAGAGGAACATCAACAGGGTGACATCGTTGTTGATGGCACTGAGTTAACAAACGACCTAAAGAACATTGATGCTGTGCGTCGTGAAGTGGGGATGGTATTTCAACACTTTAACTTGTTCCCACATCTAACGGTCTTAGAAAACTGTACTTTAGCACCAATTTGGGTTCGTCAAACTCCCAAGGCTGAGGCCGAAGCGACTGCGATGGAGTTTCTAGAACGAGTTAAAATTCCTGAGCAAGCCAACAAATACCCAGGACAGCTTTCAGGTGGCCAACAGCAGCGAGTGGCAATTGCCCGCTCTTTGTGTATGCGCCCCAACATTATGTTATTTGATGAGCCCACATCGGCGCTAGACCCAGAGATGATCAAGGAAGTGCTCGATACCATGGTTTCGTTAGCTGAAGAAGGTATCACTATGTTGTGTGTGACCCACGAAATGGGCTTTGCCAAGCAAGTTGCAGACCGAGTGATCTTTATGGACGAAGGTGAGATCATTGAGTCCAATACGCCCCATGAATTCTTTGATAATCCACAACATGACCGTACCAAGTTGTTCTTGAGTCAGATTTTAGGTCATTAAAACAGCCTTAGACTCGTGCTCACCTTCTGGTGGGCACCAAAAGGTTGCTTTTCTATTGCTTTTTTCTGCGTCTTTTAAATTATGTCGTTGCAACAACACCTTGCCATTATTGAACAACAATTAGGGCGTCCACCAAGAGCCTTAAAGGCCATCGCTGCGAGTTCTAACAGTGGTGTTCCCTTGGTGCTAAAAATGCACCCCCTAATGGACAACAAACCTTTTCCAACCTTATATTGGTTGAGCTCAAAAGATCTGCACAAAGCCATTAGCCAGATAGAAATGACGGGCATGGTCAAACAACTTGAACAACAACTGCAAGACGACTCAAAGTGGATGGCGGCCTACCAAGAAAATCAAAGAGCCTATGTGGCTGAACGCTGGGCTAATTGTTCTGCCCAAGACCTAAAGCAACTCGACCAGTTGGGTTATACCACTTTGTTTGATACCTATGGCATTGGGGGTTTAAGAGATTGGCAGCAAATTCGCTGCCTACACATGCAGTATGCCCATCATCTGTGTGGTGAAAATGTTATTGGTCAGTGGCTAGACGAGCATTATGGTCTTAATGAGTTAACCATTAGCCTTTAAAGATCTTCTTCAAGGTCCTGAAACTGGCCTTCAGCACGATTTTTCACGACCCTATCAACATTGTATATGCGACCATTCATGCACAAATACACGCCTTCTGAAAGTGTCTGTACCGCTGCCACTGCCACACCTAGATTGAAATCTGCATCAGTTAACTTCATGATCGCTGGTTGCATAGCCCCCATAATGACAATGGTTTTATGGGCCGCCCGTTTTAGGACTTGGCCCGTGTCGACCATGGTGTCAGTGCCGTGGGTAATGATCACGTGTTTGCCACTATGGTCCTGCACCACAGATAATATTTCTTGACGATCAGCATCGGTCATCTCTAAGCTGTCTTTGGAGATCATCTGCCTGACCTCAAAATCAAAATTAGCCCTAACCCGTTGTAAAATTTCCACAGCGGCAGGCGCACCAATTTGATAATCACTGAGGGCATCAAAATACACCTTATCGATGGTGCCACCAATAGCAAGAACCAGTAATTTCATAAAACTTTTCCTATTTACCCCAGGGGCAGAGTGATTCGACCTGCTGACGGCCAAGTTTATTCAGTGTTTTTATATTATCTTCATAAATCTGTTTAGGGTCCACAACGTGAGCAAGGGCTTTGGTCATTTGAGCTTGTCTCAGAAGGTGTATGGTCGGATATGGTGAGCGATTAGTAAAGTGGCTAAGATCATCAGCTGCCACACCCTCAAATTGATATTGCGGATGAAAGGATGCTAATTGCACATGCTCTGTCAGTTTTGCCTGCTCTAATAGCTGCTGAAACCAATCGACTAGGTCCAGGTAATCATCGAACACTGTTAGGCCTTGGGGGAACATGAGTAAGCTAGTGGCAATGTCATTTTCATCAGCCCCTAACAGGCGCTGTAACTCATGCACAAAGAACTGCTTTAATTGGGCATCGGTGTTGGCATCACAAATAGCATAAAACACTTGGTCTTGGGCTAAGACGCTATGTGAAAACGGGCATAGATTTAATCCAACCACCATTTGGTCAAGCCATCGACGCGTGTTTTTGACTATATCTTGGTGCGCTATTGATAGTGTCTTAGGGCCAAACTTATTGATACAATAGCTCCTTTCTTGTTTGCATAATTAATGAGCTTACTGTGCCCATATCTCTAGTTCATGCGCAACAACCATATCCATCGACTTGGCGCAGTTACAGGCGTCCATTGTGTCATACCGTACCACACCATTGGCAGGCTTGGCTGCAGGATAAAGGTTCTTTGACACAGCGCCTTGTGCATGCCAGTAACGGTCAGTTTTCAGTGCGCGTGGTTCGTAACCAATGGGGTATTCCTAGCGCGTCTGAGGCTAAAATACTTAAACTTAAACCACGCCAGCGCGCTATTATTCGCGAAGTTGAATTACTCTGTCACGGCCAAGTGTGGGTGTGTGCCCGCAGTATTATACCCCACGGCACACTGACTGGCAGGCTCAGACGATTTAAAAATATCGGTGACAAGCCCTTAGGTGCTTTATTATTTAAGCACCCCAATATGGTGCGTGGCCCATTGCAGGTAACCTGCCTCATTCAACAGCCTAGCCTGCAACAACATTGGGCCCGCCGCTCAGTATTTTATTTAGACGGTAAAGGCATCTTAGTGACCGAAGTCTTTATGCCTCCCATGGCGACAATATCCCCACAAGACGTTTAGCAATGATTACCTGTAACTGAATAAAGAGTTGTTGATAGGCCTCAAGTCCACAGTGTAAGGGATCTAATAGCTCTTGTTCGCCAGCCATTAACTGGTATCGAGGGCGACAATTAAAAGCTAACTT
>DDCR01000003.1:78637-79772 GCA_002335115.1 Oceanospirillaceae bacterium UBA2001
CCCTGCCAATCAATATTGGCTGCCTTTAGCACGCTAATCGCCTCTGGTGTGGTAGGGTCATCTGTGTTGGCGCGGATACCACGGGACTTAATATTTAGGCCAAGTCCGTGTGATTGGTTCTGCGCTTGCAGCATGGCATGAGCCATTTGCGAGCGGCAGGTGTTGCCAGTGCATATTAATAACAACTTGTGAGTTTTTATCGTCATGATGAAGACTTTCGGCAGCGTCAGTAAAGGCGCTTATGTTAGCATGGGTGTTTTATGATTGGTTAAGGTGTTGTGGTGATTTTGTCTATGTCCCGTTGGCCCCATTTCAAAAGCCTCATGCGTCTGGACCGGCCAGTGGGCACCTATCTGCTATTATGGCCGACCCTATGGGGGCTCTGGTTAGCAGCTCAGGGCATACCAAAGCTTGATGTGTTGATTATTTTTGTCACTGGTGTGGTTTTAATGCGGGCCGCGGGTTGCGTTATTAATGATTATGCTGATCGACATGTTGATGGCCATGTTGAACGTACGAAAGGAAGGCCATTGGCCATGGGCCTAGTGACATCCAAAGAAGCTTTGGCATTATTTTTAGGCCTGTGTGGTGTGGCTTTCATACTCGTCTTATTAACCAACGTCTATACCATCGTTTTAGCGATCGCAGCGCTGGCGTTAGCCACNNATCTATCCCTTTATGAAACGCTATACTCATTGGCCCCAGGCCGTTTTAGGGGTGGCTTTTGCCATGGCGATACCCATGGGCTTTGCTGCTCAAACACAGGCGACAGGACTCACAGCATGGCTAACCTTCATGGCAGCGATCTGCATGACCATTGCCTACGATACTTATTACGCTATGGTTGACCGAGAAGATGATTTGAGAATTGGTATCAAATCAACGGCCGTATTATTTGGTAGTTGGGATCTCACTATCATCGCCGTGTTTCAGTGTTTGTGTGTGGGCTTATTGACAGTGGTGGGGCAGATTAACCAATTAGGTGTTGCCTTTCACCTAGGGTTAAGTGTGATGGCAGTACTATTTTTCTACCAGCATTGGCTAGGCCGTAGTCGCCTTAGTACTAATTATTTCAAGGCTTTTATTAATAGCCACTGGGCGGCTTTGAGTGTTTGGCTTGGTTTATTGATCGATT
>DDCR01000195.1 GCA_002335115.1 Oceanospirillaceae bacterium UBA2001
TATGGTCAATGGTGATGGGGCAGGAGTAGGATCGCACCTTACCAGTCATCCAGATGTGGACATGGTATCTTTCACAGGGTCAACTCGCGCGGGTGCCCTTATTTCTAAAAATGCGGCGGATACAGTCAAACGTGTGGCATTAGAATTAGGCGGCAAAGGAGCCAACATTGTGTTTGCGGATGCTGACGAAAAAGCCATCGCGCGGGGTATTTATCATTGTTTTGGTAACTCAGGGCAGTCTTGTAATGCACCCACACGCATGTTGGTAGAGCGCAGCTTTTATGATCAGGCTGTGGTGATGGCCAAAGCCGCGGCTGCCAAGGTTCAAGTAGGCAGAGCTACGGAGCACGGTAATCACATTGGCCCAGTGGTATCTGAGTTACAGTACAATAAAATTCAAGCACTAATTAAGGTAGGCATTGACGAAGGTGCCAACGTGGCTGTGGGTGGTCTGGGTAAACCACAAGGTTTAGAGACAGGCTATTTTGTAAAGCCCACAATTTTTACTGATGTAAATAATGACATGCAGATTGCCCGTGAGGAAGTATTTGGCCCCGTTTTATGCATGATTCCGTTCGATACAGAAGAGCAAGCAATTGCCATTGCTAACGACACGGTTTTTGGTCTCACCAATTATATTCAAACCCAAGATAGTGCTAAAGCAAATCGAGTAGCTCGTCGTTTGCGTTCTGGCATGGTGCAAATGAACGGTACCTTTAGATCAGCGGGTGCGCCGTTTGGTGGCTATAAACAATCAGGCAATGGCCGTGAAGGTGGGGTCTGGGGTTTAGAAGATTTCTTAGAAGTGAAATCGATTAGTGGCTGGAGCAATGCTTAGTATCGTGGCTATTAATTAGCAAGTGCCGTGGTAAAAATTCGTCACTTGCTTTTACCTTGGTTGCAACTACGTGTCGTTTTATTATAAATGCTACAATCGCAAGCCCTACAGTCTTTGGTTTAGGCATTTGAATGTGAGTGCAGAATAAAATGAAAGGATGGGTGTTATGTTCACCAAAGTGACTCCAGTGAGGCCTTACTGGTCTGAAATACGCGAAAAAATGTGGAATCATATTAGTGTTGCGGGGTTCACCATTGATGGTGCAGATATTATTGGCGTCAATGACTCTGATGAACAAATTATGTCAGCCTTAAAAACTCGCAAAGATCATATATTGCTGGTGCCGTATAATGCCTCGGCCAGCAATGAAACGGCCATGAAAACGGGCCTAGATATTGTGTTTTCTGTCAATAAAAACATCGAAATTCTGGCGCAATCGCCTATTCTTATGCCCGTGGCTAACGCTTTAACCAATGCCCTTAGAAAAAAATTAGGCGAAGAACGTGAGGGTGGTCGTTTAACACCAGAGCTAGACAAGCGCATTTTATTTATTGCAGAAAGTGATTTAAATCGCCCGGAATTGGCTCAACGTATCCGTAGACATGTGCAAAAGGTCTATGATTTACACACTTAATTAAGGCGTTTTAAAGCCATCTAGCCTAGCTGCTGACTTTTTAACAATGCTTAAAAAGGGCATAACTTAGGATTATATCTAACTTTCTCAGACCTTATCTATGCTTATCACTCTGGCCGATTACCGTCGTATTTACTCCACAATCCATTCTCTTTTGCTTGCAGACTCGGTAAATAGTCATGAGGCTAGTATGTTATTTAGTGTCTATGGAGCACAAATTTTAAAGCGTCACTTTGGTATACCCGCCCAACCCATGGTAGGCGCTGCAGCTTATCATTTAGGGCTACAAGCTAAAATTTTGACCTTTGGCGCATACCAAGCAGGGACCTTACAAAGCTCCCATAGTCAACATCACTGGTGGGTTGAGGCTGATGGATGGATGCTTGATTTTATGGCACCCCTATTTCCAGTATTAGTTAAACGAGCAGGTAAGGAAGCTAAGGTTGAACCTTGGATGATGCAAAAATCAATGGTGAAAGTAAAAAAATCCTTAGCCTCAGTAAACCAACAAGGTGACTTTTTATTGCTAGAAAACAATAGTTTAGGAAGTCTAAAAATGTCTCAAATGGTGACAGAAAAAGCCCATATCCAAAGGGGTAAGTTAGCACTAGATTGGTTTGTTAAGACTCCCAAAAAGATGCCATCACCATTGCAAGTTACCTATAAAGATGCTCAGCCTAATGGTAAGAGTAAACTCGTGACTTACAGTAGTTTTCTGATCAATGGTTCTTGGTAGCTTGGCGCAACACTAATGGTAGCTTACGCTCAACGCCTTGATCGGTTTATTAGTCAAACATTAAATTGTAAAAAACGCCAAGTGCAACTATTGCTGGCCCGTGGTTTAGTCAGTGTAGACAAGGTTATTTGCTATGAGGGCGAGCGACGCATTGGTCAGTTTTCAAAAATAGAAGTTGAAGGTCAGCTTTTAAGACACCAGTTCGCTGTCTATTTAATGCTCAATAAACCCGCAGGTGTTGTGAGTGCAACGGTTGATGATCAACACACGACAGTTTTGGATATTTTGCCTGCTAAGTACCAAGGTTTGCACATTGCTGGGCGTCTGGATTTACAAAGCACGGGACTGCTATTGTTAACCAATGATGGCCATTGGTCTCGACAGATTACCCAACCCAGTACCAAACTCCCTAAGCATTACACGGTGACGGTGACTAACCCCATTAGCCAAGCAGAAGTAGACGCTTTTGCAAAGGGTATTTATTTTGCTTTTGAAGACCTGACTACGGCACCTGCTCAACTGACCATAACCGCCACTACAAGTGCCCATATTATTTTACATGAAGGGCGTTACCACCAAATTAAACGTATGTTCGGCCATTTCCGCAACCCAGTGCTAAGTATTCATCGCACTCAAGTGGGCGCCATTAAACTCCCTGCCAACCTGCCTGCTGGTGGTTATCGTGTGGTCTCAGATCCCTTGGACTTTTGAACGTAGCTTCTTAGTTTGACCCTTTTGAGATTTAGTATCTAAACGTCGGGTTTTAGAGCCCTTGGTGGGCTTAGTGGCTATGCGGCGTTTTTCTTGCACCATGGCCGCTTGGATAACTTGGCTTAACTGTTCCAATGCAGTTTGACGGTTACTGTCTTGGCTACGACTGGCTTGAGACTTAATGATGATCTTGCCAGATGCACTAATTCGATGATCGGCGGTCTGCAATAACTTATGTTTAACGTAGGCAGGTAATGCTGTGGAGGCCCTAATATCAAAAAATAAATGCACTGCTGTTGAGGTTTTATTAACGTGTTGGCCGCCAGCGCCTTGTGAGCGAATGAACTGTTGTTCAATTTCGTGGGCTGGGATAGTAATGCGGTTGGAAATCTTTAACATAGGACTCAGCTCTATGGTCGCAACAAATATTTTTGCTGAAATTCAGGGCTGATTTTAGTGAGCCAATAACTCACTGCCCAGGTAAAGACAAAAGCGAACACCAAACGAAACCAAAGTATGCCCCACAGGTGAGCACCCAATAAAAGGACCAGTAAAGTATCCTCGATAAGGCTATGGCAGAAGCCTAAAAATATAAGGGAGGTAAACACATCCTGTTTGGACACATGCCCAGCGTTGGCCTCTTTAATCAATAATCCACCACCAAAAGATAGGCCTAGGGTAATGCCTACCAAGGTAATGGTAGATGCTTCCTTACCTATACCCATTAATTTAAGCATGGGGCGAAGAAGCCATTGGATGACTTTTTCTACCCCAATGAGTCGAAGAATTTTTAAAAATGTGAGGAGCACAATAATAACTAATTGAATCATGCCCAAAGCTTTTACTTGAGCCCACACCCAGTTATCCAGCCCATCGGCAATAGGGTCAGGCTGCCACACCATATGTGCAGGGCCCTGCTGTGTTTGAGTTTGATGGTAAAACACAAAGAGTAGCCAGGCAAAAACAAAGGCGCCTAGTAGGCGAGTCACTATAGCCGTTCTCATGCGCATACCTGCCAGTTGGGCAATACGAACTTCAATAGGCAGGCCGTGGGCCATTAATAATAGGCCACTGAGAACCGTCACTTGTGCCACGGTTAATGGGCTGTCACTACCCAGCGAGTAGAGCACAATCATGCCACCATAGATGTTAGTTGCGATAGTTGCCGCCCACACTAAACCCATTTCTTGAGGCAGCCCCACAAGGGCCATAAGTGGGCCTAACCATTGACCAAAAATTGCAATACCGCCTAACTCCTCTAGCACTTTGACAAGCACAATAATGGGCACCATCAACTTAAAAAGAGGCCACGAAACAGTCACAATTTCGTCAAATAATGATTTAAAAAACAGCGCAGCTGGGTGCATTAACTTAACCTTAACGTTCACCTAATCAGGCCCATAGGTGATCTTAAACTGATGGTAACTGATTCTTATACACACTTCCATTGACACAGATTCCAGCGCCATGCACTATCTGTCACTAGTTTTGATTCTATGGATAAAATTAATGAGCACTGCCTTCCTGTTGGCCTTAATACCCACTTTCTTTTTTGTTTCTGTGACCCCGGGTATGTGTATGACCTTAGCCTTAACTTTGGGAATGACGGTGGGTATTCGTCGTACCATGTGGATGATGTTAGGTGAGCTTATAGGTGTTGGCTTAGTGGCCATATCAGTAGTCATAGGGGTCGCTGCATTAATCGTGCAATATCCAGAATTATTTGTTGTATTAAAAATTGCGGGTGGCGGTTATCTACTTTATTTGGGTATTCAACTATGGCGCTCCAAAGGCAAAATGGCGATTGATTTAAATGGCACACCCAAAAACACAGGGCGTTTGCAATTGGCAACTCAAGGATTTATCACTGCCGTTGCTAACCCGAAAGGTTGGGCTTTTTTTATCGCCTTGCTACCCCCATTTATTGACCCTACACGGCCCATGCCAAGTCAAATGGTGGTTCTTTTGAGTGTCATTCTCACGCTTGAGGCCTTGTCACTGATGGTATACGCGCTGGGGGGTAAAAGCCTCAGCAAGGTGTTACAGAAGAGTGGTAATGTGCGTTTGATGAATCGCATTGCTGGCTCGCTAATGATGGGTGTCGCAGCTTGGTTAGCACTGGGGTAGGCACGCAGACAGTCAAAAATCTTTTGATGCTCAGTAATAAGATCTGTGGGCTGCATTTTTTAACAAAAAATCAAAGTGTTATTCAAGGGTGCGCAACCTATAAATCAAGCAGCAACCCACAAACATAGTGCCACAGGCAATAATAATACTTAAGGTGTAACTGCCTGACCATTGGGCTAATACGCCTGCAGCGGCTGGCGCGGCGATCTGTGCTACGCCATAGGATAAGGTCATTTTGCCCATCATTTTGGCAGGGCGATTAGGAAAATACCGTCCGGCCATGGTTAGGACTAAACTCACAAGACCAATAAAAGTGCCCCCAAATAGCGCCGCACCAATAAAGGTCCAAATTAACCCGGGGCTTAAAATAGGAATAAGCATACCCGCTAATTGCAGAATGAAGGCCAACAATAAGGCATTTAAGTTACCTAATTGACGGGCGATCAAATCCCAAATAATGCATGCTGGTGCGGCTGCAAGACCAATAATCATAAAGGTGATGGCACCGTAGTCTTGTTGCCCTGCGATCTGATTGACGTGGGCCACAATAAAGGTAATGACAACAGCGTAACCTACTCCTGCACAGAAGTAGGCCAGCATAAATGTTTGGATAAATTGAGCAGACGGAGGATGGTCAATCATTTTATCGCCACTGACGTTATAGCCACTAGTATTAGGTCTCGGCAGCCAAAACCATGCTGGGAAGGCCAACAATAGACCGATTGCAGTGAGCCAAAACCAGTGTTGCTGCCAGCTGATTTGCCCTGCTGCTAGGTGGACAAATAAAGCGGTTAAAAAAATGCCGGCACCCATACCTATAAAATGAATGCCCAGTTCAGAACGCAATTGATGGCGCAGTAACCAATGCATTACTAACCCTGATCCGAGTAATAGCCCTGCTGCGCTACTCAGGCCTGCAAAAAATCGCAAAACACTCCATGCCCAAAAATTCTGTGTGAGCCCTAAGCCTACCGTAGTAATTAAAGCCACTACTAAACCTAGTCGGTACAAACGGTCTTTTTTAACCAAATCAACAATGTTGGCGGCAATTAAAGCGCCGCAAAAATAGCCCACATAATTAAAGGCGGCTAACCAGCCCCCTTGGGCGATACCTAAGCCTGCCTGGTGTTGCATTAATGGCAGCATGGGTGTGTAGGCGAAGCGGGCGATGCCAACCATTAAAATGAGACTAGCGATGCCAGCACATAAGATTTTAAGCCTCTGGGCCTGGTGCAAAAAAGTAGAATGATCAGTGGTGGGCATTGAAGAGCCTATGCGCAAGCATCAGGAGGAACCACTATTATGAAGAGGCTATCAACACAATACAATCTAGACCTTGGGCTAAGAGGACTTTTGCATCGGCTTAGGCTACACTTTCGCAGCTAAATTCACCATTGATCCAAGGACTTATCATGGGGCAAGCATCAGCACTGACAACAAATAGGTTAATTAGTGGCAGTGGCCTAAAGGATATGAGCCCGAAGAATTCAGGGTGCGTTCTATTTTTGGTATTAAATGGCCAACATTATGCCCTCTAGTACTGAGTTGTTTAAGGGGCGTGAACACGCGGTATTTTCTGGTTTTTTCTTTGCATATTTTGCATGTTTTGGCTTAGTGTTACCGTTTTTACCCTATTGGATGGTCAGTCGGGGTTTAGACGCCCAAGAGGCGGCATTAATCCTTAGTTCTGCTTTCATAAGCAAGGTGTTTTTTGGTTTGGGTGTGGGCATATTGGCAGATGCCACTGGCCATAAAAAACGCTGGATATTACTGCTGTCAGTGTTCACCTTTTTGGGTTTTGCTGTGTTTGTACAAATTGAGACCTTTTGGCCCATGCTCATGGTTTGGTTTGTGGTGGGTGCGTTGCAAACTAGTCATGTGCCCATGGTGGATGGACTAGCTATTGCTTCAGCCCGCTTGGGTAAACTCAACTATAGCAAAGCACGATTATGGGGTTCGGTTGCTTTTATTGCCTCGTCTACGCTTAGTGGCCTTTACATTGCAGCTTATTCTATTGAAGCGTATCCCCAGCTATTGCTAGTCCTTGGTGCCGTTGTGATTGTGTTTGCAAGCTCTCTACCCGACATTCGTCCACAAACGAAAACAACTCGAAAATTGGCCTTCTTAGAGCTTTTTAAATTACCAGGTTTTGCTGCAGTAGTGACGGTGAGTGCACTCATACAAGCAAGTCATGGCGCCCTTTATGGCATTGGTACTTTGCATTGGCTGGAGGCTGGTATCAGCGAAAGCATTATTGGCCTTCTTTGGGCCCAAGGGGTGGCGGCTGAAGTGGTGCTGTTTGCGATTGGTTTTTGGTTGTTAAAAAAAGTGGGCGTCAAAGGTCTACTATGGATGGCAGTCATTGGGGGCACTATACGTTGGATTTTACTTGGATGGTCAACGGATGTGGGCCTACTTTTTACTGTGCAAATACTGCATGCCTTCACCTTTGCCGCAACCCATTTGGCGATGACCCA
>DDCR01000134.1 GCA_002335115.1 Oceanospirillaceae bacterium UBA2001
ACGATATCGTGCGGGTGTTCAATCATCGTGGCGCTTGTCTTGGTGGTGTACGGATCGATATAAACCTGCGGCCAAGGGTCATTCAAATGAGCACCGGCGCCTGGTATGATCCCTTAGATCCAAGCACCAAGGACAGCCTGTGCAAACATGGCAATCCAAACATATTGACTCCTGATAAGGGCACCTCAAAACTTGGCCAGGGGCCCATTGCACATTCGTGTCTTGTTGAGGTTGAACGCTTTAACGACACGCCCCCTCCGGTCACTGCCCATAGCCCCCCGGTTATCCTGACACCGAACATTCAAACCCCAGAAATTAAAAATCCAGATCATTCTTCGGACCATACCCCACTCCATAGGATAAACAAATGAGCAACCGTCAAGAAGCCTCCGATCTCCAAACCACCGTTGCCGAAAGTGCATGTCGCTTTGATGAATCACTATTTATTTCCCGCACGGACAGTCCTGAAATGGTCCGTGGTGTCTATATCGACCTTATAAAACAGAGATAATCTAATGAAAAATATTTGCCCAACCCGATTAAGGCGCTGCCAATTAGCCATTCCAGGTAGTTCTGTGTCCATGATGGCTAAGGGTTCTCAGCTCGATGTAGACTACATTTTTTTCGACCTTGAAGATGCTGTTGCGCCGAGTGAAAAAAAAGCATCTCGGAGTAAAGTTGTTGAAGCCCTAAATACACTAAACTTTGGGCGTACTACTCGCAGTGTGCGAATTAATGACCCAGCAAGCCCATACTGTTATGGAGACATCATCGAACTAGTCACTGACGCAGGTGATAATCTTGATGTGATCATGGTGCCAAAGGTTCTGGACGCAGCAGATGTTCTGTTTGTTGATAAATTATTGTCGCAATTGGAATTAGACTTAGGGCTTGACCGTAAAATAGGTATTGAATGCCTGATTGAAGATGTTGAAGCGATGAGCAATATTGACTCTATTGCAGCTTCAACATCGAGGCTAGAAGCGCTGATACTTGGAGTTGGGGATTTTTCTGCCAGTCAGGGTATTCCCATGGAATCGATCGAAGGGACCATTGATTACCCGGGAGATATATGGCACTACCATCGCAATCAATTGGTGATCGCTTGTAAAACCCATGGCCTTACCCCTGTAGATGGGCCTTTTGTTGATTTTAATCAACCAGACCTTTATCGCATCGAGTGTCGCCGAGCTATGCAGTTGGGGTTAGCTGGTAAGTGGGCGATTCACCCCTCACAGATTGAGCATGCACAGGATATTTTTTCCCCTTCAAAAGAGGCTGTAACTGCCGCTCGTGAAATGAAGATAACCTACGATGAAGCTTTGGCTCAAGGTATTGGTGCTGTTCAGTATAAGGGTAAATTAATTGATGCTGCCTCCATCCGCATGGTTCAAAACATTATCGATCAAGCTGATTTGATCGGAATGTAAATCATCTGCCATTGATTGAACTTACTCGATGAGTGGGATTCTTGTGGAGATACTTTCGCGGCCTCGTTTTTCTACTGCATAAGCGCCCAATGCTTCTCGCGCTGAGTAAAACCTTGGCGGCTGGCCTGATCGAGTCAATACTGCAACTCCATCATCAATGGCAATTCCGTTGGGTAGGGTGCCATTGCTGATTTGTTGCTGAAAAGCCATCTGACGTCCGGGTTCAGATGAGTAGTGTGGACAGCAACTGCCGGCTATAAGCCCAATTCCCGGGAGTGGTTCGAGTCCATTTCCTGCTGCATCAGACAAAGCAAACTCATACCAGCATACTGCACCAGCACTGACACCAGCAAGGATAGTTCCAGAATTTGCTGCTGTTGCTAATACGTGATCGAGTTGGTTTTTGCGAAAGTAACTGAGTAAATGTTGAGTGTCTCCGCCCCCTACGTAAATAATATCTTGTTGGCTCACCCAGTCTTTCGCTGTCTGTATTGAAGCGCTCTGGAGCAGATGGCTGGGCGATTGAGTCGAGCCTAAAAAACGTTGATAAAAAAGGTCTATGCGACTGGGGCTGTCATGGCTTGCAGCACCAATAAAGCCGATGTTTGGGTGCTTAACTGGGCTCTGGGCAAGGATAAAATCTTCTAGGTCGGGATCTGTTTCATGGGTAAATCCGCCACCACCTATAGCAATAATTGTAAATTCGGTTTGTGCAGTATTCATGGTTACCTTACCAGCGCCATTGGATGCTTGCTACTGATATTGCGAGCACATATGGGCGCATTAATAAAAAGTTGACCTCAACTGTTTTAAGCTAAATTACTTTTAAGGTCAAATCTAATTGATGTGCTTATAGATTAATAAATTAACATCCATAAGTGCGATAAATATCGCTTGTATAGGGCAATGTCCCCTGCGAATATTCCTTGTAGAAGTGTAACAAATACCATTTCCATTGAAGCCTAATATTTACATACATAGGTTTTTTGTATGAATGGCTGAACTATTTCTATTAGAGCCAGCAAGAAATTTCGAGTTATTATGATTTCAATAAAAAAAGATTGCACTGAAACATTCATAAAAATAAATGCCGTGCAGATACACATCAGTATTCTCTAACGGTCGATTTAAAAGTAAACCAACGAGGAGTAAATAGAATGATAAAAATTAAATGCTGTTCAGCTTTGCTACTGGCAGTTTTTGCTAGCAGCGTCATGGCCGCACCCAGTGGCACCTTTCGACAGGCACATGAATTAGGGTTTGGTAGCTCATCGAGCTTAGACCCCATCTCAAAAGGTCGGGTCTTCCAAATTACTGAAAAGATTATGAGTCGCCTGATCCGTCCGGGCTTAGACGGTAAGCCACAAGCTGATCTCGCAACCAGCTGGAGCGCAAATAGTGACGCCACAGTATGGACATTTAAACTACGCAGTGGTGTGACGTTTCATGATGGCAGTAGCTTTGAAGCAGCAGACGTTATTTACTCTTTAGGACGTGTGCTTGACCCTGAGTCAGGCAGTCCTGCTAGATCAGCGGTAAAGATGATTGATAAAGTTGAGGCTGTCGATCCCATGACCGTAAAAATCTCGCTATCAACTCCGTTTGCTGATATGCCATTGCAGCTGATGGACTATCGGTTACGCATGTTGCCAGAAGGCTCAGGTGACACTATAGCCACTACAGGCATAGGAACAGGGCCCTTCAAAGTTGAAAAATTTGATGCAGAGGGTACCACTGTACTTGTGGCCAATGCAGATTACTGGGAAGGGTCTCCCGGCGTAGCTCGAATGGAGGTTATTGGTATCTCCGATGGGCAAGCACGTCTGCAGGCATTGCTTGGTGGTCAGATTGACATGGAACGTGGCATCACAGGTCAACAAAAGGTGATGTTAAGCGGCAGTAGCAAGTTTAAGCTGCAAGAAATACCAACAGGCAACTGGCGCGGTTTCGTTTTTCGCACGGATGTAAAACCCTTTACTGATCAACGGGTTCGCAAGGCCGTGCGTCTTGCTGCAGATCGTGAAGCGCTTGTAGCGCTGGTTCTGGGTGGCGGTGGTATTGTTGCCTGTGACACTCCAGTAGAGCCCAATGATCAATATCGGGCTAATATAACTTGCCCTCAGGATATAGCCTTGGCTAAAAAACTCTTAGCTGATGCAGGGTTCCCTAATGGTATTGATATTGATGTTCATGTAGCAACGTTAGAGCCAAGCTGGCCAACGTTGGCTGAAGCTTACCAGCAACAGGCCTCCAAAGCTGGTATTCGGGTCAACATAGTGCAAGTGCCCACAGATGGTTACTGGAAAGAAGTGTGGATGAAAAAAGACGTTGCAGCCACACGTTGGAATGAACGTCCTGCTGATCAGGCTCTGCATGAAATTTATCTAAGTACTGCCAAGTGGAATGAATCTTATTTTAAGGATGCTGGCTTTGATGACCTACTATCCTCAGCTCGCCGCCAGCTTGATTTCAACAAGCGAAAAGCGCTTTATGTGCAAGCACAGGAACACTTGTGGGAAAATACAGGTACTTTTATCCCTTATACGGTTACTAAAGTAGTGGGAACTACTTCTCGTGTTAGCAACCTTGACGAAGTAAAGAATGATGCTGTGCGTTGGCACAAGATCACAGTAGACTAGTCCTACTGCATAAACCAGATAACCGGGGCAGGCTCTGCCTCGGGTTATTTTTGGTTTAGCCTTTCCTGTTAAAAATTAAAAACACGAGACCCCTCAGATGCTATCAATGTTGTTACGTAGGCTATCCCTTGGTTTCATCACAGTGGCTCTAGTCTCGATTATTATTTTTACTGGCGTCGAATTTTTGCCAGGAGATGCCTGTACCGCATTTCTTGAGCGCGAAGCACAGGGTAAACTACTAGAGAACTGTCGCAGAGACCTTGATCTGAACCGTCCTGCCATTGATCGCTACTTAGATTGGGCCTCGAGTGCCATGGTGGGTGATCTTGGAGTTTCCGTCAATGGCCAGCAAAGCATTGCCGAATTAGTGGGTAACCGCATGAACAACTCCTTATTGTTAGCCTTTTGCGCACTATTAGTGGGTGTGCCTCTGGCTATTTTTTTGGGTGTTATAACCGCTTTATGGCGCGACAAGCCCATAGACTTAGTCTTTTCTACGGCCGCTATATTTGCCATGACCATTCCAGAATTTGTGTCTTCTACTGTTCTAATACTCGTTTTTAGTGCCTGGTTGGGGTGGCTGCCTGGGATTGTACTGACCTCTGCCAATGCTTCAGCAGCAGAGTTTTTTCCAGAAATTATTTTGCCTGTGATCGTGGTGGCGATGGTTATGACAGCCCATATTCTGCGTATGGTGCGTACCTCAGTCATTGATGTGCTTGCTAGTGATTATGTACGCATGGCGACACTTAAAGGCGTGCCTTATTGGCAGATTGTATTTCAGCATGTGCTTCCCAATGCCCTATTGCCTGCCATTAATGTGGTAGCCCTAACAATAGCTTGGTTGCTTGGTGGTGTTGTAGTCATTGAGGTAGTGTTTAACTATCCAGGATTGGGTCGAATGATGATTGACTCCATTTCTGATCGAGACCTACCCGTAGTGCAGGCCATTGCGCTGATTTTAGCCACAGTTTATGTCAGCGTAAATTTGACAGCTGATCTTTTGACAATGATCGCTAACCCGCGTCTTAGAACGCTGCATATGAGAAAGTAATGCCTCCAACTTTAGCAGTACCTGTCATTAAAAACCGCAACCAGAACAGGCTCTTTAAAGTGCTATCTGATGTCATGTCACGACCTTCAGGGGCGATTGGATTGTCACTGGTCGTATTTCACCTTGTGCTGGCGGTGATTAGTCCATTTATAGTGCCCTTTGATTATCGTGAGATTAGTGCAATGTTGATGCTCAAAGGCCCGAGTTTGGAATATTGGTTTGGTAATGATCATTTGGGGCGGGATATTTTTTCACGCACCCTGCTTGGTGGTCGGGAGGCGATTCTCGTGACGGGCATTGCTACACCCATTGCCGTGTTGTGGGGGTCATTTTTAGGCATTTTTTTTGGTCTTGTGGGTGGCCGCGTTGATGAATTTTCGATGCGCATCGTGGATGCATTTTTATCCTTACCATGGATTCTTAAAATGCTAGTACTCATTGTGACCTTTGGCACAGGTATTGGTGTGTTGATACCGACACTGGCCTTTTTCTATGGCATCCCAGTAATCCGTATAGCACGTGCAGCCACCCATGACGTTGTTGCCCGCGACTTTATATCTGCTGCTAAGGCAAGAGGCCATGGGCGAATTGCCATCATCCGACACGAACTGCTGCCCAACGTTTTAGATACCTTAATGGTGGAGGGGGCAATGCGCTGGTCTTGGATGTTGCTGGCATTTTCATCACTTTCCTTTCTTGGTTTTGGGGCATCGCCACCCACACCCGACTGGGGCTTGATGATTGCTGATGCCCGTGGGTTTATGTCATTCGCACCTTGGGGTGTTCTGGCCCCTGTAGTTTTCCTCAGTTCACTAATTATTGGCATTAACCTCACAGCAGATGCCCTCGCCAAAGCCCTTGGCATTGACCGCATTCAGAAGGCACCAGTATGAATCTAGATAATAGACCTCTAATAGAGATTTGTGACCTCAGTATTGGGTTTTCGAACGAGGAAAAGCAGGTACTGCCTATACTTCGTAATATAGATTTAACCGTCAGAGCTGGTGAAACTGTAGGTTTGGTGGGTGAAAGTGGCTCAGGCAAGAGTACCCTAGCATTGGCCATGATGGGATATTTAGGTAATCCTCTGAAAGTGCTTAATGGCTCCACTTCATTTCGCCAGCAATCCACCTTTGATCTTTCAGTGCGAGAATTAGAGCAGATTAGGGGTGGCCAACTTGCCCTCATTCCTCAAAATGCGGGCCAAGCACTGACCCCAACACAGCGAATTGGTAGGCAAATTTCTGAGGCCTTGAAATTGCATAGTAAGTTCACGGAGACACAACGACCTGAGCGCGTTATAGAACTTTTAACTCAAGTTCGACTGCCAGATCCAGCCACTCTAGTGGATCGTTATCCTCACGAACTTTCTGGCGGCCAGCAACAACGTGTGGCCGTCGCAATGGCGCTAGCAGGTGAGCCTGATGCACTTTTATTAGACGAACCGACCACTGGACTGGACGTGACTACTCAAGCCCATGTGTTAGAACTACTGCGCGATCTGGCGCAAGAAACGGGCACTGCAATGGTGTATGTAAGTCATGATTTGGGAGCCATAGCTCGTGTCTGTGAGCGTGTTGTGGTTATGTATGCAGGAGAAATTGTGCTTGATGGTAGTGTTCGACAGGTCTTGCTCAAGCCTGTTCATCCCTATGCTCGAAGCCTACTCGCGTCGATTCCAAAACTTCGTGAGGCGAGTTTGCCAGCGGCACTTGATGGTCGGCCTCCAGCTCCAGGCGATGTTGGTAATGGTTGTGCTTTTGCTGCACGCTGCGCCATGGTGGAAGATCGTTGCACCCATGAAAGGCCGAGCTTACAGGTCACCAAGTCTGGTGAGCGCGTGCGTTGCCATTTATTTGAAAAAGTGGAACAGCTTGCGGCGCCGGGGCCTGGAACAGCTGTCGAGCGTTCATCACTTAAACAGGCTCCTGAAGTATTGGCACTGGATAATATTGCCATTAGCTATACCTCTCGTGGTCTTTTGGATCAAATCCTCGGCCGTCAGCCTAATAATACACCGACCGTCGATGATATATCCCTTGTCATCCGTAAGGGCGAAACCATTGGCTTAGTAGGTGAATCGGGTAGTGGAAAATCGACTATCTTGAAGGCCATTGCGGGCCTAATCCCCGCGCGCCATGGCAATATTACCTACAATGGCAATGAGTTACTCAAGGCGAGTATCGACCAGCGTGACAAAAATCAGTTACGTCGCATTCAGCTAATATTCCAAAACCCTGACGACTCTTTAAATCCTCGTCAAACTGTGGCGGAAATACTGGCACAACCTCTGCGACTTTATTTTGGACTATCAAACCAAGAATTGCATGATCGCAGTGTAGAAATACTCGAACGTGTGCGTCTAGGTGGCCATTACCTTGAGCGCCTTCCTAGCCAATTATCAGGTGGTGAAAAACAACGTGTGGCGGTGGCTAGAGCATTTATAGCAGAGCCCGAATTAGTTCTATGTGATGAAGTGACTTCTGCGCTTGATGTTTCGGTGCAGGCGGCAGTATTGGGATTACTCAACCGCTTGCAACGAGAATTTGGCACAACCTATATTTTTGTATCCCATGACCTTGCAGTTGTTAGAGCACTAGCTGACCGGGTGGCCCTTTTATATCAGGGACGACTGTGTGAAATAGGGCCTGTCGCAGACGTTTATTCGCTGCCTTCTCATCCTTACACTGAGGTTTTGTTGGGAGCCGTTCTCGAACCCCATCCAGATTCCGTTCCTGTTCTTTCAGCTGATGATATTGTCGAATTGTCACCCATGCCGATAGGTTGTCCATTTCAGCGTCGCTGCCCGCGTCGTTTAGGGGAAATATGCGATACGCAGACACCTCCATGGCAACAAGTGAGCTCGGAACATTTAATCCGCTGTCACATTCAACACAGTGACCTACAAAAAATACAAACTCAACAAGTCAGTTAATGGCTTATTAAAGTTGTTGGTCGGGCATTGCTGTATAGCAAGATAATTTGATAAGAGGCTATTTTTTTGGTGTTAATGTGAATGCATCTTCGGTGCAGTAAAGAAATGTAAAGTGTGAGTGATTGCTCACACCAAATGGTTAGTATTAAAGAAAACATACACTGCTGTTCTATTCTAAGGCTGGGCACCAATAGTTAAGGGGTCAATCTTCGTTGCGTCATAGGCAATGAAATGAGCTATGACGCATTTATTAATACGCAAAAAAGAAGGGATCTCAACGATGGAACTAAACAAAGCGCTTTGTATAATGACAATGGGGTTGTGTCTTGTAGTGGGAACTAGCCATGCTCAAGAAACAGGTCAAGTTTCAGTAGGATTAGCCTACATTGGAAGTGATTCAATCTATGCAAATGTGCCATTCAAATCTTCAGTGATGCCATCTTTTAATTATAAGTCAGACACCCTGACTGTAGGTTTTCAAGAAGGTATCGCTTACAAGTTTATCAATAAAGGCACTGTTAAGATGAGTGCGGCGATCATCCCCAGATTCAGACCTTACAAGAGTACTGATTCTGCAGACCTAAGTGGGATGACAAGAGACATGTATTTTGACAGCGCTTTAAATACCTCATACGAAATTTCTCGCGGCCTAAATGCTCAATTTAAAATTGGCACAGAGCTAACCAATAAATTTAATGGAAATTTTTTCGACCTGAGCTTAAGTCGATTCATACCCATGATGGGCCAACCTTTGATCCTCAAAGCTGGCGCAAAGTGGTACAGCAGTGCGCGGGCAAACTACTTGTATGGCGTTAATGCCAGTGAGGCAACTGGGCAGCGTGCTGAATATGCACTTCAAAGTGTGCTTTTACCCTATATTTCGGTCAATAAAATTTATTCATTGACCCCACAGACGTCGCTGTTTGCCAACGTCAATATAAACTTCTTACCAAGTAAGGTGGTTAATAGTCCCATTGTTAGCGGCAATACGGCTGTATCTACTGTTTTAGGCCTCAACTATAGTTTCTAATTCACGGGTGGATTTTAAAAGGTGTTGCTTTAGACCTCTAAACCTAGGTTATTATCCTTAAATCAATGGCAGCCATCCAAAAAGTGTCTGCTTGCAAAACACCATATTGAAGCTCAATTAATATGGTTATAAGATAAACATAGCGTCATCATTAGTTGGAGATATATTGTGTTGCGTCTAATTACGGCAGTTATGATTATGTTGTTAGCCCCAGTAGTTTTGGGTGAGTCCCATTGGTCAAACTGGTCGGACAAAACTTTATGCAGATTATCAAAAGATCCTGAACTTATCGAATACCGCAAGGCTGCCGAAGACCGAGGGCTTTCATGTTCAGCTGACAAGCCTACCAGCCCCGGAACGGCGGTGGCTAAAACCAATATAGAAGGCCTACTAATAAATAACTTTCGATGCCTACAAGGCAGGCATTACATGGGCAATATCATCAATGGTACGGACAACTACATCAGCTATGTGCAGGTAAAGTCGTTTGACTACGATGGGGTTCTCATTGGTAGTTGCAAAACATTTGTTGGTTTGAGTCCTGGGTCTTTTGATAGCTTCTTGGCAGTCAACTGCAACTGTCAAAAAACGAACCGCTACCAAATTAAAGCCCAGTAGCGTGGGATCAAAAACTGCATTGAATCACAATGTCCCCTGCTAGTTGTGTTCTATATTTTTAACTAAGGCGGTGTGTGATGTTAGAAAAGTTTACGCCCGCGACTCGTGGTGCAATCTTGTTAGTGTCTGGGATCTCTATTTTTGGTTTTTCTGACAATCTCACTTTGCTCGTTTCTGATCAAGTGAGTGTGGGGCAATTTCACTTTAGTCGTTCATTCATTGCTATGTTTATGGTCTTTGGGCTGGGAAAAGTATTTGGGCTTTCTGTGATGCCCAAATACTGGAAACCAATACTGATCAGAACCTTTTTTATGGTGACATCAATGCTTCTTTATTTTGGTGTCATGCCCATGATGCCCATTGCAGAAGCAGGTGCAGGCCTTTTCACTTCACCTATTTTCGTGTTAATTTTTTCAAGCATATTTTTTAAGGAGCACATTGGCTGGCGTAGAATCGTAGCCGTCATTATTGGCAGCTGTGGCGTTTTATTAGTTTTACAGCCGGGTGTTAATGGTTTTAACTTTTACCAGATCATGCCCATCATGGCTGGTGCATGCTATGCATTAGGCTCAATCATTACTTACCGGCATTTGCGTGAGGAAAGCCCACTAGCCATTCTCATGAGCTTCATCGTGAGTATAGGGTTATGTGGGTTTGTCATTACCACATTGCTAACCTATTTCCCGGTTGCACCTGATTTAGTGGCGCAGGCTCCATTCCTTTTTCAGGGTTGGCAAAGTGTTGATGGCTCGTTTTGGCTGTGGATGTTTATAATCGCCGCTTTAGCGTCAACAGCTTTATCTTTGATGACCCGTGCATACCAATTAGCTCAAACAAGCTATGCAGCAATTTTTGAATACGCGTATCTAATTTCGGTTGGGCTGTTCAGTTGGCTCTTCTGGGGTATTATCCCCAATTATTTAAGTGCGATTGGTATTTTACTCATTATTTTTGCTGGGGTTATGATTGTGCTGGCACCCCAAAAACCATCTGCAGAGCAATTAGTCTGAACCGACTTTGAGTGCCTTGCAAGACGCTACAGTGTATAAAGTGTGATCGTTAGTCTTGAGCATGCTTAAGGCATTTGACAGACCTGACACTCCCCCCCATTTAAAAAGGTGACGGGGCTGATTTTGAGACTCTATAATAACCTTGAAGCTTGGGTGGTGGAAACGCTGAATAAGTTAAAGATAACTAAAAGGTAATTTGATTAATGAGAATACTAAAGCTGAATTACAAGGCTTTGCGTGCTCTCTTGGCAGTGCTGGTTATTAGCGTGTCGACAAGTGGGTGCACCACTAAACTCGCTTATGATTTTCTAGATTGGGGGTTGTACTGGGAGCTAAAAGATTATGTTAAATTTACCCGAGACCAACGCCTGTTGGTTAAAGACGAGATTTCCCAGCTAATTGATTGGCATCGTAGTGAGGAACTGCCCCAATACGCCGACCAGTTAGAAAAACTCTCCAAAGAACTAAAGAGCGGCATAACGGTTGAGCAATTGGAGGAATCCTATAATAACCTCAGAGACAGCTGGCAGCGAATTGTTATTAAAACCCTACCTGC
>DDCR01000128.1 GCA_002335115.1 Oceanospirillaceae bacterium UBA2001
AAAGGCCCACATAGAGCTTGCATACCTGATAAATCAGCTAATTGAAATAATAAACCTTGCTCGCCCACCTTTACCTGCAGGCAGGCTTGGGGTTTAAGGGTTAAATGCGAATCTGTTCCTGCCGTCGATGCGCTTTTATGCTCAGACTCATCTGAGCGTAATAGTTCAGAAAAATAATCCAAAAGCACCGCATCAGTGTCGTTATCATTGACCATAAGCAACCCCAGTCCATTGTGGTATTTTTTGCCGCCTGCGCTGCAATTGGGTCAATAATAAGTCATAAGCCTGAACTCCTCGAGCCAAATGATTGTATTGGCTAGGCACTTTGCCCGCTGAGCTCGCATTACGAAATTGAGTATCAATGGGAATAAGAGCATGGGACACATGCTCTCCAAATTCCGCCCGAATAATACGCAGACTCTGGATAGATGATTTCGTTCTACGGTCATACATTGTTGGAAGAATGAGCGCTTGCAGTTGTTGATGTCGAGTCTTCAACACTAAATCTAAGCTTTTAGACATGCGCATTAAGCCTTTAATAGCAAGAAATTCAGTTTGCACTGGCATCAATAATAGCTCACATGCCGCTAGTGCATTAATCATAGCCACACCCAAAATGGGTGGGCTATCAATGAGCACATAGTCGAACATAGATTCAACCTGAACTAAGGCCTGCTGAATGACTAAACCCATGCCCCCCATTTGACTAGACTGGCGCTCTAACGCAGCCATGCGACTGCTGGAGGGTAGCAAAGTGAGATTGAGTAAATTAGTGGGCACGAGTAGGTTTGCCACTGGTTGTTGGGGGTTAACAAACAAATCATAAACAGAGTCATTGATGGTGTCAGGGTCTAAGCCAAAATAACTAGTCAACGAACCATGTGGGTCCAGATCCACAACTAACACCTGATGTCCTTGTTGGGCAAGCAATCCTGCCAACGTCACCACACTAGTGGTTTTGCCCACACCACCCTTTTGGTTGGCTACTGCCCAGATCTGGGTTTTCATAACGCCCTGACACCTGACTTTGAGGCCACACACAGATCTAATAATTTTTGGGGGATTTTTGACAAAGGCAATTGAAACTCTACCGCACCCAGATTATTAGCCGCCCTAGGCATGCCATAAACCACACTAGAATACTCATCCTGACCAACCGTTTGACAACCCGCTTTGCGCATACGCAACAAACCTTCGGCTCCATCGGCGCCCATTCCTGTTAAAATAACTCCTATAGCAAGGCTGCCAACTTCACCAAGCACAGAATCAAATAACACATCCACTGATGGCCTATGTCGGTTAACTTTTTCAGTCTGCAATAGCCGACAAATATACCCATGGCCCCGACGCCGCAGCGTCATATGACAATTACCGGGAGCCAAATAAGCATGCCCAGGTAATATTTCACTACCATCTATCGCTTCGATGACCTTCATGGCCGACCCATCGTTAAGGCGCCGAGCCAAAGATCCACTAAACGTGGCTGGAATGTGCTGAGCAATGACGATAGGTGGAGCATTAGCAGGCATCACGGACAAGATCTGATTGAGTGCTTCAGTGCCTCCTGTCGAGGACCCAATCGCAATAATAGTGCCCTGTTTTAACCTGCCCGTTTCAATCGCAGTCAATCGTTGTCTTTTTTCTTCATCCATTGCCACAAGCAAACTACTTTGGGCCAGCGCATTAATATTAGCCAAGGAAGCCATATATACTTTTTCTACAACTAACTTAGCAAACTTGTCGATACCCCAATCTTCCTGAAGTGTCGATTTGGCGACATAGTCAAAGGCTCCTAACTCGAGTGATTCAAGTGTGGCAGAAGCGCCTTTCTCTGTAAGGGTAGAGACCATAACGACCGGCATCGGGCGCAAACGCATTAAATTGCGTAAAAAGGTGATGCCATTCATTTTTGGCATTTCAATGTCAAGAGTTAATACGTCTGGGTTGAGTTGTTTGATTTGTTCGCGGGCCACATAGGGATCTTCAGCAGTTCCTACAACTTCCATGCGTGGGTCACCATTAATTACCCCAGTTAATAACTTACGCATTAGTGCTGAGTCGTCAATAACTAAAACTGAAATCAACTTCAAAAACGGTACCTCCAACTGCTAAAAAAGATCAATGTCACCATCACGTGGAAAGTTCTTAATATCCTGAAAGTAGGCGGCTTCACGACGCACAACTGTGGCTTGGTTTGTGCTTTTTAATTTGCGCACTCTAACGATGCCTGTGTGAGGGAAATACAGCAGTTTTCTAGGAAACCGATCACCCACATCATTTGCGGCGATGGGTATACCCTCTTGATGCAAAAAATCAAATACAAAGTCAATGTTTCGCTTGCCAATATCAACCGTCAAGTTGTCCAGTACCTTACCACCACCAAACAACTTTACTTCTAAATCTTTTTTATTGCCACCGTGCTTTAAAACTTCATTAATGAGTAATTCCATCGCCCAATTGCCATATCTGGATTCTGTGCCATCTACAGTGAAGTTGGATTCTCTTGCCCCCTTATGAGGTAGCATAAAATGATTCATACCCCCAACTTTTGTCTTAGGGTTGCGGATACAGGCCGAAATGCAAGACCCCAAAACAGTCATGATCATTTCATCTGCTTCCGAAACGTAAACTTCACCCGGCATCAATTTGGCTGATGAAATTGACATGGCATTGTCCCAGTAACGCTTAATCCCCTCAAAGCCCTCCAACACAGGTGGAAGCTTTCGAGATCCGCCCCCATCCTTCATTTCACTTTCCGATACACAGTATTGCCTATGGAGGTGAAGCGATCTGATAATTTATACATACTTTCAGAGTGACCAATCACTAAATAACCACCTGGAACTAACAAATCAGCAAACCGATTAAATAAAATCTTTTGCGTCGGTTTGTCAAAGTAGATGACTACATTACGACAAAAAATCATTTCAAAAAGTCCAGTCATAGGCCAATCTTGCAAAAGGTTAAGGGGTTTAAAAAAAGTAATATCCCGTAAACTTTTTCTAACTTGCATTTTTGTCGCACCATCAATAGCCACTTTGTCAAAGTGTTGTGACACCAATTTTGAACTAAGGTTGCTGAGACGGTCCTCTGCATAGACCCCAGCTTGACCTTTCACCACGACATTGGTGTCGATGTCTGTAGCTAATATTTTTGCATCCCAGTGTTTGGGTATGTTTCCACTTAGGGTGATAGCAGTGGAATAGGCTTCCTCTCCAGTAGAGCAACCTGCTGACCAAATTCTTAACTTTTTTCTTTGGGTGTCAGAGATCCATTCAGGTATGGCGGTATTTTTAATGAAATCAAAATGATGAGATTCGCGGAAAAAAGAGGTTAAATTAGTAGTAATCGCATTAATGAAGTGAACAAATTCAGACCCCTCTCGCTTTAGAGCCAAGCTTAAGTAGTCATCGAATCCTTGGCATCGGGTGTGACGAATACGCCTAGAAAGTCGGCTATAAACCATGTCTTCTTTAATGCCTTTTAATACGATACCCGAATGTTTATAAATGACTTCGCTAATTATATTGAAGTTCTTTTTTGACATTTCGAATTCACGGGCATTCGCACTTATTTGAGGTGTGTCTTTAGTCAGGTGCTTCACATTTGCCTTCTTCGTTGGCCTAACTTATGGAAAAGTTAAAGATTATTTTCCAAGTGCAATAGTCGCTCACTGTCTAAAAGAATGACCATTTTTCCTTTCACTTCAGTCAAGCCCTCGATAAAATCATGGCTAAAATTTCGATTGACACTCGGTGGGGGTTGTTTGTCAGCGGGTAGTAAGGAAAACACATCTGAAACAGCGTCAACTACGATACCCATAATGCGATTAACCTTTTCAGTACTGACCTTTAGTACAATCACTACCGTGTTCTCATCATAATTAGAATCTGATAGATGAAACAGCATCCGCAAGTCAATCACAGGCACTATGGCACCTCGCAGGTTTATGACCCCACTGACGTAGTTAGGAGCGTTGGGAATAGGCGAGACATTGCCCCATCCACGGATTTCCTGCACATTGAGAATATCGATACCATACTCTTCGTCTTGCATTAAAAAGGTCAGGTATTGCTGTTGATCTGCAAAATCTTGTGCACTTGGCTGATTTCCGTTAGCAAGGGTTTGCTGTAATCCATTTTTTGCGCCTTGTTGTTCGGCAGTACTCATTGACCTTCTCCTAAGCCGCTGCGTCTGTCAGTTTTTTTGCAGCTGCAATATCTTTACCCGCTAGGCTCGACAAACCCACTGCATCTAGGATCATTGCCACATTACCGTCACCCAAAATAGTGGCCCCTGAAACACCAAGAACACGTATGTAATTATCTTCTAAACTTTTGATGACTACTTGTTGCTGTGCCAGTAATTCATCAACCACGACACCAATTTTTTGACCTTCAGATTCAATGACCACCAGCAAACTGCCATCCAAAACAGCATCACCCTGACGCAAGCCAAACAATCGATCTAAACGAAGAATGGGAATGTACTCTTCCCGCAAACTATAAACATCACTGCCGCCAGCCAAATTATTTACCCTAGCCCCATCAATCTGCAAAGATTCACTAATGGACACGAGCGGAAATATATAGGTCTGATCAGCCACTGTGACTAACTGACCATCTAAGATAGCCAAGGTCAAGGGTAAACGAATACGAAACTTACTTCCTTTGCCTATTTCTGTTGACACTTCCACTGAACCATTGAGTTCCTGAATATTGCGCCGTACCACGTCCATACCTACACCACGGCCCGATAAATCGCTCACTTGCTCAGAAGTTGAGAGTCCAGGTGCAAATAGAAGTTCTAACTTTTGGTCTTGAGTTAATAGCTCTGATTCACCTACCAACCCATTGCCTCGAGCCTTAGCCAGAAGGCGCTCTGTGTCAATACCACCGCCATCATCTCTCATTTCAATAACAATACTGCCCCCTTGATGAAAGGCATTTAGGGCAATGGTACCTAGTTCTGGTTTACCTGCAGCTTTACGTACTTCTGGCATCTCAATACCATGATCCAAAGCATTACGTATTAAGTGCACCATTGGGTCACTTATTTTTTCCATCACCGTTTTGTCAAGTTCTGTATTTTCACCACTTAACTCTAGCTGGACTTGTTTACCCAACTGAAGGCTAATGTCCCTTACCATGCGGGGTAAACGATTAAAGGTAAAGCTAATGGGTAACATCCGGATACGCATTACACTATCTTGTAACTCTCGTGTATTTTGTTCTAACTGCACCAAGCCTTCACGTAAATGAGAAATATTTTCTTCATTAATACTATCACTTGCAGAACCCATCTGGCCAAGCATCGACTGAGTAATTACTAATTCTCCAACGAGATTAATGAGGCTATCCACTTTATCAATTCCAACCCTTATCGAGCTCGATTCCACTTTA
>DDCR01000102.1 GCA_002335115.1 Oceanospirillaceae bacterium UBA2001
CTACTAATCGATGTACAAAAAGGTGTTGATGTGTTGTCCCATTGGGGCGGTGAGAATGGTCGCAGAAACAACCTTGAAGCTGAAAGTAACATGCTTGCTCTATTGTCTGAATGGCGACAAGCGGAGTTGCCGGTTGCCTGGACTTTACATAACTCTCTAGAAGCAGCTTCTCCGTTAAAGCTGTCTGAGCCTGGTGGTGAGTTAAAGCCAGGTTTTGAAATTGGTTCCAGCGATATAGTTGTAAAGAAAGATGTAAACAGTGGTTTTGTGGGGACGTCCTTAGAAATTCTGTTGCGCAGAGCGGGTATTCAAAGATTGGTAGTGGTCGGGTTTTTCACCAACTTTTGTGTTGAGACTACCGTCAGAATGTCTGGAAATTTGGGGTTTGACACTTACCTTGTGCCAGATTGTTGCGCAACGACAAATAGGGTAGGGCCAGACGGTATAGACTATGATCCAGATTTGGTGCACTCAATGACTGTGGCCAATCTGCATGGCGAGTTCTGCACTGCGCTTAAAATCAGTCAAGCGCTAAGTCTTATTACAGACGATTTAACAGACGCTGATCGCTGCCAGGGAAACGAATGAAAGCCCAGCTGGTAAGCAATAAAATTAGCGTTTTGTTAAATGTGTAAATTTTAGTCATGCCAGTCAATAACTACGGCGTATCGTCAATGGTGGCAAAGCTTCAAAGGGTTGCTTTGCATGCGCCAGGGAACACATTGCGAAATGCAGATGTCCATCAGTGGCATTATGGTCAAAGCTTTGATCCTCAGGAATTAGACAAAGATTATCAAGCTTTCGTTTCGCATATCGAAAAAGCTGGTGTCGAAGTGTTATGGATGCCCGAAAACACTGACTCAGCCGATGCAGTTTTTACTTATGATGCGTCTTTAATGACTCCTCAGGGTGCCATTCTAATGAACCCAGGAAAAGTGCTGAGAATAAGTGAGTCAGAATCACACCGAGTTTTTTACCAATCCATGGATATTCCGGTTATAGGGCAAGTGACGGGTAAAGCCAAGTGTGAGGCCGGCGATACGCTCTGGTTAGATGATAAGACCTTGCTTATCGGGCGTGGATACAGAACCAATGAAGCTGGCATTACCCAGTTGCGAAATTTGCTCGGCGATCAAGGAGTGGCAGTTCTAGCGTTTGATTTGCCTTGTTATCAGGGTGAGGAAGCATGTTTGCATCTAATGTCACTGATCAGCCTGTTGTCAGATGACTTAGCATTAGTTCACAAGACGCTTTTGCCCGTGGCATTGGCTCAACTTCTTAGCGCAAGAGGGTTTGAATTACTTGAGGCACCAGCGGAGGAGTTTGATACCTCTGGTGGTTTAAACCTGAATGTACTTACTCTTGAGCCGCGTCATGTTGTGGCAATTAATAGATGCGATAAAACGTTGTCATTGATGCACAATGCTGGCTGTAAAATCGATACCTTTAGTGGAGAGTCACTTTGTATACCCTGCGAGGGCGGGCCAACTTGTATGACGCGGCCTATATTGCGATGCATTAATAATTAGATGGGCGAGAATCAAAGTCTTTAATGGTCACTAGATCATGAAAGAATCAGGAAGTTTCTAGGAGCACTAATGAGTGCAATAGCTAAAAAAATGGGTTTCTGGCAATGTTGGGGAATGTCAGTTGGCGTGATGATTGGTTCTGGTATCTTTTTACTGCCTACGGTGCTCGCTCCTTATGGCTGGATCAGCTTGCTGGGGTGGCTTTTAACCTGCTCAGGAACGATTGTATTGGCTCTGGTATTGGCGCGATTAGCTGGCACTACTGATCATGCAGGCGGCCCTTATGCCTATGTTAGGGAATCTTTTGGTGATCTTGCCGGGTTCTTAATAGGCTGGGGTTATTGGGTTGGCGTGGTGTTTGGCGTTACCGCCATTGCTGTGGGTTTCGCAGGTTACATGGGATCGATATTTCCTATCTTTGCGGCTAACAGCCTCACCCAGGCGCTGGTCGCTGCTATGGGTATTGGTGTGCTAACCTGGGTAAATATTAAAGGAATTTCTGAAGCAGCGACTGTTCAGTTGGTGCTGACCATTCTTAAAATTGTTCCTTTAATTGTGATCATAGGGTTGGGTATTGCTTATGGCGATATTGACAACTTTCCCTCTTTTAATCCGCAACAACTTTCTATGACTGAAGCATTAGCTAGCACTGCACTGCTTACCATGTGGGCTTTCATTGGAATAGAGGCCGCGGTTATTCCAACAAGCGATGTGGAGAACCCCAAGAAAACAGTGCCTATTGCGGTAGTCTCTGCAGCTCTTAGTGTCTCATTCCTCTATGTTGGTGCATCCATCGCCATCATGTTTTTGGTGCCCTCCGAGGTGTTGGCCGCATCAGAGTCACCATTTGTCGATGCGGCTTCCCACATGGGTCCTGGGGGCGCTCTGCTAATGGGCGTTGGTGCATTAATTTCGACTGCAGGTGCTCTTAACGGCAATATCTTTGTAATGGGTCAGATGCCTATGTTAGTAGCCGCAGATGGCTTAGCGCCTTCAGTTATAGCAAAGAAAAATAAGGGTGGAGCCCCAATGGTAGCGTTAATGGCATCTAGTGTATTTTCGGCAGCGTTACTAGTGCTTAATTTCACTGACGGTTTAGTGGGCGCGTTCTCTTTTTTAATTTCAATGTCGACTCTTTCGATTCTGGCCCCCTATGGGTTATCTGCTATGGCAGAATTCAAGCGCTCTTGGCATAGCGCCAAGGGTTGGGCTGGGGTGGCTCTCTTGTCCGTAATATATACACTGATAGCTGCCGCAGGCTCTGGCTGGTATGTGTTCTTTCTGGGCGTTGGCTTATTCCTGTTGGGTATACTTTTGTTCAAGTTTTTTCATTTGACACGCTAGATTCAGTAAATATGCACTTAACTTTGGCAGTATTGAGATAAGCGAGTCGATCCCTTTGGGCCCAAAAAAAATAAAGCCCCTCGCTTACAAAGTTGAGGACATCTTTAATTTTAGCCTATCCACAAATGTTTGGTTGATTATCAAGCTGTTCTCACTTAGGGTAGGGTTAACTGAGAAGCCCTCGAACAGATATTATGGACCTAGCATATGTCACGATTTAATAAGCAAAGATTATACAAACAGCATGCCTTAGCGTTAATGCTTTTCATCGGTCTTTTTTCAGGGTCTGCTGGCTCGAATACCGATAGTGAACCAGTAGCCATTGCCGTATCATCTAATTCAGATGGATCTTTAGATATTGACGGTAACGGTGAGCTTGATGCTTTAACTGACGGATTAGTGATTTTGCGGGGTATGTTCGGGCTGTCAGGAAGCCAGTTAATTCAGGGAGCTATTGGGGATGACGCTATTTATACAGACTCAGATGATATTGAGGCTCGTATAACTGCGCTAGGTGATGATCTCGATATTGATAAAGATGGCAGCGTTGATGCTCTTAGCGATGGC
>DDCR01000103.1 GCA_002335115.1 Oceanospirillaceae bacterium UBA2001
GTAAATCTTGCCTTGCCAACGGCTCTTGCTCCTAAGGTTAATTCAAGGTGTTGATGCAAGTATGCTTGCTTAAGGTACTCAATACTTGTCGCTACCATAATGAGACCACATCCACCAACATCCTTTTCATTGAGGCTATGTTGACTTAGCCACAACACTCGACCTTCATGAAAGTAGCTCAATATTTGATCGTTTCCTAGATGGTTACCATAGTTTAAGTCAGCCACCCTAACTTGGAGGCTGCAACGGAATAGCTCATCAAACTGAGGGTTGATTTTAATTAATGGCATGGTGCTGTCCAAAGTAGCGTGCCAGAACTCTTAATATACCCTTACACAATAAAGCCAAATCTTCTGGGCTCATAACATAGGGTGGCATGACATAAACTAATTTACCAAATGGCCGCACCCACACCCCATCTTCAACGAACATCTTTTGTATGATGCCAAGGTCAACCGTTTGGGTGACTTGTATTACCCCAATCGCACCTAACACGCGCACATCTTCCACATAGGGTAAGTCTATAGCGGGTCTGAGTAATTGGTGAAGGCCTTTATTGATGCCATCAACCTGATTTTTCCAGTCGCTTTGCTCAAGTAAATCTAAACTTGCGTTGGCCACAGCGCAGGCCAAAGGATTGGCCATAAAAGTAGGCCCATGCATGAAGCAACTAGCTTCACCTCGAGAGATGCTGGTGGCAATTTCATGGGTCGTTAAGGTGGCAGCAAAGCTCATAGTGCCTCCAGTAATGGCTTTACCTAGGCACATGATGTCAGGTTGAACTTGAGCATGGTCACAAGCGAATAGAGCGCCGCTGCGACCAAACCCAGTGGCAATTTCATCAGCGATTAAGAGAATATTATATTGTTTACAAAGTTTAGCTGCACCTCTTAACCATTGCGGACTATAAAAGCGCATGCCGCCCGCGCCCTGCACAATAGGTTCTAAGATTAAGGCCGCTATTTCATGCTGGTACTGACGCATTTTTTCTTCAAGTTCTGTGAGATCATCCGTTTCTAAAGGACGATCAAAACCCATGGGAGGAGCGTCAACAAAATGGTGCTGGGGTAAAACACTGGCAAACAGTGAATGCATGCCATTCACTGGATCACATACTGCCATGGCACCAAAGGTATCACCATGGTAACCATTGCGAATGGTGAGCATGCGATTCTTTTTGGCTTGGTGCTGAGAGTGCCAATATTGCAAGGCCATTTTAATGGCCACTTCGACAGCCACTGATCCTGAGTCAGCAAAAAATACCTTATCTAAACCTTTTGGGGTGAGATCTACTAGACGTTTGGCTAGCGTGACTGCAGGCGCGTGAGTAATACCCCCGAACATCACATGGGACATGTCAGAGATTTGCTGATGCATTGCAGCATTGAGGTAAGGGTGGTTGTAACCATGCACTGCACACCACCAAGAGGCCATACCATCAAGCAACTCTTGGCCATCAGCTAAGGTCAACCTGACCCCATGGGCGCTAACGACAGGGTATGCTGGTGGAGGGCTGTCCATAGAGGCGTACGGGTGCCAAACATGCTGTTGGTCTAAAGCGATGAGCTGAGCAGGAGTCATAAGTGTGATGCGTGAACTTTCAATCGGTCTATATTAGCATAGCTAAATGACATTATAAGCTGATTTCAATCACATCTATTTGATCCAAACCCACCTGCCAACGTAGGTTAATATCTGCAATGTGGCAACCATAAACACGTTCTGGATCCTTTTGATAGGCGGGTCTTGGGTCATACTGTAACACCTGCTCAATAAGTTCACGCAGTTCTGGTCTGTTGAGTAATGTGTGCTGGGCTTGCGGGCTGAAGTGGATAGGCAATTGAAGAATCTGCTCGTCACTGGCGAAACCACTTTGGGCTGTAGGTACAGACTCTACCCAAGGCAGATAGGGTTTAATATCAACAATCGGAGTTTGGTCGATTAAATCAGTTCCACTCACATGCAGAATAACCCCCTTACTGGTATCAATTGACTCTAGCTTAACTAATGATAGCCCCAGTGGATTGGGCCTAAAGGTAGATCGGGTAGCAAACACCCCCAGCTTTTTATTACCCCCTAACCTCGGTGGCCGTACTTTAGGTTTCCAGCCTTGACCTAGCGTCTGATGGAAGATGAAGCTAAGCCAAATATGAGAGAAGCCTTCGAGGCCATCCACCGTATCTATTTGATTAAAGGGTTCAATCAGCTCAACTTGAGCTAACGCTGCAGTCACTAGACCTGGTTGTCTTGGCGTAGCAAACTTTTCTTTAAAACAGGAATGGATGACTCCAACCTGATCAAGCGAGTAACGATTTGGGTTATTTTTTTGCATACATATCAACAGCTGTGTGTGTGAAAATTTAATAAAAGAGATTTTCTATTCATGCTGCAGAATGAATCACTTTCATGAGAGGTCATGTGTTTTAAAGGACTTACAATAACAATGATTTTCTGACATCAATAGCCTTTCTTGATGAATTTCGTGCAATTGATTATCAGGGTCTAGAACAAAGGTCTTGAGATAGCTACAATACAGACTATTCCTCTAACTGAGTTAGTTATGGCACGTAAACCGTTCGTTAAAGCTAAGGCCATGCAAGGCCGTGGTCATCTTCAATCCGTTACTACTGACGGTCCCCATGTTGAATGGCTGGGCATGCCAGAATACTACATCCACGCCTTAGTGATAGCGGAACAAGAGTACGCTTACTTCTCCGCCAATAAGGATCTTGAGTTTGAGTTAGGTGCTTATGTTTGTTTTCGCTTTCGTGAATCCAAAAAAGGCTTCTATATCGAAAAACGCTCATTAGGTATCGCTATTGACCCTGTGGAGTACATGCGACAGCTTGATGCTGGCCTCGAATGAAGACCAAAATATTTGCACCATTACCTGGTAATGATCAAACCTGTGGGTGGACGCAGGGACTGCCTTTACGACCGACTAATGCCAGTCTTCAAGGTGAGCAGGTGTGTGATTTTGTTATTGTTGGCGCCGGTTATACGGGCTTGTCAGCAGCTCGAAAGTTTGCCCAACTCAATCCAAATGCTAAAGTTATCATTATTGAGGCGCAACGGGCAGGTGAAGGGGCGAGTGCACGCAACTCTGGCTACCTTGTCGACTCAACCCTTAATGATGGTCACATGTCTGACACAGGGCTACAGCAATATCGTGAAAAGTATAGGCTTAACAAAGCTGGGGTAGATTGTGTCAGAGAACTCGTTAATCACCATCAAATAGACTGTGATTGGGACGAGAGTGGTAAGTTTCATGCCACTGCGGTGCCGGCCCACGAAGCTAAATTGCAGCGCTTTAGTGACTTATTGCAGGAGCTAGAACTAGAACATCGTGTGCTCTCAGGTGACCAATTATATCAACGTTTGGGCACTCATTATTATACCCAAGCCTTGTGGACCGCCGGTGGTATTATGTTGCAGCCGGCTAAGTTAGCCCGGGCCTACATAGACATCCTGCCTGCTAATGTCACCCTTTATGAAAACAGTCCGGTATTAACTTGGCAAAAACAAGGTCCAGACTTTTTAGTTTCAACCCCTATGGGTCAAGTGAAAGCGCCAGCTTTGTTGATGGCGGTTAATGGCTTTATGTCGAGCGCTGGATTAAAGCGCAAGCGCGCTTTTCCATTAACCTTGACGGCAAGCATGACGCGCCCCCTAAGTGATGCTGAGTATGCCGCAATTGGCAACCCTAAGGCATGGGGTTTGCTGTCTGCTCAGGCCATGGGTGCGACTGTTCGCTTAACTGAAGATCGACGTATTATGGTGCGCAATACTGCGGAAGTATGGCCTGCCATGAATATGTCACAAAGCCAATTATTGAAGCGCAAGCGTGTCCATCAGCGCGGTTTAAAGCGTCGTTTCCCACAATTAGACGCCTCCGTGTTTGATAGCTGTTGGTCTGGTGTCACCTGTGTCAGTGGTAATAACGGCCAAGTGTTTGATCAATTAGATTCAAAGTTATTGGTGGCTGGCTGCTACAACGGTGGCGGCATTGGCTTAGCGACCTTGTTTGGTGAACAAATGGCTTACATGGCTAGTGGCCAAATGACAGATGCAATCGCTATGATCCAAGCACGTCCCAAACCCACCCCATTACCCCCACAGCCGATATTGAGTTGGGGTGTGCGTTTGCGTTTAATGCGCGATGCTATTATTGCTCGCAAAGAAAACTAAACCAAACCAAACCAAATTAATGAATCCACCCAAAGCATGTCGCTGAGTCATCTAATTTGCTGCAGCCAAACTAAGTGAGAAGCGGGCTTAAAGTGGACTTAATGGGCTTTAAAAAGCAAGTTGTGTGCCCGCTTGAATATGCTGTTCTTGGGTCGATAGCATGGCCACCGTATCGCCCTTGGTGATAAAGAATTGGCCTGTTTGGCTAAATAAGTAGCCATTGCAAGGTGCTAGTATAGGGATAGATTTGGCTTTAGGATGATCAACTAGAACCAAGTCTGCAATGGCTTCTCCAGCCTTTAGTGTCTCACCTAGCTTAGATCGATAGGTGATAATACCTGATGCAGTGGCCTTCACCATTCTCACCTGATCTACTCTGCACGGCTTCAATGCAATGGGCTTTTTTGGTGAGGGTATTCGCTCTATTAAATGTTCATGGGTGAGGAAATCTAAAATGCCTAAGCAATCTTGCTCTGCCAGTTTAGGGTCTACATCACTGCGACCACGCAATTCGAGGGTGGCCGCAAAACAAGGTGTTGAAAATACAGGTTTAGTAGGATGATTTTGCATATTAACCCAAGGTTGGGTATGGGTGCCGTCAAATGCAACGGTGCCTGTAACATCCTCCTCTAAACAAATTGTAAAGCCCAGACACTGGGCCAGTGTCTGCCCCATTTCTTGTTGGTGTAGTCCATAAAATACATGGGGTAGTGCAACATCATCACAATGCAGGTCGAATACATAGTGGGCATCAATGGACTGTGAAAGTAATATTTTGTGTAATGAATTTATTTCAAAATCATCGTGTCGTTGTGCAACCAAATGCTTAAGACCGAGGCGCATAAGGCGATCATTCTCTATGGCGTCAATGCCAAAAGATGGGGCTAAGCTCGCCTCCACTTGCTGAGGATCGATGGCCATGTGGCGGTTAAAATTTTGCCCTGTGTGCCAATCACAGCGGCCCACCAAATGGCCAAAGTTTTTTTGTCTTAAACCTACAGGGTTAGCAAATGGCACTAAAACAATTTCTGCCTTAAGCGCATTTTGTTGGTCCAGTTGCTCTAAATGCCTAAGCAAATGCTGAGCGACTAGTAACCCTGGGTGTTCGTCCGCATGCAAACCCGCCTGAATATAAACTTTTTTAACACCTTTAACACCCTCAGGCCCAAATCGATGCAGGTGAATATGAGCTTGGTTACCCACGCTTGCTGAGGGTATTTTTATCGTTTCGAAGGCCATATTAGCGTCTCGTGAACATTGATCTTAAACAACAGTCTGTGTCCACAGAATAAACCCTCTATTGGGGCTAAGCAATGCACAATGGGCGATCAATTAGGCCTCTATTGGAGTCCTTAAAATACGGGCTAATGTAGCGCAACTTTGGGCCATGATGGGTTTTGGCTCAGGTAACGTCAGGGTGACCTTAACCACCTGAGCGAAGCTGGTTGCACAAATATGGTTGGGTGATATTACCGTCGCTTGCCCCGTCCGCTCTAAATCAGCTGCATTGGCAAACTGGTCCGTTGAAAAGGGCAATATGATCTGCCGCACACCCAACGCCAGTGCCTCTTGAACACTATTGTTGCCGCCATGGTGGATAACTAGGTCACATTCACCCAAGAGTGCAACTTGGGGTAAGCTTGGTGCAATTAACCAGCCCACTGGTAAGGATTCAAATGCTGTCATAGGGCTAGCACCAATGGCCATAGCCACCCGCACATCGGCTTGCTGCAGGGCTATGGCTATATTGCTTAACACATCTGCTCGGTGTGACAAGAAAGTGCCTAAGGCCACATAAACTAATGGCTTTTCAGGTTCTTGTGCTAACCATTGTTGGAATGGCTTTGCCAGCTCTTCGTCACGCACTAGTGGTCCAATAAACTCATGGTGAATGGGCAAATGTGGTGAGCGTTCAAAAGGATGATAATGGCTTGAGCTGTTATAGAGGACTTGGTTACCATGCACTCGAAAGGCGTCTTTTACAGGTGACATGGTCGGGGCAATGATTGCTAATGCCGCATTCCACCGGTCTGTAAACGTTTTCGTCACTCGGTCGGTAATGTCTTCTTGGTCTATCAGCGCGTTGGGCTCTGGTTGCATGCAGGCTGGCCAAGTAGCTGGAATTCCATAGCGTTCTTTACCTACTGGGAGCTGGCTAGGATGACCCGGAACAAGAGTAGTAAAGCGTCTACCTGTGGCATAAACGCCTAAAGTTGAACCAAAGGAAACATGATCTACTAAGATATTATCTGGGTTAATCTGCTTACACAGTTGTGCAATTCTGAGAGCCACTTGCACTGGTTCCCAAAGCAAATCCTTTTCTCTATCTAATGCTTGGCAACGGATTGTTGCTATAGGGCCTTCTCGAGTAGCACTCAAAAAACGCTTGATAGCAGGATTTTGATTGACAATACCACTGTTGGCTCCTTGACTTAATTGCAGCAAGGTCCATTCAAATCCCTCAGCTTCCACATGGGTTGCCATATTAGTGCCGGTCGCGAAAATGACCCGCATACCCGCCTGCTTGGCTGCTCTAGCAACCACTGCCAAGGGGCTATAGTGTGAAATAAAATCTGGACTGATGACCAGTAAAGTCATGGTTTGTCTCGCACCGTTTGATACAAAGAGGCGAGTTTCTCGGCCATGGTGTCAATGGCATAGTGTTGCGCCACCATATTTTGAGCGGTCAGGCGTCTGCCCGCATGCTCAACTAGGGCAAAGCCTCGGTGGATGGCTTGGCCAAGATCCTGTTCAGGGTCCACTAAAATACCGGTATGGTCATTATCAACGTAAGTTGAAGGTCCTCCAGTGCTTGGAGCAACCACCACCAGCCCCGTTGCTAGGGCTTCAATTAAAGCTAATCCAAACTCCTCTTTGCGAGCACCATCAACATAAATTCCACCGGGTGCCCAAAAATCTGCGCACCCGAGCATAGTGGCTACCATCAGTTGTGCAATGTCTGCTCGCGGGCGACCACCCATTAGGATGACCCCAGCCCGCCGATGATCACTCACAGGTATAGCACTATCTATGGCTTCCATAACCGTTTTTTCTACCGCCGATGGATGGTTAAGATTGCCTCCAACCATGACCAAATTGCAGGTATTGTATAGCCGTGGGTCAGCTGCCCAAGCCGCTGCAATTCGGTCCATACCCTTCACAGGGTGAAAACGGCCAACACTTAGTAATAAGGGTAAATGGCGGCGACTGACCGCTATATTTTGTGCTAAATCTGCAATAACACCCTTCGTTTCATGGGGTTTAGTTTCTGCATATTGCTCTGCCGCCTGACGGATAAGCTGTATATCAATACCTTCTGCAATGGTGACCGATTGTTGTTTGTGATGGCGCAGGTCTTTGCGAATATCTTGCAGTAACAGTTTGCACTTAGGTTGTGGAAATAGTGCCACATGACTCACACTACGGCCCATTTGCTCAAGCATCCGAGCCCGAAACCAAAGGTTACTTTGGGCATCGGCATCGACAAACTCACTGCGACTAATTTGACCCCTAGCATGCAGAGCATGCACCGTATTTTGTGGGTCTGGGGCGAAACTAAAGCAGATGGGTATAGCCATATTACGGGCGACATCTGCTGCTGCAAAAGTGGCGGCATCAAGCATGCGTAAGTGAATGAGGTCGATGCCTCCAAAGTGACCTATACACCTTTGAATGCTGCGTTGAAGAACAGGTAAATGTTCCCAAGCATTAGTGCTGTTCATTGGGCGCATGTCATCCCCTGCGGTGATGATACGATAGGGTTGTGGTGTATTAATGGGGCCACTGAGATCATTAACCGCATCCTCAACGCTGCCCAATCCCAGCGTTAATACTTGGTCAAGGCTGGGTTGGCGCGCAAGTGCATCTCCTAAAGAGACGAGTAGGCTGGCGACGCCACCGGTCTCACCACAGCCGCCTGCACTGAGGGTTTTATCCACATTTGCCAGCACTAGCTGACACACACGCAAGCCCCCAGTAGGCCGCGGTAAGGAATTACTATGAAGCATTTTTTGGTCATTAAGGGCGAGTGATGCGTAGCTGCCAATGTCGCTGTCTTGATGTTTCAACTGGCGCAGTAGGTCGTCGAATGGGCCGATGCGACTCCCCATGGCACTAATGGCTGCGAGTCGCACTGAGACAGTTTCGTTATGATCAGCAGCCAGGCGTGCGAGTATCGCGCTCACCTTGGTGCCCCCTAGGGTACCTAAAAGATCTACTAATCGAGCTCGCTTTAAGGCGTCGCTATGAACTGTCAGCGCATTATTGATGGTCGTAAAGATGATCTCAGGCTCTGACTTTGCCCAATGGTTTAAGGTTTGATGGGCGTGCATTGTGTCGATGCCACCCAGACACAGTTGCTGCACCAGTTGGGGTAAAGCAGGCGCAACGGGGTTCCTCTCAGATAGTTTCCATGTCACTTGGCGTCGAACACTGGCATCGGTATGGGCTAAACATTCGACTAAAAGGGCGTTAGCCCTTTCATCTTCAATGACTGCCAAAGTTTCAATCGCCAAAAGGCAGTGAAGGGTATCTCCTTTTACCATTGCTTTGAGGTCATTGAGCAAAATTGCAGACGTGGGCAGTTGTTTGGCGAATTTAGTGAGCGCCGCAGATCGGTTAAGCATCTCTTTAAAGTCAACCAGACTTGCTGCTTGTTGCAATTCGTCAATCAGTAACCGCCCCATATTAATTTGGGAGTGCGGCCCTCTGCCAGGCGGTTGATAACCGACATTACCCTCTTGCAGAGACGTCTGTTGCAATATTAACGATTTGTTAAGCATAACTACCACCATTAGGAACGAGCATGTGCTGTGTCCGTTTGCGTTCGGATCATTTTAATTCAGCAGGCATTTTTTGGCAGGCACACTGAACAATATTGAGGTTCTTTTGGGCGTCGGAGATGCAACAGCCTATGTACAAACCTGTTTAATAAATTTGTTGTACAAACCAATAATCTTGGATGACTAAGTGACCGTTTATTTCAGGCTAACTTCGATTTTAACCAATCCTTTCAACTTGCCTCAGCCTTATCATATCGCTAAATTAGGCGCCTGCTAGCCCATTTACAGTGTCTTTACGTTTAGGGTTGCTATCATCAAGCTTGGTAAGAGCAATGGTTCAAGGACAACCAGCAAGTGAGAGAGTATTACCAAGAGAGCAAAGCTAGATTTTGGTTAAGCAACATGTTCTAGTAACGATCAGCTTTTAATTAGCTATCGATGAACTTTTTTATAGGCATACACGCAATGAAAATTAGTCAGAGACTCCTCAATTACTTCGATCATCGAAAGTCAAAATCAACGAAAAAAAGTCGCACACGTTTTAGGAATGATATTTGTAACCATTGGGATCTGGACTATTTATCTGCGGCGGAACTTGAAGAGCGCATGCTGGAAGATAACATTGAAACGACAGTGCCGCTGAAAAAGCAAGATGTAGAATAAGCCCTGACCCATGAATGGCTAGGCATTGAACTTTGGGCGAACTTTGGCAAGGGTTTAATTGTTTTGTCGTCATAAATACCGTACAATATCGGCCCTGAATTAGGCATGTGTTTATGTCACTGAGTCAGGCGGGGTAATGCCCATTTCCGTGATGTCACCAATAGCGGTGCATTGCATTGATGAATAGTAAGTGATTTCAAAACTTACACGACGTAAAGGGATCTAACGCATGGTAACCATTCGTTTAGCTCGTGGGGGCTCTAAAAAGCGCCCTTTCTATCATTTAACTGTAGCTGATCAGCGCAATCCGCGTGACGGTCGCTTTATTGAGCGTGTGGGTTTTCATAACCCAGTTGCTCGTGGCCAAGAAGAAGTAACTCGGATTAACATGCAGCGCATTGATTTTTGGATTGGGCAAGGTGCTCAACCCACTGATCGCGTCGCAGGACTGATTAAAGCAGCCCGCAAAGTAGCTGAATAATAGCTCACTAAGCATTTGCTTTTAAACCATTGTTGTAAGGATTGTTTAACATGGCTCAAGACCATCGCGTAAAGCTGGGTCGCATCACTACCGTATACGGTGTGAAGGGCTGGGTAAAAGTGTTTTCTAGCACTGAACCAATGCAAAACATCTTTGATTATCAACCTTGGCAAACCTGCATAGACGGTGTTTGGCAAGACTTGAAAATTAGCCAGGGTAAAACCCACGGCAAAGGCTTAATAGCATTACTGGAAGGTTGTGAAGACCGTGATCAAGCCCGCAAATATTGTGGATTAGACATCTCGGTAGATCGTGCCATATTACCAAACTTAGAGGATGGTGATTATTATTGGCAACAACTGACTGGGCTGAACGTAGAGACTGATGCTGGGGTAAAACTTGGTAAGGTCGACCACCTGATCGCCACTGGCTCTAATGATGTGCTAGTAGTAAAAGGCAATGAAGAAAGTATTGACCGTAACGAGCGTCTAATACCCTACTTGCCAGATCAAGTGATTACAAAGATTGACCTCCTCGGAGGTGTTATGTGGGTCGATTGGGATCCGGAGTTTTAGGTGAAAGTAGGCGTAGTAACGCTGTTTCCAGAAATGCTCAAATCCTTGACAGATTTTGGTGTGGTGGGAAGAGCAACGCAGCAAGGTTTGCTGCAAGTTACGGGGTATAACCCACGCGACTTTACTCAGGACAAGCACCGCACAGTGGATGACCGGCCATACGGTGGCGGGCCTGGCATGTTGATGAAGGTACAACCTTTAAGAGATGCCATCGGCCAAGCAAGAGCCGAACTAGGCCAGCCTAAGGTGATTTATTTATCACCCCAAGGGCGTAGGTTAGACCAAGCAGGTGTAGTAGAACTGGCTAAGCAGGAGAGCTTAGTATTGGTAGCAGGGCGTTATGAAGGAATCGACGAACGCTTAATTGGTACCGACATAGATGAAGAGTGGTCTCTTGGAGACTTTGTACTGAGTGGCGGTGAACTTGCAGCCATGACCTTTATCGATGCAGTTTCACGTTTGTTACCTGGTGTATTAGGGCATGCAGAATCGGCACAAGAAGATTCGTTTGCTCAGGGCTTGTTGGATTGCCCTCACTATACCCGCCCAGAAATGGTTGCAGGTATGCCAGTACCTAAGGTGCTGTTAAGTGGGGACCATGCCGCTATTGCCCGTTGGCGTATGCAGCAGCAGCTAGGTAGAACCTGGCAGCGGCGACCGGACTTACTAGAACAGATGACACTGACGTTGGAACAAGAGCAGTCTTTAGCAGAATTTATTCGCTTAACGGAAGAGTCCGAAAGGTGAAGAACAGGAGCGTGCCATGAGCAGCAAAAACTTGATTATTCAGCAAATTGAAGCTGAGCAAATGAACAAAGAAATGCCAGAGTTTGGCCCCGGCGATACCGTTGTGGTTCAAGTCAAGGTAAAAGAAGGAACCCGTGAGCGTCTTCAGGCTTACGAGGGTGTGGTTATCGGTAAACGTAACCGTGGCCTAAACTCTGCCTTTACAGTGCGTAAAATTTCTCACGGTGTGGGCGTTGAGCGTACTTTCCAAACCTTTAGCCACCAGGTTGACAGTGTTTCTGTGAAGCGTCGTGGTGATGTGCGTCAAGCCAAGTTGTACTACTTGCGCGACTTGTCTGGTAAGGCAGCACGTATCAAGGAAAAATTGGCTAAGCGTTAAGCTTAAGTTGATACAAAAAACCCGCCTCTTACCCAGTGAGATGCGGGTTTTTTTTGGTTTGAAAGTTCCACTGTCACGGTTTTAGTCTAATTAAGTTGGAACTATAGCGGCACTCTTAACCTTGATAGGGCTTGTGTTAAACTGACGTTGGTCTATTATTGAGGCTCGAATTTAAATCTAAAATGAGCGTAAGTATTAACCTAATCAAACCCTACATTGATGCCCTCTGGTTAGAAAAAGGTCTAAGTGATAACACCTTGGCAAGCTATTCTAGAGATCTGCAGCAATTGCATAACTATTTGGACCAACGGGGCTATACCTTAGTTTCTGCAGAGGCTCATGTGTTAATGGGTTTTTTGGCAACTCGTTCACAAGCAGGTATTCAGCCGCGTTCTTTAGCTCGTAACTTATCCAGTATTAAGGGTTTTTATCAGTACATGGTGCGAGAAAATCGCCTTAATGTTAATCCTGCAGCCTTAATAGAAGCGCCAAAGCAAGGCCGATCTATCCCCAAATCACTCTCAGAAATAGACGTTGAAGCCTTATTGGCCGCTCCAGACGTGTCTTCACCTATAGGCCTGCGTGATAAGGCTATGCTAGAACTTTTGTATGCCTGTGGTTTGCGGGTGAGTGAATTGGTTGCTCTTGATGTCAGTCAGCTAAATTTATCGGCGGGCATTGTTAAAGTGTTTGGCAAAGGCTCTAAAGAGCGTTTAGTGCCAGTGGGTGAAGTGGCCCAAGGTTGGTTACAAACATACCTTAAAAAAGGGCGCCCCGGATTATTAAAGGTGAAGGCTAGTGGGGTATTGTTTCCAAGTAATCGTGGCCAACACATGACCCGGCAGACCTTTTGGCATCGTATTAAACAGCATGGTTTAACCGCCGGTATTCAAAAATCCTTATCACCGCATGTCCTTAGACACGCCTTTGCTACTCATTTGTTGAATCATGGGGCTGACTTAAGAGTGATTCAAATGCTCTTAGGTCATAGTGATTTATCGACCACGCAGATATATACTCATGTCGCTACTCAGCGTTTACAAACATTGCATTCACAACATCACCCCAGGGGTTGAATTAAAATATGTATATAATCATTACCAAATTGGTTACCACAATAACCTTAGTGTTTATTTTATTAGCGCCCAATGTGTGGGCCGCAGAATACACTGAACTTGAATCGAGCTTAGCTAGAATTAATCCAGACATGAAGGCGGTCAACATTGAAGCTACCCCTATGTTTGGTATTTATAATGTGTTGTTAAATACTGGTGATCGCATCTACATGAGTGCTGATGGAGACTTCTTTTTTGCTGGCACCATGTACCAAAACCTTTATGGTGAGGGGTTGGTGAATTTAACCGAACAAAGCGCCACAAAATCTAGACTGGGGGCAATGCAAACTCCCCCAGCGCAGCAAGTGTGGGTGTTCCCTGCTGTAGGTGAGAAAAAAGCTTCCATTAATGTGTTTACTGATGTGGACTGTTATTACTGTCAAAAATTACATTTAGAGATGGCTGATATTAATGCACTGGGTATTGAAGTGCGGTATTTAGCCTTTCCAAGAGCGGGTTTAGGTTCGCCTAGTTACCAAGTTCTAGTTGATGCTTGGTGTGCTGAAAATACCAATGAATACTTGACTGAAGCCAAGCTGCGATCACACAACAAACAAGCCCGACAGAAGTCACCCAAGGCATGTGAAAACCCAGTAATGGCGCACTACAATTTAGGCCAAGAAATTGGTGTTAATGGCACCCCAGCTATTGTGTTTGAATCGGGTGAACTTTTACCTGGTTATTTACCCGCTAATGAGCTGGCCAAGCGCATGGGTATGCTTTAGTCAGAAGGGCCTCACTTGTGCCCAAAAAACAAAGGGAGGCGACCTGCATTTGGCCCTTGAAGTGTGTTTAAACGCATTGGGTATAAGCTTTAAAAAATGGTCCAGATGAGTGGCTTATAAGCTGACATATAAGGTCTGTTAAGCTACAATATGCGGCTTGTTTTTACACATTAATTAGATACGCGCATCTGGCGCAATGAGGTTTGCCTTGAAACCGGTAAGAGTTGGTATTTGTGGATTTGGCACCGTCGGTGGCGGCACGTTTAATGTATTACAGCGTAATTTTAATGAAATTACTCGCCGCACAGGCCGATCCATTGCGGTTGAACAGATCGCCCAGCGTCGCCCTAACCCTCATTGTGATACAGGCAATACAGCCATTACAGATGACATTTTCGCGGTGGCTAATAACCCTAATGTTGATGTGCTGGTGGAACTCATTGGTGGCCATGAACCCGCCAAGGAATTGGTACTTACGGCCATTCGAAACGGCAAACATGTGGTCACGGCCAACAAAGCTCTGATCGCAGTGCATGGTAATGAAATTTTTGCAGCGGCCCGTAAGCATAATGTTGTGGTCGCCTATGAAGCGGCAATAGCAGGAGGCATTCCTATTGTTAAGGCTTTGCGTGAAGGTTTGGCGGCCAATAGGATCGATTGGCTAGCGGGCATTATTAACGGCACTGGTAATTTTATACTTACTGAGATGCGTGACAAAGGTCGGGCCTTTAATGATGTGCTGAAAGAGGCCCAAGCACTAGGTTACGCCGAAGCAGATCCAACCTTTGATGTAGAAGGTATCGATGCGGCTCATAAGCTAACCATTTTGTCTTCTGTAGCCTTTGGTATTCCTTTGCAGTTTGACCAGTGTTACACCGAAGGTATCAGTAAAGTGTCTGCTGAAGATGTGGCCAATGCTGAATCTTTAGGTTTTCGCATTAAGCACCTTGGGTTAACGCGCTGCACTGAAGATGGCATAGAACTTCGGGTTCATCCCACATTGATTCCAGAAAAGCGCCTTTTAGCTAATGTTCATGGTGTTATGAATGCGGTTTTAGTTGAAGGTAATGCGGTTGGCCCAACCTTGTATTATGGTGCGGGTGCAGGCGCAGAACCCACGGCTTCTGCTGTAGTGGCAGATTTGGTAGACATTGTACGTGACATGGCAGTGGATCAAAATGTGCGCATGCCGTCTTTGGCATTCCAAGAGAATGCCATGTCAGATAGCCCCATTTTACCGATGGATAAGGTAGTCACTGCATTTTACATGCGTATGACTGTGTCAGAGAAACCTGGTGTGCTCGCACAAATCACACAAATTCTGGGTGACGCAGGTATTAGTATCGAAGCCATTCGACAGCAAACTCACGTGTCTTCTCAGGTGCCTGTGATCATCCTCACTCGCCCAGTTGCCGAAGGACATATGAATGATGCCATTAAGGCCATTGAAGCTTTGCAAGATGTTAACGGTGAAGTGGCTCGAATTCGAGTAGAAAACTTAGACGGGTAGGAATCAATATGCGCTATATCAGTACCCGTGGTCTGGCTCCAAGCCTTAGTTTTGAGGATGTTTTGCTGACTGGTTTGGCCAGTGATGGCGGCTTATACGTGCCCGAAACTCTGCCCCAGTTTAGCCACCAAGAAATTGCTTCTTGGGCTACACTTAACTATGCAGACTTGGCACATAAGATATTGTTGCCCTTTGTTGAAGATGATATCAGTAGTAGCGAACTTAAAATAATGGTGGATGAAACCTATGCGGGTTTTAATCATAAGGCCATAGCCCCTCTAGTTCAGTTAGACCACAACGAGTGGGTACTTGAATTATTTCACGGTCCTACTCTGGCATTTAAAGACTTTGCTTTACAGTTGTTGGGGCGGCTCATGGATAACGCTTTAGTTAAGCGTGACCAAAATTTAGTTATTATGGGCGCTACCTCAGGTGATACAGGCTCGGCCGCCATTGAGGGATGCCGGCACAGTGAACGGGTCAAGATGTTTATTCTTCATCCTCATGAGCGGGTATCGGAGGTCCAACGCCGTCAGATGACGACTATTTTGGGTGACAATATTCACAACATTGCTGTGCGCGGTAATTTTGATGATTGCCAACAGATGGTTAAACACAGCTTTTCTGATCAGGCGTTTTTGAAGGGTGGTCAATTAGGCGCCGTAAACTCCATTAACTGGGCGCGCATTATGGCGCAAATTGTGTACTACTTTTATGCAGCTGTTGCCCTAGGAGGCCCACATCGCCCCGTATCTTTCAGTGTGCCTACGGGTAACTTTGGTGACATTTATGCGGGTTATTTAGCTAAGAATATGGGGCTACCCGTTGCACAGCTCATTGTTGCAACTAACCAAAACGATATTTTGCACCGTTGTATCAGCGCTAATCAATACCAAAAAAAGGGACTCGTGCAAACCTTAACGCCAAGTATGGATATTATGGTGTCTAGTAATTTTGAACGCCTCTTATTTGATTTATATGACCGAGATGGGGCCGCCTTAGCTGAGCTAATCCGCAGCCTTAATAATGGCACAACTAACAGCTTAGAGCCGCAGCGCTGGGAAAAAGCTCGGCAACTATTTAGTAGTCATTGCGTTAATGATAATAAAACCTGTGATGTGATCAGGCAAACTGTGCACCAGCACAACTACTTGCTCGACCCTCACACGGCCATTGGCTTAGAAGCTGGGCGGATGTGTAATCAGCACTTCGAAGTGCCGATGGTTACTTTGGCTACTGCTCATCCAGTCAAATTCCCAGATGCAGTTGTTAAGGCAAAGCAGGCAGTGCCGCCGCTGCCTGAACACTTAACTGACTTGATGCAGCGTCCAGAACGTTGTCAGGTGCTGGATAACGACTTGACTAAGGTGCAGCAATACATGACGAGTCAGCTCTAAGGGAGCCGCTGATGTCTGTCCGCTTGCGTTTAGGCAGTTCCAATGCGGCCCTAGAGGCGTCTTTTGATCCCTTGGTGGCGCGAGTGCTGGCGCACCGTGGAATTAGTCATCCCGCGCAGGTCAATTACCAACTCAAACAGCTCTTGCCGTATCATCAGCTAAAAGGCATCGCCACCGCTGTAGCCTTATTGGTGGATGCGTTAGAAAATCAACAACATATTGTTATAGTTGGTGATTTTGACTGTGATGGGGCAACAAGTACCAGCCTTGCCATATTGGCTTTGGGCGCTATGGGTGCTAAAAATGTCAGCTATCTTGTGCCTAATCGATTCAATTTTGGCTATGGGCTCAGTGCAGCCCTGGTAGATTATGCAAAAGCCAGTGAGCCCGATTTAATTGTCACCGTGGATAATGGCATCGCTAGCCATGCTGGTGTGCAGCGGGCCCATGAACTGGGTATCAAGGTATTAGTCACCGACCATCACTTAGCCGCAGAAACATTGCCCCAAGCTGATGCCATCGTGAACCCCAACCAACCTGGCTGTGAGTTTCCTTTTAAGTCGACTGCTGGGGTGGGGGTGATCTTTTATGTGATGTCCGCCTTAAGACGGCAACTACAAGTTCAAGGCTGGTTTGACCAGCAACAAATCTCAGCACCTAATATGGCGCAGTATTTAGACTTAGTGGCCCTAGGCACTGTGGCAGATCTTGTGCCAATGGAACACAATAATCGTATTTTGGTGGCCCAAGGTGTGGCGCGTATTCGAGCGGGTAAAGCTCGGCCTGGTTTGTTAGCGCTGTTAAGCATCGCCAAACGTCAGCATCACAATCTACAAGCCTCTGATCTTGGGTTTAGCGTAGGCCCGCGGCTCAACGCTGCGGGGCGTTTGGATGACATGAGTTTAGGCATTGAATGTTTGTTGAGTGACAATGAGCAAATCGCGACTCAGCTAGCCCAAGAATTGGATGAACTTAACGCCCAAAGGCGCCATATAGAGGCCGATATGCAACAGCAGGCGAGTAATATACTGGCCCTTCTTGAAACTAGCCAAGATAATCAAATGCCCAAATGTGTGTGTTTGTATCATCCTGATTGGCATCAAGGTGTGGTGGGCATTGTTGCGTCGCGAATCAAAGAAAAGTGGCATCGCCCAGCGTTAGTGTTTGCCAAAGGTGATGCTGGCACGCTGAAGGGATCTTGCCGCAGTATTGCAGGCTTCCATATTCGTGACGCTCTTGCAGCAGTGGATGCTCAGCACCCAGGTCTAATTATTAAATTTGGTGGCCATGCTATGGCTGCAGGGTTAAGTCTTCAGGCCGAACATTTAGACACCTTTAAAGACGCACTTAATACTTATGCACAAGAACACCTTGATGACAGTTTGTTGGCGCAAGAGTGGCGTTCAGATGGAGAGTTAAGTGCACAGCAGTTGCAGCTGAATCAAGCTTTCGTTTTACAGCAGGCTGGGCCATGGGGACAAGGTTTTGAAGAACCCACTTTTCATGGGCGCTTTATGTTGGTGCAACAACGGGTGGTGGGAGAAAAACATTTAAAACTGGTTTTAGCACATCCCCAAACGGGTGAACTTGTTGATGCCATTCAGTTTAATATTGATACGGCGCTTTGGCCCCATACCTGTGAACAAGCAGATTTAGTTTATCGTTTGGATATTAATGAATTCCGAGGCCGTCAGAGCTTGCAACTCATGGTGCAACATATGACGCCAGTGCTTGCTGTAGATTAAGACTTTGATGACTCACTGCTCAGTTCTGCACAGTCGAATTGTCAGGCTCTGTGGTTTAAATTAAATCTGTTTGTGGCGATTGGGGTTCAGCAAAGTTTAGCTCAAGATTAACATCACCCTGCGCTTTTAGCTGTTTGCGCTCTAACATGCGCTGATACCGGCGGGNNCAATTTCATCACTTGAAGCTGCTCGCCAGTGCTCATCGTATGCCAACCAAAACGCTCATCCCGTGAGCGCATGCAACCTTTGCAGTAACCTTTGGGACTGTTTTCACAAACACCTATACAGGGGCTGGGCGCTTCAAATAATTCAGTCTGTTCCATGGCGCGCAATATATCATTTTATGGGGTTAAAGTCCCTATGCCCATGGCAGCCTATGTGGTTGGGACCTCCGCAGACGTCTTTATCCCTTGGTTAGTTCCCGATGTTGGTAAAAAGTGATGGCCTCTTGCCAAGGCAAAGCGGCCGAGAAAAAGAAACCTTGAACCATATTAACGCCAGACTGCACAACATACTCATATTGAACAGGGGTTTCTACACCTTCAGCAACAATGGCGAGGTCAAGTTTTTTACATATGGTACATATTTGACTAAATAGGGTTTGGCCCGGTTTGGTATGGAGTTGCAAGATGAGTGAACGGTCTATTTTTACGAGATCGGCTACCCCTGTAGAAAGTTGGGATAAGTTGGAGAAACCCACACCGAAATCATCGATGGATATTTTAATACCTGACGCTAGTAGTTGAGATATATTGTC
>DDCR01000095.1 GCA_002335115.1 Oceanospirillaceae bacterium UBA2001
ACTGTGATTATTTTAGACCCTAATATACGTGAAAATTTCATCAGTGATGTCCATTCTTACCGGCAACGCTTGCAGGGCATTATTGAAGTGGCTGATATTATCAAGGTATCTGATGAAGACTTAGACTGGTTGGTGGGAAGCCATGCCGATGAAGAGCGGCAGGTGGGTTTGCTGCGTGGTAATAACACAACTATGGTGGTAGTCACTAAAGGCGCTGATGGTGCAACAGCGTATCTAAGTTCTGGTGAAAAAGTTCATCAAGAAGCGCCAAACGTGTGTGTTGTAGATACCGTTGGTGCAGGTGATACTTTTAATGCCGGTTTTATGGCTAAAATTGTTGAACAAAACCTCATGTCAAAACGAGCATTAGCCCACATTAGCTTAACAGAACTACTAGCATCATTGACTTATGCAGTAAAAGTTGCTGCAATTAATGTCGCCCGGCAGGGTGCAAATCCACCTTGGATAAGTGATTTAAAAACCTAAATGTGAGCGATTAAACGTAAATTTATTGTAAATAAACCGTCTGCAAACGTAAATAAAAGGTTTTTTAAGAGTGTATTTATGGTCGAAAATGCTCACGAAAAAGTGATTTATTGAATAGTTATTTAAAAATATTGCATAAATAGTGATCAAATATTCAATTAATTTTTATTTCCGTTTGATCGACGGGCTTTTTAATGGCTGATTTTTTTGACATGAAAGCTGAAGTCTAGTCTTTGTCTAAAGCGTATGATCTTGTCAAAGGTTAACGTCATGCCAGCCAAACCCTCGACTTGCTTGTTTCTCCCATGAGTTAGAAAACTCGGGACGGGTTTTTTTTTTTATATCTAAGAAATAAAGTTAGAGGGAACGGATGTTTTTAGCAGTTAATGCAATTGAGTTTTTAACTTTATCCCTCTTGAGTGTTTGAAATCTTAAGTTTTTAAGTGAGCTAACAACCTAAGAGAAAAGTAGACTTTAACTGAATGTAGCATTAATTATCACTAATTTGCACCACCCTTGAAAAAAGGATAAGTTTACTCTACCAGTCCCTGATCTAGCGGCTGGTTGAAGTGGAAGAGTGTTGTTTTGTGTGTTTACCTTCAAACTAACATGCTGGCACTTATAATAATGGTATAAAAAATTAGGGGTTACAAATGACTTATAACTTATCCTCCGCCGATCCGGTCGGGATGTCCTTTTGGTTAATTTCCATGGCGCTTGTTGCGGCGACAGCTTTTTTCTTCATAGAGCGCGATCGTGTCGATGGAAAGTGGAAGACATCCTTGACAGTATCAGGCTTGGTTACGTTGATTGCTGCGGTTCACTACTTCTACATGCGTGACGTGTGGGTAGCTACGGGAACTTCACCAACAGAATTACGATACATTGACTGGCTCTTAACCGTGCCACTGTTAATGGTTGAATTCTATTTGGTTCTTGGTGCAGTAACAAAGGTGCCGACTCGCGTATTCTGGAAGTTACTACTTGGTTCTATTGCTATGCTGGTCTTCGGCTTTGCCGGTGAGACAGGCTTAATGGGCGTTACTTTAGCCTTTATCCTTGCCATGGCTGGTTGGGCGTTCATCGTTTGGGAAATCTTCAAAGGTGAAGCAAGCCAGATTAACGCTGGTCTTTCAAATGCCAACGTTCAAAAAGCGTATAAGTGGATGCTTATCTGTGTAACTATTGGTTGGTCTATCTATCCGATTGGTTACTTCTTCGGTTATATGGGCGGCGGTGCTGATGCAGCAACACTGAACATTGTTTATAACCTAGCTGACTTTATCAATAAGATCGGGTTTGGTGTGATTATCTGGGCTGCTGCAGTAGCAGATTCAGATTCAAAAGCATAATCAAATCTGTTTGAATGATAGGAGGGGCCAGTCTTGCTGGCTCTTCCCTTTTTTCGGAATAAAATTAAGCATTTAAAGAGCTTTACTTGATAAGGGTACGTTTAATGTCCCCAATACACTTTACTCATCAAAAGAATTTGCTAATAGAGCTAGAGGCTCTATATAAGCGTGAAATGCCACATCCTTTAAGTCGCTTGGCAGCCGCTGCTGAGTATCACTTTAAAAATCCAGGAAAATCGTTTAGAGCTCAACTCGCTTTATCCAGTGGTTTTGCCCTGGGACTAAACACTTTAGATAATTTACACTGGGCAGCTGCATGCGAGTTATTGCACAATGCTTCCCTTATTCACGACGACATTAGTGACGCCAGCATTCACAGGCGTGGTCAAGAGAGTATTCACCAACACTTTGGATCAGATATGGCCCTATGCTTGGGTGACTGGATGGTTGCCAAAGCCTTTGAGTTGGGTGCTAGAAATACCCAATATAGTGGTGTTTTAGTCGCCTTGTTAGCTCAGGCTATGCAGGAAACCTGCAGTGGTCAGATATCTGATATCACCCAGCGTCAATGCGCTGAAATAGCCGAATGGCAGCGTATCGCTAAAAGCAAGACTGCTCCACTATTGGTTGCTCCAATCAAAGGTGCAGCCATAGCGGCGGGTATAGGCCCAGAAATAATGGGTCTTGAGCAACTCATTGGCTTATGTGGAATGGCTTATCAAGGCCGCAATGACATAGATGACATTATCCCATCAAGCCATCGTTCGAGTGACCTTGATGGTCGCAAACCTAATTTAGTGATTAGTCTGTTTGCTAAAGAGGGCGTTGGTCGAGAAGACTTTTTACGGTGGTATCACTCGGAAGATGTTAATCAACTGACCCATTGGCAGCGCCGTATTGCCTCCAATGAGGTGATTCTTGAAGCCAATATCTTGGTCGATGGTTGGCTTTTGGAAGCTGAGCAGCTAGTGAGTTCGTTACCTCCACAATTACACGCTGTGACTCAGAGCTTAGTTGCTGCTGTGCAGCAGAAAACAGAAACAACACGCCAAGGGCAGATCGCTTGACA
>DDCR01000116.1 GCA_002335115.1 Oceanospirillaceae bacterium UBA2001
CGCAATGAAGATTATCCTGTGCGTGGTCGGGGTGGCAAGGGTGTTATTGCTATTCAAATGTCAGCCCGTAATGGGGCCTTGATTGGTGCAGTTCAGGTGTTTGATGGTGATGAAGTCATCCTTATCAGTGACCAGGGCACCCTAGTTCGCACGCGGGCTAGTGAAGTGTCAGTGTTGGGTCGCAATACTCAAGGTGTCACCTTAATTAAAGTCCAAGAAGGTGAAAACTTGGTGCAGGTTGCGCGAGTGGCTGAAACCATGGAAGAGGACGCTGAAGAGGGGGCAGATCTGATCTCTCAAGAGTCTGTGGCAGACCCTACTGTGGCAGATTCAAATGAGGTTTCTTCGATGACGGATTTACCGGAACAGGATTAGCCTTATGGCCTTACGTCATTATAACTTTTGTGCTGGTCCTGCGGCGCTTCCCACCGATGTGTTGGAGCGAGCGCAACTGGAAATGTTAGATTGGCAAGGTCGTGGCTTGTCGGTGATGGAAATTAGTCATCGGCATCCTGACTATATCACCATGGCGCAGGCAGCAGAGTCTAAGTTACGTCAATTGATGGGTATTCCCGACAATTATAAAGTGTTGTTTTTGCAAGGCGGCGCAACTGCCCAATTTGCTTTGTTGCCCATGAATTTGTTGGGTCATAAAACCCACGCAGATTATATTGATACGGGCATCTGGTCGGCTAAAGCGATTGCAGCGATGGCGCCATATGGGGTGGCAACAGAGGCGGCGTCGAGTGCTGAGGTAGGCTACCGATGTGTACCTAGCCAAGCCCAACTTAAACTCAATGAAGATGCAGCGTATGTGCACTACTGCCCAAATGAGACGATTGGTGGTTTGGCGTTTGATTATGTGCCAGAAACAGGATCTGTGCCTCTCATAGCCGATATGTCCTCAACCATTCTTTCAGAACCCATCGATGTGACTCAATTTGGTTTAATCTATGCAGGAGCCCAAAAAAATATTGGGCCAGCAGGCATTACCTTAGTCATTGTTAGAGAAGATTTATTGGGTAAAGCTCAAGCAACCACACCTAATCCCTTTAACTATGCTTTACAGGCTGCCAATGAATCAATGCTCAACACCCCACCGACCTATGGTTGGTATCTAGCGGGATTGGTATTTGATTGGCTGCAGCAGCAAGGGGGTCTTGAAGCTATGGCTGAGATCAATACGGCTAAGGCAAACTGCCTTTATCAAGCGATAGATGAAAGTCAGTTTTATGCAAATCAAATTGCGACTGCCAACCGATCTAAAATGAATGTTACCTTTACCTTAGCAGATGATGCTTTGAATGCTGAGTTTTTGCAGCAGGCCCAAGCCAATGGGTTGCTTAACCTTAAAGGTCATCGCAGTGTGGGAGGCATGAGGGCTAGCATTTATAATGCAGTGCCAATTGCTGGAGTCCAAGCATTGGTCACCTTTATGAAAGATTTTGAAAAACAACACTGGGCTTAAAATAATTATGACCAAGCCAAAACTTACTCAAGAACAAGAACTAGGCCAGTTGCGTCAAGATATTGATCAGATTGATCAACAAATACAAAGCCTGATTAACCAGAGGGCAGCGTGTGCGCAACGCGTGGCCCAAGTTAAACAAGTTTATCAAGGCCATCAGGACGCTGTTTTCTACCGACCAGAGCGTGAAGCGCAAGTGCTGCGCCGGGTGATGGAGCGCAACCAAGGCCCGCTGGACGATGAAGAGATGGCCCGGCTATTTCGAGAATTAATGTCGGCCTGTTTGGCCCATGAGCAACCCATGCGGATCGCTTTTTTGGGCCCTCAAGGCACGTTCACTCAAGCAGCAGCACTAAAACACTTTGGACATTCAGTGATTAGCGCACCTTTGACCTCTATTGATGAGGTGTTCCGCGAAGTAGAAGCTAAGAGCGCTCATTATGGTGTGGTACCGATTGAAAACTCCTCTGAAGGTATGATTAATCATACTCTAGATAGCTTCCGCCATTCCTCCCTTGTCATCTGTGGTGAAGTAGAAATGCGCATTCACCAAAACTTGTTGGTTAAATACAATACGGATGTATCTCAGGTAGAGCGCATTTATTCCCATTCTCAATCGTTAGCTCAATGTCGCTCGTGGCTCGATAACCATATGCCACAGGCAGAACGTTTTGCAGTGAGCAGTAATGCAGAGGCGGCCCGTCGGGTGGCAAAAGAGGAAGAGGTGAGCGCTGGCAAAGTGGCAGCTATTGCAGGTCTTATGGCTGCTGAACTATATGAATTAGAGGTCAAGCACGCAAATATTGAGGATCAGCCAGATAATACGACACGTTTCTTAATTATTGGCCGCGCTGCTGTGCCAGCTTCTGGACAGGATAAAACGTCTTTACTGGTGCTGGCCCGCAACAAACCAGGTGCACTGTATCATATCCTAGAACCATTTCACCGCCATGATGTCAGCATGACAAGTATTGAGTCGAGACCTTCAGGGCAGGGTGCTTGGGGTTATGTGTTCTACATTGATTTTGAAGGGCATCATAGCGATACCAAAGTGCAACAAGTGTTAAAAGATCTCGATCAGGACTCTGTAGAAGTGCGGCTACTCGGTTCTTACCCGCAGGCGGTACTCTAATGACGTCAGCGACTTTGTCATTTTGCCATGGCAAGGTACTCGTGCTGGGTTTGGGTCTAATCGGTGGCTCTTTGGCAGCGGCGCTGCGACGCACCCAAAAACATCAACTTTGGGGCTACGATTTAGATCAAGCCAGCATGCAGCAGGCACTCGATCAAGGCGTAATTGACCATCAGGTTAAAGACTTAGCAACTACAGCGAGTCAAATGGATGTGGTGGTATTGGCTGTGCCTGTTAAGGCCATGGAAAAGGTATTGGCCCAAGTCGCACCGTACTTAAATCCCCAAACCCTGCTAACAGATGTGGGGAGTGTTAAAGGCAGTATTATTGCGGCGGCTTATGAAGTGTTTGGCACACCTCCGCCCGGCTTTGTGCCTGGGCATCCCATTGCTGGTTCGGAACGTAGTGGTATTAATGCGGTTAATATTGATTTATTCGTTGATCATAAATTTATTGTGACCCCGTTAGCCACAAGCCACCCTGAGGCTATCGAAGTGTTAGGTGATATGTGGTCTGGGGTGGGCAGTGAAATTCTCTTGATGGACGTTGAAAGGCATGATGAAGTATTGGCTGCAACGAGTCATTTGCCCCACCTTTTAGCCTTTTCCTTAGTGGACACGTTAGCGTCAAATACCGACAATAAAGATATTTTTCGGTATGCAGCGGGTGGTTTTCGGGATTTTACGAGAATTGCAGGTAGTGATCCAACCATGTGGCATGATGTGTTTATAGCCAATCGTAATGCCTGTCTTGAAACCCTAGATCAGTTTACTGCTGGGTTAGCTAATTTAAGGGAAGCTGTGGCCACAGGTGACAGCCAAACCATGATGGGTATTTTAACTCGAGCACGCAGTGCTCGGCATCATTTTGAGAAAATATTGGCAAACTCTGCCTATACCGGAACTATGACAAATACAAAACATTTTAACGTCCACGCAGGTGGTCAAGTCCGAGGTCGCATTCGTGTGCCCGGGGATAAGTCAGTCTCCCACCGTTCCATTATGCTAGGTGCTCTGGCGCAAGGTACGACCCATATTAGTGGTTTTTTAGAAGGCGAAGACGCCATGGCCACGTTACAAGCGTTTCGTGATATGGGCGTTGTTATCGAGGGTCCAGCCGAGGGCAAAGTGGTCGTGCATGGTGTGGGTCTTAATGGGCTAAAAGCACCACCTGGGCCTCTTTATGTTGGTAATTCTGGCACTACCATTCGTTTAATGGCAGGTCTTTTGGCAGGTCAAGCATTTGATGTTGAACTCAGTGGTGATGTGTCCCTCAATCAGCGACCAATGGAAAGAGTGGCTAAGCCTCTGCGTTCTATGGGAGCTATGGTTGTTACAGCAGAGGGTGGCTGTCCGCCGATAAAAATTACTGGTGGTCAGCGGTTAAAAGGTATTCATTACGATTTGCCGATGGCTAGTGCGCAAGTAAAGTCTTGTGTGATGTTGGCTGGATTGTATGCCCAAGGTCAGACGAGTGTGACTGAACCTGCCCCCACACGTGACCACACAGAGCGCATGCTCGAGGGCTTTGGCTACCGGGTTGAACGAACCCATGACACTTGTTCTATTGAAGGTCAGGGACAACTGACTGCCACTGACATAGATGTGCCGTCAGACATTTCTTCGGCCACCTTCTTTTTAGTAGCGGCCGCTATTTGTCCAGACTCAGATTTGGTTATTGAACATGTGGGCATGAATCCTACACGGATCGGTGTGGTGAATATCCTGCGCTTGATGGGTGCCAACCTGAGTATTCAAAATGAACGAGAAGTCGGGGGAGAACCAGTCGCTGATTTGGCGATTAAATACGCACCACTCAAAGGTATTCATGTGCCAGAAGATCAGGTGCCCTTGGCCATCGATGAGTTTCCAGCACTGATGATAGCAGCAGCCTGTGCTAGTGGTACTACCACGATTACTGGGGCTGAAGAACTCAGGGTCAAGGAGAGTGACCGCATTCAGGCGATGGTGGATGGACTCAGTGCGATGGGTGTAATGATTAAAGGCACCACTGATGGAGCCATTATTCAAGGCATGGGAGCTGATACTCAATTTGCTGCTGCGCAAATAACAACCCATCATGATCATCGCATTGCTATGGCGTTTACTATTGCAGGCTTAAGGGCTGGAGCAAATTTAAAGATTTTAGATTGTGCTCATGTAGCCACATCTTTTCCTAACTTTGTCGAACTGGCTCGTACCGTAGGTATCACCCTTGACGAGGAGTTTGAGTCATGAATAATGCACCAATTATTACTATTGATGGGCCCAGTGGTTCTGGTAAAGGCACATTATGTAAATTACTTGCCGATCGCTTAGGTTATCACTTACTTGATAGTGGAGCCTTATACCGCTTGGTTGCTTTGGCCGCTGAGCATCATGGTGTAAGTGCTGAAAATGAGTTAGCTGTCGCCGATATTGCAGCCTGTTTAGATGTGCAATTCAAGACCCAAGGTGATGGTGTTCAGGTGGTGTTAGAAGGAGAAGACGTCAGTGCGTCAATTCGTACGGAAGCCTGTGGTATGAATGCTTCCAAGGTAGCTAGTCTGACTCTGGTTCGTAAGGCGTTACAAGAGCGGCAAAGGGCTTTTGCTGAACTACCAGGCCTAGTGGCAGACGGCCGAGATATGGGCACAGTGATCTTTCCAGATGCCCCAGTAAAGGTTTTCTTAACAGCAAGTGCACAAGAACGTGCTGATAGACGTTATAAACAGTTGAAAAGCAAGGGCTTGAGTGCTAGCCTGTCGGATATACTGATGAATATTCAGCAACGAGACGAGCTTGATGAAAATCGAGCCATAGCGCCTTTGAAACCTGCTGAAGATGCGTTAGTCATTGATTGTACCCACATGAGCATTTTGGATGTGGAGCAAAAGATACTTACTTTAATTCATAGCAAAGGAATTTTATAATTTCATTGCATACCATTAACTAACTAGAGGCACTTCGAGAGACCGGCACTGTTAGTCAGTTCCGAGCGTATCGTCAACCTCATCGAGTATTTCCATGGGCGAAAGTTTCGCAGATCTGTTTGAAGAAAGTCTTCAACAGGTAGAGATGAAAAAGGGTTCTTTGATTACAGGTGTAGTCATTGCTATTGATAGCGAAGTCGTCACTATTAACGTCGGCTTGAAGTCGGAAGGTGTGGTTTCACGCAGTGAATTTCTTGATGCATCTGGTGAAATAGAAGTCGCTGTTGGTGATGATGTTTTAGTGGCTCTGCAAGAAATTGAAGATGGCTTAGGATCGACCCAAGTATCTCGCGAACGTGCTCGGGAAATGGAACGTTGGCATCAACTGGAAAAAATCCAAACAGCTGATGAAACGGTCACTGGTGTCATCAGTGCTCGGGTTAAAGGTGGATTTAATGTCGAGTTGGGTGGAATCCGCGCCTTCTTGCCTGGCTCTTTGATTGATACTCGTCCCTTACAAGATGTCTCTCACCTTGAAGGTGTGGATTTAGAATTCAAAATCATCAAGCTTGATATGTTACGCAATAACGTTGTGGTCTCTCGTCGTGCCTTGATGGATGAAGCCAACAAAGCGCAGCGCGCACAGGTCTTATCGACCCTAGAAGAGGGTGCCGTGGTGAAGGGTTTTGTGAAGAACTTGACCGATTATGGCGCTTTTATCGATCTTGGCGGTTTAGATGGTTTGCTGCACATTACCGATATCGCATGGCGTCGCATTAAACACCCAAGTGAAATGCTCACTGCGGGTGCAGATATCGAAGTTAAAGTATTGAAATTTGATGCTGAAAAGCAGCGTGTTTCCTTGGGTCTGAAGCAACTGCAACAGGATCCTTGGACCAGCTTTACAGACGTTTACCCTGTGGGCAGTCGTTTACCTGCAACCGTAACAACCGTGACTGATTATGGCTGCTTTGCTAGAGTCTCCGATGGCATTGAAGGCCTTGTCCATGCCTCTGAAATGAGCTGGATGAAGCGTAACTTACACCCGTCTAAAATGGTTTCGGTGGGTGAAGAAATTGAAGTCATGATTTTGGACATTAACGGTGAAAAACGCCGCCTATCTTTGGGCATGAAACAATGCAGTGAAAGTCCTTGGGTTGCTTTCTCTAAGCAATACTCAGAGGGTGATAAGGTCTCTGGCAAGCTAAATTCTAAAACTGACTTTGGTTTATTTATAGGCTTAGAAGATGGTATTGATGGTCTGGTGCATGTCTCAGATGTCGATTGGAATAAGAGTGATGAAAGTTTGTTAGAAAGCTTCCAAAAAGGGCAAGAAATTGAAGCTGTGATCCTGTCTATTGATACGGAACGTCAACGTGTCGCCTTAGGCATTAAACAAATGACAGGTGATCCCTTCTCCGACTATGCAGCGGCTAACGGTAAGGGTTCTGAGGTTACAGGAACCATTGGAGAGGTGACTTCTGGTGGATTATTAGTCGATTTAGCGGACGGCGTGCAAGGCTTCTTAAAGCGCGGTGAGTTAGCCCAAGACCAGGATTTGGCAGACTTTAAGGAAGGTCAATCCATTACCAGTTTTGTCGCCAGCTTAGACCGTAAAGGGCGTTCTATAAGCCTAGCGATAAGAGCCCAAGAAGCTGCACAGCAGCGAGTACAGATGCAGGAATTAAAGACCAAGCCAGTTGAAACTGAAGGCCCGACCACAATCGGTGATCTTATCAAGGAACAACTTAAAAAATAATAAGAAGGAATGGCTATGCGTAAGTCTGAACTGATTGAAAACTTGATTGACCGCTTTGAAAATATTCCAGTAAAGAATGTTGAGCAATCGGTTAAGGCTATCATTGACCATATGGCTGACGCATTGGCCGCTGGCGATCGAATTGAGATAAGGGGCTTTGGTAGCTTTTGTTTACATTATCGGGCCCCCAGAGTCGGGCGTAATCCGAAAACGGGAGATTCTGTCGATTTGGCTGCAAAGTATGTGCCTCACTTCAAACCCGGTAAAGAATTACGTGATCAGGTCAACGATAGTCTATAATAGCTGATCATTGATTAAGGTTTGGTTTCACTTCAGCCATCCTGTTTAGGTAAAAGCACGTGAAATTATTAAAAGCTGCAGTCTTCTTTGTGTTTTCTCTGGTGGCCTTGGTTGTGGGTGTGTTGTTTAGCTCACGTAATAGCCAGGCGGTGTCATTAGACCTAATTTTCTTCCAGCTTCCTCCACTGAGTATGGCCATTTGGCTGTTACTTAGTTTAGCTACAGGGATGCTTTTGTGTGCGTTTATCTACAGTTTTATTACCTTTAAATTGAAACGTCACAATGGACAATTGCAACGTCAACTATCTAAGTTGAATGCAACTCAATCTAATCAGAAGATACCTTGATAAGTATGGACCTCTCCTTACTCTTAGTCTTAATTGCAGCTGTAGGCATTGGATGGTGGCTGGGCCAAAGAGAATATCATCAAAAGCGTAATTCTCAATTAGGCCTTCAAGCTGACTATTACCGTGGCCTTAACTATTTGTTAAACCAACAAACAGATGAAGCTTTAGAGCTGTTTATTCATGCCCTAGAAGTCAATTCACAAACTGTGGATACTCACTTAGCGTTAGGTAGTTTATTTCGGCGCCGTGGCGAAGTTGATAAGGCCATTCAGATACATCAAAACCTCCTGTCCAGCAAAGGCCTAGATCAGGAGCAAGTAATGCTGGCAGAGCTAGAATTGGCTCACGACTTTATTAAAGCTGGATTATTAGATCGGGCTGAAGAATTGCTGCTTGATATTGTGCAACAGCCTAATCAGCAAACTGCGAATGCAACAGAATTGTTAGTTGACGTTTATCAGCGTGAGCAGGATTGGCACAAAGCCCTGGAAGCTGGATCTGCTGCTCACGTATCAGCTAGTGTTGATTTAGCTCAGCGACTGTCTCACTTTTGCTGTGAGTTGGCAGAACAAGCCCTGCAGTCTGATCAACAACAAGAAGGGCTAGACTATTTAAAGCGTGCTAAACGCCATAATGCTGATAATCCAAGAGTGAGTTTTTTACGAGCTCAATTAAGCATCCAGCAAGAAAATTTTAGAGATGCCAAAAGACACTTGTTAATTATGGCGCAGCAAGACGAGCAGTTGGTGCCTGAAATCATTCAACCGTTGCGTTTATGTTTTACTCAACTTGGGGATATAGATGGATGGCGCGCTTGGTTGAATCAAGCGATGACCGAATATCCAAGTTCTAGCCTTTTGTTAGCTCAAGCTCATGAAATTGGTCAACAAAATGACTCTGAAGCTGCATCCTACTTGACCGAAAATTTGCGTCAAAGGCCATCTTTAAAGGGTTTTAATTACCTCATAGATCTACATATGCAGTGGGCCTCTGAGAATGCTAAAGATAGTTTACAAGTCCTTAAGGGCCTGACTGTCGCGCTTCAAAGAAGCAAGCCACATTATCGTTGCAGGCAATGTGGTTTTGCTGGCAACTCTATGCATTGGCAATGTCCTAGTTGCCACCAATGGGGCAGTACCAAACCCATCTATGGATTAGAAGGAGAGTAAGGTGCAGAAAAATAGTCCTATTGTGGTTGCCTTAGATTATCAATCTTCTGATCAAGCGCTGCTGATGGCACGCCAGTTAGACCCCACACGCTGTCGTCTTAAAGTAGGTAAAGAATTGTTTACTTCAGCTGGCCCTCAAATAGTGGATCAATTGCAGCACTATGGTTTTGAAATATTCCTCGATCTAAAGTTTCATGATATCCCAAATACGGTTGCTAAAGCTGTTTTGGCGGCTGCGCGAATGGGAGTTTGGATGGTTAATGTGCACGCTAGTGGGGGTGCCCAGATGATGCAAACCACGCGATCTGCACTTGCAGCCAAAGGTGGTCATCAACCTCTTTTGATCGCTGTGACAGTACTAACTAGTATGGATGCTGAGAGCTTAAAGGCCACAGGCATAGAACAATCCCCAGCTGAACGGGTATTGTCATTAGCCCATCTGAGTCAGAACTCGGGCTTTGATGGTGTGGTTTGTTCAGCCCAAGAAGCCTCGCTATTGAAGAACCAATTAGGCCCTGAGTTTAAATTGATCACCCCAGGTATAAGGCCATCATTTGCTTCAGTAGGTGACCAAAAGCGCATCATGACTCCGGCTCAGGCAATGGCTGCAGGTAGTGACTTTTTAGTCATTGGCAGACCGATTACAGGGTCTGATGACCCTATGCAAGCCCTTGCACTCATTGAAGAAGAGCTGGCTTAGCCATTAATTGAAACCAAGTTAAATTACCCAACTTAGCGCTTATGAAGTTCTGTGCTAGGCTTAGTGAGTCTCAAGGATTTAGAGATTCATTTGGTTTAATCAAGGAGTAGATTATGAAACTAACTCGTAAAATAGCCCTGCTGCTATTCGTCAGTGCAATCACCTTGGGGTCCTTTACACCCCTTTCTTTAGCTGAAGACGCATTACCCATTAACCTCAATACAGCCTCTGCGGTTGACATTGCCGAGGCCATTGATGGCGTTGGTGAGGTCAGGGCTGCTGCTATTATTTCATTACGTGAAGAGCTTGGAGGATTTACCATGCTTGAGCAATTGCTCGATGTCAAAGGCATAAGTGAGGTTACCCTCGCACGCATTCGTTCTATAATCGTGCTAGAGTAACTGTTCGCTCTATGGTGCACATAGTGCCAATAAAATTTTGGCGCTATGTGCATCGCAGTCACAGTAATGTGTAGTACTTTTTGTATAAGGACATCAACAATGGCCATGACATGGCAAGGTTTGTTAGCTGATCAGCGTTTTGGCAAGCCCTATACCGAACAACACCACCAAGGCCGCACACCGTTTCACAAAGACTATGATAGGCTGATCTTCTCTAGCGCCTTTCGACGGATGGGACACAAAACTCAAGTCCATTCATTGTCTCATAATGATCATGTTCATAACCGCTTAACTCACAGTCTAGAGGTCTCTAGTGTGGGTCGAAGCCTAGGTATCCAAGTAGGGCAAAGCCTAAAGCATCAGGCCCAATGGCCAGAGTGGATTGAGCCCCATGACTTGGGTGCCATTGTGCAGTCGGCTTGCTTAGCTCATGACATAGGTAATCCACCGTTTGGTCATTTTGGTGAGAGTTCAATTCGTCACTGGTTCGCTAATTATGCGCAGCAAGGTGGCATGGCCCATTTAAGCGCTGCTGAGCAGGCAGATCTACTTAATTTTGAAGGTAATGCGCAGGGCTTACGAACCCTTACACAGCTTGAGTACCACCAGTTTAATGGGGGTATGCGCCTCACTTATGCGACCTTGGGAAGCTTTCTTAAATACCCTTGGTTATCAAATTCAAAGCAGTGTGAACGCAAATCTAAGTTTGGCGCCTTGCAATCTGAGAAACATATATTGGCTGACATAGCAGATCGCTTAGGTTTGTTGCAGCAGTCAGATTTTGAGTGGTGTCGCCACCCATTGGTTTATTTAATGGAAGCTGCTGATGATATCTGTTACGCCATTATTGATTTAGAAGATGGGGTAGAACTGGGTATTATAGATGAACAGGATGTGTTGGCGTTGTTAGCGCCCATTACTGGCGAATTGGCAGTTCCTGAACGCACCGCTATGGTCGATGTCTACTATTCAACGCGTCGTTTAGCCTTATTGCGGGGTAAGGTTATTGACCATCTTGTGCAGTCGGCAGCGCACGCGTTTATGAAGCATATTCCTGCTCTATTGGAAGGTCGGTTAGAGGGAGATTTAATCTCACATTGTGATCTTGTGACCCAACAAATTATTGGTGATGCTAAGGCGCTGGCCAAAAATCGCATCTTTCTAGCGCCTGAACGGCATCGCACGGAGTTGGCTGCTTATTCAGTCCTAGAAAAATTACTTGATGGGTTTGTGCCTGCAGTGCTTGCCTTGGACCAACAAATGGGAGACGCAAGGTTATCTTTTAAAGCTGAAAAGCACCTGGCCCTGATGGGTGCCCATCGGCCTGAAAAAGGAGCTACACCTTATCAAGCCTTATGTTGCACTATGGACTTTATTGGTGGCATGACTGACAACTATGCAGTTGATTTAGCCCGTCAATTGAGTGGCGAAATGAAATAAAACTTAATAAAGGCACTGTTTTTTAAAAAATAACCTAAGCTTAAATCAGCTATAAATAACGCATGGAAGCGTTTATGTCTGATACGTTCTCACCTATCTCCCCACCTCTTAATAATATCATTGCATTAACAGATCAATTGCTGGATGTTGCTGCCACTGCTGGGGCTTCTGATTTACATTTGGAACCTCTGTCACAGAGTATGCGTATTCGTATGCGTGTTGATGGCCTTATGCGGCTGCTAGAGCCACCTTTTGATCAACTTTTAGGGTCTGTGGCCATGGCTCTAGTCGTGCGCTTAAAATTGCTTTCAGACATGGACATTAGTGAGTCCCGTCGACCACAAGATGGCAGTTTTCAATGGCAACTAAACGACAAGCAGGTCGATATACGGTGCAGTAGTTTGGCAGGACAATGGGGTGAAAAGTTAGTCCTGCGATTGCATTGGAAACAACAAAATATAGAACTTAATGAGCAGGGTTTATCGATTAAACAGTTACAAATTGTCATTCGTCAGCTGAGTAAACCACAAGGACTTATCTTGGCCACAGGCCCAACAGGCAGTGGTAAAACGATGTTCTTATATAGTTGCCTGAAACATATTGAAGCACCTCATCTTAATATTGTTAGTGCTGAAGATCCCATAGAAATTGGGTTAGAGGGAGTCCATCAAGTGGCCGTAAATACTAACATTAACCTATCTTTTAATCAGATTCTCAGGGCTTTGCTTAGGCAGGATCCTGATGTAATCATGCTGGGAGAGTTACGCGATTTTGATAGCGCAGATGTTGCGTTAAAGGCTGCACAAACTGGACACCTACTGCTTACTTCCATGCACACTCATAGTATTAGTGAGGCTATGCACCGATGCCACGGTTTGGGGGTGGATATGTTGGCTTTTAGTTATTGTTTGAGTTTGATTATTAATCAGCGATTAGTGCGCCAGCTCTGTGACCAGTGCAAGCAACCTATGACTCAGTCACAGTTAGCGGCAATGACAAGTGCTGAGTGGTTAGATGCAGTGGCCACCTATAAATTTAGCTTTGGAGCAGTGAATCCATGCGTGCCTGCAAGCTGTGACTCTTGTCATGGAGGCTATAGGGGACGAGTAGGGGTGTTTGATTTAATGGTCATGGATGCATCTAAACGAGATTCAGTGGCCCAGCGTCAAGTGCATAGCCTAGATCAAAATTTTGGAGTTCGCCGTCAGGGTTTATGGCGCGTCCTTGCAGGGCATACCAGCGTTGCAGAAGTGAATCGAGTGACTTGGTAATGTGGCATTGGTGGGTGTGGTTTGGGGTGGATGCAAAGCACATTCAGTGCAGTGGCATCTGCCAGTGCCCTAGCCGTCAGTTACTTCGATCTAAGTTGGCCTTAGAGGGCATTGAATTAGACCTAGGTGAACCGCTTTGGCCTTGGCACCGATCTTGGCCTAAACACATCAATAACAAGCATTTACAAAAGTTATTGCAACAATGGTCGCAACTCTTGAGTGCGGGGTTACCTTTATTGTCCTGCGTCACTTTGGTTCGCATCGAGGAAGCACCACCCCGACTCCGTTATGAACTAATTGAGCTTAAAAACGCCCTACTCACAGGAGTAAAATTTTCCCAAGCCTTATCCCAAAGTGGTCTCTTTCCAACCCACTTGGTGCAACTTGTTGCAGCTGGGGAAGTGAGTGGGGAACTGGCCCATCTATTGAAGCAAATCCATGAACAGTATAGCCACCAAGAAAACCTAAAACGTCGCTTCAAACGAAGTTTGTTTATGCCTGCAGTCACCCTATTGAGTGGTTGCATAGTGAGTCTATTAATTATCCATTGGGTGGTACCCCAAGTCGCAAGCTTATACACCTCAGGGGTGTATGAATTGCCTATTATGACCCGTTGGTTGATGAGCTTTTCCCGTGCGGCCAAGTCAAGTGGCTGGGCTATGGTAGGGGTTTTACTATTAACCTATATGACTTGGGTATGGCTCTGGTCTATGCCCAAGACAAGAGTGTCTTTAGAACGCTTATTATGGGGTATTCCAGGCCTTGGCCAGTTAATGTATTTACACAGCCAAGCACAATTATTTTTAGTCCTTTCCATGACTTTTAATGCGCGCGTACCATTACTAGATTGCCTTACTTTAGCGGCTAATAGTAGCCCGTGGGAGCATGTTAATCGAGATCTGAAAAAAGCCATTTCAGGGTTAAACCAAGGCCAAACTTTGAGTCAAATGTTAGTTAAAATGAGATGGCAAGCACCTGTTCTGCAGCTTATTCGAGTTGGTGAAGCCGCTGGAGATTTGGCCTTGAGTTTTACTCAATTACAAACCTATTATGAAGTTCAAGTCATTAATCAAAGTCAGTGGTTAGAGCAATTATTGGAACCTATATTACTTTTGCTAGTGGCGATTTTTGTCGGTTCAATTCTAGTCGCTTTATACTTACCACTGTTTCAGATAGGACAAATGATGTGACCCTGCAAGACTACTGATATAATAAACATTGTTGGTTTAGAGCGAGTTTTGAATATGATTATTGGCCTTACAGGTGGCATAGGCAGTGGTAAAAGTGCTGTCAGCGCTCAGTTCAAAGCCCTTGGTATTGTGGTGGTTGATGCTGATCAAGTGGCTAGAGATGTTGTGATAATAGGCAGCCCTGCCCTCGAGCGCATTGCCCAGCACTTTGGTGGGCAAATTTTACTAGAAGACGGTACCTTAAACCGAGCTAAGTTACGCCAATGTATATTTACTGATAAGGCACAAAAGCAATGGTTGGAAGCATTATTGCACCCACTCATTGGTGCAGCAATTAAACAGCAACTGGCGCTCGCTTCGAGTGTATACGTAGTGCTAGAATCGCCCTTGTTGTTAGAAACATCACAACATAAAACCACAGACTTTGTGGTTGTTGTAGACGCTAGTGAAACGCTTCAACGTGAGCGAGCCTGTCATAGAGACGGCGCTAAACGGGAGCAGATTGATGCCATTATTCATAGCCAAATGTCACGCCAAAAACGCTTGGATAAGGCACATTGGGTGATAGATAATCGACAGGATTTAGCTCATCTCAAAGCCCAAGTGCTTCAATTACATGATCACCTTTGCAAAATCACGGAACACCCCTTATGAGCCAATATCCTTGCCCTCAGTGCCAAAAAAATCTCACTTGGAACCCTGATAATGCCCACAGACCTTTTTGTAGCGAACGCTGTCAAAAAATTGATCTAGGCGCATGGGCCAATGGGGAATACGCTATTGCTGGGGATGAATTGGAAAATGATTTCTCTAGCGCGTTATTGGAGCCTGTTGATCAACAAGATTAATTTAAAGGCTGGACGTTAAATTTAATTTCAAACATCTTCTGCAAAAACTCAAATCGAAACTATAATTCAATGATAGTTAATGGAGTTTGTCTGAATAGCTAATCATTGGAGTGTAATTTTGGGGTATGCCATGGAAAGCCACCTTAAAAGAGAGAGGCCGGATTTTCGAGTCAGTAAGGCGTTTTCATTGCTTGAATTACTGCTCGTAGTCGCTTTAATTGGAATTTTAGCAGCGTTCGCAGTGCCGACCTATAAAACTTACCTTCAAAAAACACGATTTATGGAAGTTGTGCAACATAGCCATGCTATACGTGTTGCTCAGTCCGCTTGTTTATTGCAAGTGGGAGATAATATTAGTGCTTGTGATACCTTTGCCGAGTTGGCCGTGCCTGAACCCAGCGATAGTGCTAATACCCAAGCTATTACCTTAACTTTGAACACGGGTATGATTACAGGTACGGGAACTCCAGCTGCTGGAAGTTATACTTTTACTCTGACTCCCAATATCAACGACAATGGCTTATTAACCTATACCGTGGGTGGTAGCTGTTTAAGCGTGGGTTTCTGTCGCAGTTAAAGACATAATCTTAGTGGTGACTTAGGGCTTGATTAGCAAGGTATTCCGAATAAGTCCCATGAAAGTCAATCAAGCGATGCGCTTTTATTTCTACCACCCTAGTGGCTAATGACGATACAAACTCACGGTCATGACTGACAAATATCAAGGTTCCATTATAAGTTTTTAGGGCTTTATTGAGAGATTCAATGGCTTCCATGTCTAAGTGGTTTGTCGGTTCATCCATAATTAATACGTTGGTGTCTTGCATCATCAGCTTACCAAACAATAAGCGATTCTTTTCTCCACCTGAGCATACGGCGACTTTTTTAAGGTAGTCATCTGCGGTAAATAGTAAACGCCCCAACATACTTCTTACGGTAAGATCGTCATGTTTTGCGGTACGCCATTTTGACATCCAATCGAACAGGGTTAAATCGCAGTTAAAATCGTCGTTGCTGTCTTGTGGGCAGTAACCTAAAACAGCGTTCTCTGACCATTTTATTACCCCTTGATTGGCTTTGAGTTGGTTCAATAAACAACGCAGGAAGGTTGTTTTACCTGCACCATTTTCGCCAATAACTGCCAGTTTTGAACCTGCTTCAAGAATTAGTTCGCCATTATTAAATAAACTTTCACCTTCAAAACCATGGCTGAGTTTTTCTAACACGAGTGCTTGACGATGGAGTTTCTTGTGGGCGCTAAAGCCAATATAGGGAGACATACGACTTGATGCGATGACTTCATCTAACTGTATTTTTTCTAATCGTTTAGCTCTTGATGAGGCCTGTTTAGCTTTGGATGCGTTAGCCGAAAATCGAGCCACAAATTGTTGTAATTCTTCACGCTCTGCACTTTTTTTCGCATTTTCTGCATGCAGTTGTTCCTGCACTAGATTAGAGGCAGCGGTGTAAGCCTCATAATTACCCGCATAGATGCGTAATTCGCCATAGTCGATATCAGCCATATGCGTACACACAGAATTTAGAAAGTAGCGATCATGAGAGATAATGATCATTGTGCTACGACGGTCATTGAGTACTTCAGTGAGCCAGTTAATCGTAGTGATATCAAGGTTGTTAGTGGGTTCGTCTAATAACAAAATATCTGGGTCTGCAAACAATGCTTGGGCTAATAGTACGCGTAATTTCCAGCCTGGCGCCACTTGTGACATGAGTCCCCAGTGGAAAGACTCATCGATACCCGCTTGAGTCAATATCTCTGCTGCTCGACTTTCGGCACTATAACCATCCATCTCAGCAAACTCAACTTCTAATTCTGCCACCTTCATACCGTCGTCTTCACTCATTTCTGACTGACTATATATGGCTTCTCGAGCTTGCTTCACTCGCCAGAGCCGAGTGTCACCCATAATCACCGCATCAATGACCGAGAACTCTTCAAAGGCAAACTGATTTTGATTCAAGGTACCCACGGTGTCAGTGGGAGAGAATGAAACATTGCCAGCAGATGGTGTAAGTTCACCACTAAGTATTTTCATGAATGTGGACTTACCACACCCATTAGCGCCAATGAGGCCATAACGATTGCCATGACCAAATTTTGCTGAAATGTTTTCGAATAGTGGCTTCGCGCCAAACTGCATGGTGATATTTGCGGTAGTAATCAAGGGGTATGGGCTGCAACTGAAATTAGGGCGCGTAGTTTAACAGCTACATGCCTGCGAGGTCTAACCCAACCAACCCTTTAATTGAGCTTCATCCACTAAGGGTTCAAGTAATTCCCATAATTGTGGGCAGCCTTGCTTAATCCGGCTGCCATTGACTGCTTTGACCTGATCCTTGGTAATGCCGTGACTTTGCCAGCTGTGACCCTGATCATTTAAATTGTGAATTAAGGGCAAAGCTCTGTCTAATGCCTTAGCAAAGCGAGCATCTGCACTCTTAGACGCCTCAAATTCATACCACAGGGCTATATACTCATCTCCCATGTCGTTGGGCAGCATACCTAGAATACGCTGTGTGGCAGCAGCCTCTGCTTCCTCATGGGCACTACCTACGGCAGCGTATACAATTACATCACCAGTATCAATCTCACATAAATCATGAATGAGTAGCATGCGCAGCACTCGATTAATATCAACTGGCTGCGCCGCATAATCTTTTAGCATGAGTGCAGCAAGGGTGACTTGCCAAGAGTGCTCTGCAGAATTTTCATAGCGCTCCATTCCCAAGGGGCGAGTTTTTCTCAGTACCGCTTTTAGCTCGTCGATTTGCTTCACAAAATCGATGATTTGAATGAGGTCTTGCACCATCAGTTCCTAGATTTTTTGTTTATAAAAGCATTTAAACCACTTTGCGTGTCTGCATCTTTTAAGTTATTGACCATATGCTCGCTAGCATACTCGTAGGCTTTTTCAAGTTCCATATCGAGTTGAGGATAAAACATCGCTTTGCCAGTTCGCACTGCTGCGCTGGCTTTTTGACTAATAGTGTTAGCTAACTCACGTGTCGCTGAAGTCAGTTCTTCAGCCGGCACAACGCGATTTATTAAGCCCAAGTTTTGTGCTTTAAGAGGGCTAATGAACTCCCCCGTTAACAACATTTCCATGGCATGCTTAGGGTGAATGTTACGACTAAGAGCGACGGCTGGTGTGGCGCAAAAGAGTCCTAAATTAATGCCAGATACAGCAAATCGAGCCTCATGAGATGCAATAGCAAGGTCACAGCTTGCCACTAATTGGCAGCCTGCGGCAGTGGCTATGCCTTGCACTTGGGCTATTACTGGAACAGAACACTGCACGATGGATTGCATGAGATGGCTGCATTGTTGAAATAGTTTCTGGTAATACTCTTGCTTAGCATGAGATTGCATTTGTTTAAGGTCATGACCGGCACAAAACGCTTTGCCAGTGGCCTTAATAATAATACAAGCCAGTGCACTATTCTGATTAGCTTGATTAATAGCTACTTGTAGTTCTTGCATCATTTCTTCAGATAAAGCGTTGAAACTACTGGGCTGGTTGAGGGTGAGCTCTAACCAGTGATGATGGTCCTCTACGACGACGCAGGGTGGTTTATCCTGGGCCATAATAACAACTCCTTTGGTGTTTGATTGCGGGTTTATAAGTTGATTTGACGGTCAACCCACAGGGCCAGTTTGTGCTGCATACTAGGCTGAGATACCTGATTTTCTGGGAGCGGCTGAATCAATTTATCGTGGACCAAAAGTCGATATATGTATTCTATTTTATTAGCTGCAGAATCCGTCGCCTCAAATTGGGCAACACCGCGTTTGTTGGCGTAGACTGTGCCTAAGGTAATGGCTTTTTTGAGCAGTTCTTTTTCATTCTTGAGTTTTTTCATGATCCATTTTGCTCCTTTGGGTTCAAACGTTAACCTGATTTAGTCACAGCATTAGCTAGCCATTGCTCGAATTGCTGCTGCGGTAAAGCACCACTAAGTTGGTCAACAACTTTACCATTTTTAAATACCATTAAGGTAGGAATGCTGCGAATATTGTATTGAGACCCCAGCATTTGTTCGGCCTCAGTATCGACCTTTACAAAGCGCATTGCACTTGCCTTAGTTTGAGCAACTTGCTCAAAGACAGGTGCAAAACCAACACAAGGTCCACACCAAGGTGCCCAAAAGTCGACAACAACAGGCATATCACCTCCAATAAGAGCCTTGAAATTTGATCCAGTGCCTGCCACTGGTTTACCACTAAATAAAGCATTTTTACATGCCCCACACTTAGGGTCTTCTACCACTCTTTCTACAGGTACTCGGTTATTTTTTTGGCAATGGGGACAGCGGCTAGTAATGATAGACATTCATTCAGACTCTTTTAAGATGATGCTGAAGGCTCAAATAAAATGACGGTTGCAATAGTTTATTGATAAGTACAGTGGTAAGCAGTCTGCAGTATAACTTTGACGTCAAAACTACTATTTGCTTCTACTTCAAACTGATCCCCATTAGTAAACGTGTGCCAGCTCTGGGTACCTGGTAGTTTGACTTCAAGCTCTCCATCAATGATGGTCATAATTTCATACTGACTGGTGCCAAAGGTAAATTCACCAATGTCCATTACACCAACAGTTGTAGCGAGGGTTTTGCCTTGAAAGGCGATGGACTTAACCTGATCATTGAAGTAGGAATTAACGCAAAGCATGGTTCTGATCTCTTGTTGAAAAATTGCAAAGCCACATCTTGCCTGATTTGCCGATTAAATCATAGACTGTCAAGGAACTATGCAGCCTCGTTTTTAAAACCCTTGAGGACATTCACCGTATTAGTACCAATCTCCTCTACGGCATAGCCCCCCTCCATTATAAATAAGGTGGGTAAATTCATACTGGCAATGGTTTTTCCCATCTGCGTGAAGTCTTTACTTTTGAGTTTAAAAAAACTGATGGGATCATTTTCGAAGGTATCAACACCTAAAGAAATAACCAGTGCGTCAGGACTAAACCGACATATTTGACGTAAAGCGTGGTGAAGTGCTTGGTGCCATATGTGAAAGGTCGCCCCTCTTTGTAGAGGTAGGTTTAAGTTGTGGTCTACGCCTAAACCGGTACCTATTTCATCAGAGAACCCTAAAAAATATGGAAACGCTTCCATGGGATCGCCATGAATAGAGCAATAAAAGACGTCATTGCGCTGGTAGAAAATATCTTGGGTGCCGTTACCATGATGAAAATCCACGTCAAGAATAGCAATTTTCTGGGCTCCATCATGAAGCATTTTTTGGGCAGCAATGGCTGCATTGTTAAGAAAACAATAACCACCAAATTGATTTTTTGAGGCGTGATGACCAGGTGGGCGACAAAGGGCGAACGCACTATTTTCGCCTTGGTGAATCAGGTCTGCAGCAGATAAAGCGACAAAGGTAGACGCCCAAGCCGCTTCAGTAGTGCCTTCACTAATGCTGGTTTCGCCAGCTAAACTATAATAACCCAGTTGGCCATCAATATGATTAGGAATGCGTTGGCTCGGCATTGAACGAGACTGCCAAATATTAGGGATAGCCTCGCCTGCATTACCGGCCTCAGTCCATCGCTGCCAAGCGGTATCTAAAAAACTGAGATAGCCTATATCGTGAATGCTTTCTACCAGGGAACGTGGCCATTGAGCAGGGGCTATTATAGGGCCCAATTGTTGAGACTGAATGGCTGATAAGATGTAATCTGCTCTTTGGGGGCTCTCAAAAGGGGTGATCAATTGGCCCCCAGCCAATTCTGTTTTAGGGTTACGTAAATTGTGTTTTGGCGAGTATACAGTTTTCATAATGAAAAAAGACTTAAGTGAACCTTTGGCTGATAGTAGCGGGAATATAGCGCCAAAGTCCATGTTTACTTGGGCTGTGTTTTGAAATTATTAAAAGTTCGTTTTATTCGCCTTTGATAATTAACATGGGGTTTAAAAAAGCCTTAAGTGAAAAGCTTGCAGCTCCACATTAAAGCTCAATTTATAGATTTGATAGTAAATTATTAGGGCTCAACTGAAGGTGATGAATTGGTGCTGTAATGTTGAATTAATAGCGCTGAAACACCTATGACTAAACCCCAAAAAGCACTTCCTATGCCCCACAATGCTACACCAGATGCGGTGGTAATTAAGGTAATCATGGCAGGGATGCGCTCTGATTCACGCACTAAGGCCGTGCTCAGACTGCTACTAATAGTACCTAAGAGCGCCAAACCGGCAATGCTGATGACTAAGGCCTGGGGCAAACTATTAAATAACCCTGTTAGACTATCAGCAAAAATACCTGTGGCTACAATAAATAAACCAGCCCAAACAGCAGAACGATACCTTTGTTGTGGGTCTGTATCCACATCTTTACCCATACAAATGGCTGCCATAATAGCTGACAAATTAAATGCAAAGCCTCCAAAGGGGGCCATGAGAAGCCCTGTGATACCCGTCCATGTAATCAGTGGGGCTGCAGGGGCGTCATAGCCATGACTGCGCAAGACAACAATACCAGGCAGGTTCTGGGAAGCCATGGTAACGATGAAAAGGGGAATCGCTACTCCGATTGTAGCGGATAAAGACCACTCTGGTGTAGTCCAGATTGGGCTTGAAATCTGCAGGCTCAAGGATTGCCAAACAATTAAATTTTGTACCCAAGCTATCATAATGCCCATTAGAAAGGTCACCATGATGGCGAGCTTAGGCCAGAACACTCGACTGATAAAAAACGTCATGATCATGGTTAAAACTAAGGCCAATTGGGATTCTAATGACATGATCATATGCATAGCAAAGGGCAACAAAACCCCTGCTAACATGGCAGCGGCGATCGACTGAGGCATAAAGGCCATGAGCCGATCAAACCAGCCTGAGAGCCCGACTAAAGTGAGTAATACGGAGCACAATAAGAAAGCACCAATGGCTTCAGCCATAGGAACCCCGGCTAAACTGGTAACTAAAATAGCAGCGCCTGGCGTGGACCATGCGGTCAGTATGGGCTGTTTAAAAAATAGCGACAGCCCTATGGTTGATAATCCCATGCCCAACCCTAAGGCCCAAAACCAACTGGTAACCATGGCATCGTTAGCACCAGTGCTGTTGGCTGCTTGAAAAATGATGGCAGCAGAACTGGTATAGCCGACTAAAGGTGCTATAAATCCTGCACTTATGTGGGCAGGAACAAAGAAGCGGCCCACACTCATGGGTTAGGGTAGCTTTAGTTCATAATGACGTTTCTCAAACTCGATCATATCGCCACTCATCATTTTTCTACTTTTTCGAGTTTCTACTTCGCCATTAACGCTGACTAAGCCTTCAGCAATTCTTTTTTTAGCTTCGCCACCGCTACCCACAATAGATTCAAATTTTAAAATCTTAAATAGCTCTACAGGTTCAAAATTGATGGTAATGATGTGCATAAAATAATCTTCTTCTTTTAAAGAGTTTGATACCAGACAACACCGTGATGGTCAGGAATGCGTTGGAGTTTGTTTTTACTAATTAAATAATTTAAATGGGCTTGAGTTTCGCCTACAGCAAGTGTTAGTAAGTCATTATTAATTGGGCGGCGAAATAGTTGGCTAAATAAATCCACATTTCGTTGCGGCTGCTGACACGTTTCTAGGAGTGTCATGAGTGACTTTTCATGGCCCTCAATGAGTCGTTGCAGACGTTTATGGGCGCCAAAAAATACTTGCCCGTGCGAGGGCAATACTAGCACATCGGCGGGGATGCGGTGTTGCAACATAGCACACGAATCAAGCCAATCTTTTAATGGATTTGCATGGGGCTCCACTGGCCACACACTGACATTCGAAGAAATAGTGGGCAACAGTTGATCACCAGAGATAAAAACATTGAGTTCTGGGCATAACAGGCACACATGTTCTGGCGCGTGACCACGGCCTACGATAATTTCCCATCTATGGCCTGCCATGGTAACTGATAAACCCTCTTGCAATCGCGCATAGCTATCTGGCATGGGGTAAATGCTTTTACCGTAACCACCAAACTTAGTTTTATAATAAGCAAGTTGGTCATCGGTTGCACCTGCGCGTTGGTAGAAATCTACAGCTGCTTTAGGCGCGGGTTGACCTGTATCAGACATCAAAACCTTACAAGTAATGTAATCTGTTCGAGACATTTGTAGTTGCAAACCCCACCGTTCGCAGATCCAACCCGCCAATCCAACATGATCAGGGTGTAAATGAGTCACAATAAGTTGATGCACAGGTTTGTTGTTGAGATGGTGATCAAATACCTGCTGCCATAGTTCCTTGCAGGCAGACGTGTTAATACCTGTATCTACAATAGTCCAGCCAAGGTGATCTTCCAATAACCATAAATTAATATGATTAAGGGCAAAAGGTAAGGGCATGCGCAGCCAATAAACGCCTTCGGCGACCTGCAAAGGTTGACCCATCGCTGGCGCTTCACTAATGGGGAACTGAAGGGCATTGGTAGTGGTCATTTGCACTTCCCTGACGAACAAGCTTAATAAGGTCCGTATTATACGGAGCTAAAGATAAATTATACAAAGCTTTTCCTCGATTTCGACAACCCCCATGATGACTGATCACATGAACTTACAGACGCCCTTAGTAATTAGATTGGCCTATGGGCTGACAAATGCAAGTTACTGTTAAGGGACTCCAGACTTTAATTGACTGTTGGTCTTGGGATTGGTCAGACCTTGATGAGTCAATAGTCTAGGACTAGTGGGTCAATAGTTTGGATAGTGGCAAGATGATCTATGAAGCATAGGATATACTTGCCACCTGAGTTATTAATGACCGCTTACTATGGACAATGAAATACACCCTTTTTCAGTACTGACCCCAAGTTACATCATGGATGCAGTTGAAAGCCAAGGTCATGTGTGTGACGGTCGAATTTCAGCCCTTAATAGTTATGAAAATCGTGTCTATCAAATTGGACTTGAAGATCAGGACGTCCCTGTTATTGCAAAATTCTATCGACCTCGGCGTTGGTCAGTCGATCAAATTATGGAGGAACATCGTTTTAGTATTGCCTTAGCAGAATATGAGTTGCCTATAGTTCCGCCGATGATTAATAAGCAAGGTGATAGTTTGTTGCGCTATGAAAACTTTCAATTTGCATTCTTCGAACGCAAAGGCGGGCATGGTCCTGAGCTTGATAATCTTGAAAACCTTTACACCATGGGCAGGTTATTAGGGCGTATGCATGCCTTAGGCGCGGTAGAGCCCTATCAACATAGGCCATCCATTAACCCCCAAACCTTTGGCCACGATAGCGTTGCCTTTGTGAGTCAACATTTTATACCTGAATCGTTAAAAGCAGCATATGATAGTTTAACGGCTGATTTATTGGTTCATATTGATGCTGCTTTTGCACAACATGATAGTGTGGATTACATCCGAGTCCACGGCGACTGTCATGGGGGTAATTTATTATGGCGTGATGACGCCCCCCACATTGTCGACTTTGATGATTCGCGAATGGCGCCAGCAGTGCAGGATATATGGATGCTACTTTCTGGTGAGCGTGATCGCCAACGAATTCAATTGTCTGAAATAATCGAAGGTTACAACGAGTTTTATGACTTTAAGCCCCAAGAGCTGGCACTCGTAGAGCCCTTACGAACCTTACGCATGCTGTATTACGCTGCCTGGCTTTCTCGCCGCTGGGAAGATCCAGCATTTCCCCACAGTTTTCCTTGGTTTAATACAGAGCGTTATTGGGGTGAGCATATATTGGAATTGAGGGAGCAATTGTCGGCCCTTAACGAGCCGATTATTGAACTCATTTAAAGCCTAGTGCGCCATATCAATCCAATCAGCAATCACCGCTGCACCCGCGAGGATGTAGGGATCTTTTTGGGCGTTATCGTAATCAAAGTCATGGTCTTTGACGTCGGTGACTGGAGCTAAATCATGGCTCGAGCGTAAGGTGTTAATGGTATTCAAATACCAATCTTTTTGTTCTTGCCAAGATTGCTGACGGTGGCCCAAATGAAGACTAATCTGTTTTGGCCTATTACGCTCACGTTCCGCCAAAGAAAGCGTATATTGCCAGTCTGCACTGCTTTGGTTACGCTTTTCTTGGCGCTTTTGTAGTTGTGGAATAATGTGTTCAAAAGAAAAGTAGGTTTTGTGATCCACAGCTTTCACACGGTCCCATTTAAGGGCATGGTCTTGGGTGCTCTCACCAACTTTTTTTGGGTCAGTTAAACTGGGCAAATTAACATCAGGAATAACGCCTTTGTGTTGAGTACTAGCACCAGATACTCTGTAGAACTTCGCTTGGGTAAATTTGATTTGGCCACTACTGAGATCGCCAAACGTTTGCACTGTTCCCTTACCGTAGGTCTGACTACCAACAATTAATGCCCGTTTGTAGTCCTGCATGGCTGCGGCAAAAATTTCTGAGGCTGAGGCACTATAGCGATTAACAAGCACAACTAAGGGGCCGTTATAAGCCAATAACGGGTTACGATCCATTTGCTTTTGGATCATACCGTCAGCATAACGCACTTGAACGGTCGTGCCTGTTTCGATAAATAGCCCTGTCAGTTGATTAGCCTCTCGCAAGGAGCCACCACCATTGTTCCGAAGGTCAATGACGATACCACTGATGGATTCACTTTTCAGTTCTTGTATGAGGTTGTATACATCACGGGTGGTACTTCGGTAGTTTGGATCCCCAGATTGGGCCGCTGCAAAGTCCATATAAAAAGTGGGCAGGGTGATGACTCCAATATTGACTAGGCCTTCGGGGGTTAGTACCTCCACCACCGTCTTTTTCGCTGCCTGATCATCTAAATTTACTTTGTTCCGTTTAATTTGAATGGTCTTTTTAGTTTGCTGCAGGTCACCACCGGGAATAATTTGTAAATTGACTAGTGTGCCCTTTGGCCCTCTAATCTGATCGACGACATCATCTAAGCGCCATCCCAAAATCTCCTGTATTGGATCACCATCTTGGGCTACACCGACAATATAATCAGACGCTTTCAAATCTCCAGCTTTATCAGCAGGTCCACCAACAACTAAGCTTACGACCTTGGTGTAATCGTTGTCACGTTGCAATACAGCACCGATACCTTCTAATGACAAGCTCATGTCAATATTAAAGTCTTCCACATTCCGAGGCGAAAGATAGGTCGTATGAGGTCCAGTCACAGTGGTAATACTATTGCTTACGGCAAGATAAGCGTCTCGCAACTCGACTTGTAAAACCCGTTTGCGGATATTTGTATATCGCTTTTGTAAGCGGTCCTTAATTTGTTTGACGGATTCGTTGCTCAGCTGGCCGTTAATAAATTCATTCTTTAGCTGCTTGCGCCAAGTGTCTTTGAGAGCTTCTAAGTTGGTGACTCGAGGATTCTCATAGGGTGAAGTGCTGATGTCTTCCAATCTCTCAAAGTCAAACATTGGCTCCCCCTGAGAAAACACACCTAAATTGTAATCGATAAAGGCTAGCCGCCTTTGCTGCAACAAATTATAAAGCGCCGCCATGGGTGATAAATCCCCTTGGGCCAGTAAGTCATCAAGCTCGCTACTCAGGTAATTAAACGGTTCAAGGTCTGCTTGGCTCAGGTAAATGTGCTGGGGATCGAGTAACTTTAAATAACGATTAAACACATCATTGGCAAACTCATCGTTTAAGTCTCGATGCTGGTAGTGCTGGCGATCTAGGAGTTGAATGATTTCTTGAGTCAATTGACCCTGCTGTTTAGTGAACTCAATCTGCACAGGCACATCTGCTGCAGTGGCTTGCTTTGATGCGAGCATCAAGACCACAGCGCTAGTGGCAATTAAAAGACCAATCCATGATTGTATCCATCGGGCAAACATAAAAAGAGAAGGCAATAAGGTGGAGACTGTATTAGGCATCATAGCAAGCTTCAGAAGTAGTAGTGCGGCCATTAAATTAATCGACCGTTAAATTAAACTTGGAGGGACTTTAGTTAGCGCTTTGTTTCGATCATCATATTAGCTTAATTTGAATAAGTTTTTCAAACGCCTGAGGCTAAACTGGGCTATTTAAACCCATGCTTTACAGAATCGTTACGTTTGGTGCCCAGAATGTGGCAGAATTAGTCCTTTACAGACTTGGAATAAAAAAATTATGCCTCAAAAAGATTACTTAAATGGATTGATGAGTTTTATTAGCGACTCTCCAACTCCCTTTCATGCTGTCGCTGCAATGGTGCAACAATTAACCGCGGTGGGCTATCGTAAACTTGAGGTGGCTGATAAATGGCATGTGCAGGCGGGTGGGCGTTATTTCATCACTCGTAACGACTCCACCATCGTGGCGTTTCAATTGCCCAAAAAAAATGCTTTACAAAGAATGCATATGGTTGGAGCTCATACGGACAGTCCGTGTTTAA
>DDCR01000078.1 GCA_002335115.1 Oceanospirillaceae bacterium UBA2001
ATTTAAGCCCACTAATTTACCCCTTTTTTAGGTTAACTCAGGAGTCATGCATGCAACTGGAGCACGTGGTTAATTTCGCTACCCACCCTATTTCCGATCCCCAGTATGAGCAGGCCTGTAAACAACAGCTTGATCAAGAAGGGGTATTAATTCTCAAAAACTTTCTCAGCCCCACTGCGCGGGCTGCCATTATCACTGAAGGCGAGCACAAAAAAACGTCTGCTTTTTATACCAATTCTGGTCACAATGTATACCTTACCCAAAAAGATGCAGCCTTGGCTGATGACCACCCCCGTAATAAATGGGTGCACTCTTCCAAGGGCTGCATTACGGACGATCAGATTGGGCTAGATTCGCCCTTGCGTGTGCTCTATGATGCGCAGCAACTACGCTCATTTTTAGCCGTTGTATTAGGCGAAGACACACTATATCCATACGCTGATAGGCTGTCTTCAATTAACTTACATTATGCCAGCGAAGGTCAGGAGTTAGGCTGGCACTTTGATAACTCGTCTTTTGCCATCACCTTATTACTGCAAAGCCCAAAAGCTGGCGGCCAATTCGAATATGTGCCAAAACTTAGAAATGCTAGCCAAGGCGACATGAATTATGCAGGTGTGGATCGGGTACTCAAGGGAGAAGTAGAGGCGCAGGCCATTCCTATGGGTGCAGGTGATCTAATGCTGTTTAGGGGCAGAGATGCACTGCATCGTGTCACACCAAGCCAGGGAGAAATCACGCGCATGCTAGTGGTACTGGCCTATAATGCCGAACCTAATGTATCACTGTCTGAATCTGCTCGCATGACCTTCTATGGTCGTTTAACATAGCAACAGCATTGGTTTGCGCAGTTGTGGGGCGATCCCATGTTGGCGAGATTTAATGGGCTAAGCCAATCATAATGGTGCCAAATGCGACGATCACCCCAGCTAAAAGGCGACGGGTCTTTGGCCCCTCGCCAAACCAAAAGACACCGATTAGGGCGGCGAAAATCACCGATGTCTCGCGCAAAGCAGAGACCACGCCTAAAGGAGCTTCAGTCTTGGCATAAAGCACCAGCGCATAGGCAGTGGCTGACAGGATGCCACCCAAAAAGCCAAGTAGGCAGGGTTTTAACGGCATCATCCGCAGTCGCTGCCATTGAGTTTTAAAGATAAACAGTGCAACAAAGGCTTCGGCTATGAACAACCAGGCAATATAGCCCATGATGCTGTCAGACAAACGCACTCCGACACCATCCACTAGCGAATAAGCCGCCACAATGGCCGCCACAATGACTGCTGCAACCATTGATAATTTTGGCACCTCTGTTTTGAAAATACCTTGCGACAGCACCATCACCCCAGCCGAGACTGAAATGATGCCTAACCAAGCCAAGCCAGGAAGGCTCTCACCAATCCATATTTGTGCCCCCAATGCCACTAAGACTGGCGCTAAACCGCGGGTGATGGGGTAGACAAGGCTCAGGTCTCCAATGCGATAGGCGAGATTTAAAAAATAATAATATCCCCAGTGGATGAGGGTTGAGGCAATGATATAGGGTACGGCGGCCCATCCAGGCAGTGGCGCCTGCGTTGCAATGATAATACCAGGTACCACATGTCCCAAGGCAATCAGACCCAGTACAATCGTCTTGTCGGCAGAGCCTTTGACCAAAGCGTTCCAGAACGCATGTAAAAAGGCAGAGGCCAAAACAATGAAAACCAGCGATAAACTCATAACGTCTCACAGAGTGCAATTGCTGCGGGCAGATCGTCTAAAAAAACTGCATACACAGTAATCGGCCCCGCCAGAAGGATGTCGTGCGCACTATCGTAGTTAACCTGGCCAAGGTGTTAAACCCCTCAAAGGTACTAATGGCACGTTAAATAATGCACATAAAAAGGCAAGTCCAAAGGACTATTTAGACCCATAAGTTAAAACGGGCCTGCACTTTTAAGTAAAAGTGCAGGCCCGTTCGTTAAGGTCAGTGGGCGTTAAGCAAACCACCAACGCTCAGCTGCCTTACCACCATCTAGTTCCCAGTTAGCTGCAACATCAGGGCCATGAGCTAATTTTTTACTCAAGGCATGCACGTTATTAGCGAACATAGGCACCAACGCTCCACCGTCGTCGTTAACCAAGGCTTGGCATTCATAATAGATTTCACGGCGCTTAGCCAAATCTAATTCTGAACTTCCCATTTGTACCAGTTTGTTAAAGCGTTCAACAGAGGCACCCGTGCGCCATGCGGTATCGTTCCATTTGCCGTCTGCCATGTAGGCGGCTTTGAACATCCAATCTTCCGTCGGACGGCCGCCCCAATAGCATGCAGTCCATGGCTTCTTATTCCACACATTAGACCAATAACCATCTTTAGGCTCACGCACTACTTCAATATTAAGTCCCGACTTAGCCGCCGATTCTTTAATCAAAAGAGCGGCGTCAACGGCACCAGCAAAGGCTGCATCGGAGGCAGATAACTGCACATTAGAACCATCATAACCGGCTTTTTTCAGATGAAAAGCCGCCTTGTCTGGATCATAGGCTCGCTGAGCTAGTTCACTATTGTGGAACGGGTTAGCCGTAGAAATAGGGGTATCGTTACCAATGGCCCCATGGCCTGAAAGAATCTTAGTGACTAATTCTTCGCGGTCTACTGACAATTTACAGGCCATGCGGAAATCATAGTTATCAAAGGGAGCAGCATCACAACGCATTGGGAAGGTGTAATGCAAGGTGCCCGT